>JAISZB010000157.1 GCA_031269465.1 Clostridiales bacterium | reverse complement strand
TATTAAGTGCGCTCTTTTTTGCTGTCTATTGCTAAATATTGGCTTTTTGCAAATTTACATACCTAAAACCGCAACTTTGCGCAAACGGCGCCTCCTTAAGTGGTTTCGTACTAAATTACCTTTTCTGGAGCTTGATTATACAGCGAGTGCAAAATGCCGAGATCGGCATTTCGCACCACTCAATGGATAATCAAGCTCCAAAAAAGTAACATTTGATGAAAAGCGGTATAGTGCAGACAGTCTTAAATGCGTTGCAGTCCTATTCGTCTATAAATAAGCATTTTATAGGCTAAAAGCATGTGACGCGATTAAGAGCGACAGCACTAGAGCATCAGCTGAAAAACTGATTCTCTTCTCCCAATCAAAACTCATGTTGCATAATTCGATAAAAAACTGATATAATTCTCTAATGCATGTCAAAGGCAATCCAGTCCTATATGCCGATTTGCAGTCAAATGTACCGATTATGAAGCTTTACTGCCCACTTTCAAGGTTCGAAATGCCGATATCGGCCTTTCGAACCGCTCAATGGATAATCAAGCTCCAAAAAAGGAACATTTAATGAAAATAAGTATAAGAGGCGAAGCGTCCGGTTAGCTCATGCACTCAGCGCGAGCAGCCCCCGCCTCTTGAGGCGGCGGCAGCATGCCGCAGAAAGCTTTCTGAATGAACGCGAAGATTGCGCGCAATCGTAAACCTAAAGTTTTGGGCGCTCCTATTTTCTTAATGCTTACATAAGGGGTGTAAATTATGAGCAAAATAAAGATTATGACTGTATTCGGCACAAGGCCTGAAGCCTCGAAAATGGGCCCTCTCATTAAAGTCTTAAAGCAATCCCCTGAGGTTGACGCCATAGTGGCAGTGACTGCGCAGCACCGGGAGCAGCTGGATCAGACTTTGGACATCTTCGGCATAAAGCCGGATTACGACCTGAACATAATGAAGCCCAGGCAGACGCTTGCCGATATAACATCATACGCCCTAAAGGGCATAGAAGAAATAATAAATGGCGCCAAGCCAGATTTAGTCCTCGTCCACGGCGACACCACCACGACCTTTGCGGCATCTCTTGCCGCGCACTACTGCAAGACCAAGCTCGGCCATGTTGAGGCGGGCCTGCGCACCTACGATAAATTCCAGCCATTCCCTGAAGAGATGAATCGCCGCCTAACTAGCGCCCTGGCGGATTTGCACTTCGCTCCAACAAGCAAATCCAAAGAAAATTTAATAAAGGAAAATATATCTGCGCAAACTATCTATGTTACGGGCAACACTGCCATAGATTGCCTGAGAACAACTCTTGAAGAGGGATACACATTCTCAAGAGATTCTCTTAACAGGCTGGATCCAAAGAAGAAGCTCATTGTGATGACGGCTCACCGCAGAGAAAATCTCGGCGCTCCGCTGGAAAACATATGCCGCGCCGCGAAGCGCTTCATTCAAAGATACCCTGACACGCTCTTGGTGTACGCAGTGCATCTAAACCCCGCAGTCCGAGAGACTGTCTACCCCATTCTTGAAGGTACGGATAGGATAGTGCTCACAGATCCTCTGGATCTTAAGGACATGCACAACCTTATGAACAAATCCCATTTCGTTCTGACCGACTCCGGCGGCCTTCAGGAAGAAGTGCCCTCCATGGGAAAGCCGGTTCTTGTATTAAGGAATGTGACGGAGCGCCCTGAGGCGGTGGAGGCCGGCACTGTCGCCCTTGCCGGAGTCAGCGAGGAAAATGTGCTTAATGCCTGCATAGAGCTGATGGAGAACAGCGAAAAGTACAACCGGATGGCTCAAGCCAAAAATCCCTACGGGGACGGCTACGCATCTGAGAGAATACTCGAAGCCGTGCTAAGCGACGCCAAGGTATGGCAATCCAAATAGGCGGCGCTCCGCAAACATTTTCCCGCCCATATATGCTGATTTTCATATGAAGTTCCATTTTGGAGCTTGATTATACAGCGAGTGCGATTGATATCGGCATTTCGCGCCGCTAAATGGATTAGCTCCAAAATAGGTGCAAATGACAGCGTTTCGCGCAGCTTTTTTTCTTGGGAGAGTTATGCCGCCATGATAATCCTCTCAAGAAAAAAAGCCCCGCTTTGGAGGTGAAGGCTCTGGACAAGAAAAATCGCGGATTCCTTTCCGCTCTTTCGCTTTTCACCCAGCTGGGGCTTACTATGGCTGTCTGCGTCTTCGTGGGCGTTATGGCTGGAAAGCTCCTTGACGGCTTTTTGGGAACATCTCCATGGCTCCTCTTTCTGTTTGCCGTTTTCGGGGTCGGCGCCGCCATCAAGTGCATGTTTGAACTAATATCTAAGGAATGGAAGAATCTCAAATGACATCGGTATCGGATGCAGGCAAGTCTCTCATTGCTTCAATGATCTTGCAGTTTGTCGCGCTAGCGGCTATAGGCCTTATAGTGACGCGCTTTTTCTACCGCTTTGATAATCCCTCGCGCTTTGTCATGAGCCTGTTCTTAGGGACTGCGGTTTCAGCGGTGAAAGTAGCAATGATGGAGCGCAGCATAGCGCGCTCGGTGGATATGGGAAAGGACTATGCCGCGCTTTACGCGGTAAGCCAGTATGCGCTTCGCTTAATGCTTACCGCAGGAGTCCTGGTTGCCGCAGCCATCGCCCCTTTTCTAAGCTTGCCAGCAACAGCTCTCGGCACAATGACTCTAGCCAGCTCGGCCTTCGGGTTCAGGCTGAAAAACAAAGAGCAAGTGGAGCATAAAGCAATTTGATTCTTTTTTCTGATATGCTCATAAGCTGATTGGTTATAATAGAATGCAAATCATATAAAGTCCAATCAGCATAAGTGAGGAAAGGAGCAGCGTATGGACTTTTCCAATAAGAATCTCTGGCCGTTCTTCCGTTTAGGCGACTTCTCCATATACATCACAAAAACTCTTGTAAGCACATGGTTTGTGATGGCTGCGCTCATAATAGCCGCGATTGCGCTGAGGCTTATGATTGATGTAAATTCCAACTCCACCCCTAAGGCGGGAAGCATTCAAAATATCGTAGAGTTCCTTGTAGAAATGATGTCCGGCTTCGCCGAAAGCAATCTCGGAAAAGATCTGTCCTGGCTGGGAGGATACTTCTTCGGAGTATTCGCTTTCATTCTGATTTCCAACTACTCAGCGCTTTTTGGATTCAGGCCGCCCACAGCGGATTTGTCTACGACCTTGGCTCTGGCGCTCAATACGTTCTTCCTAATTCATTTCCTTGGCATCTCCAGGCGCGGCTTGGCCTATTTCAAGGACTACCTTCATCCGATATTCTTCTTCCTTCCAATGAACATAATCGGAGAGCTGTCCAAGCCGCTTTCGTTAAGCTTCCGCCTATTCGGAAACATACTCGGCGGCTTCATACTTCTGGGCATGGTATATCATGCTTTGCCCCTGATCTTCCGTTTTGCGCTGCCTGACGCGCTGCACGCATACTTCGATATATTCGCGGGTTCTCTGCAAGCCTTCATTTTCAGCGTCCTAAGCATGACCTTCATAAAGGAGAAGGCATCGCCTGAGAAAGAATAGCAAAGCGCGCAAACGAAAAACAAGGAGGAATTCCAATGGATCCAAAAGCATTTGTTTTAGGCATGTCAGCCTTAGGCGCAGGCCTTGCGGTCTGCGCTTGCATCGGCGCGGGCGCCGGACAAGGCTATGCGGCCGGCAAAGGAGCGGAAGCCGTAGGACGCCAGCCGGAGGCTAGAGGCACCATCATGAGCACGATGCTAATCGGCGCGGCCATTGCCGAAACCACAGCCATCTACGGATTGCTTGTGGCAATAATCCTGCTTTTCGCCAATCCACTCATAGGAAAGCTATAAGGGGGCAGCATATGCAGCTTATATCTTTGACGCTCCTGGAGGCGCTTCCGCCAGGCTCCATGCTCCACCTGGACAAGGCGTTTCTCGTAGAGCTCGGCATCCAGTGGCTCAACACGATAATCCTCACCGCAGTGCTTTCCAAAGTCCTTTACAAGCCTGTGAAGAAAATGCTGGAGAAGCGCGCGGAACATGTTGAGCAGACCCTGTCTGCGGCTGCGGAGGCTGAAAGCTCCGCTATCTCCATGAAAAAAGAATATGAGGGCAAGCTTGGAGGCGTCGAAGCGGAACGCGCGGCCATTCTTGATGAAGCCAAGCAGCGAGCCGCTAAATCAAGTGAAGCTCTTCTGGCTGAGGCAAGGCGAAACGCAGAGCAGATCCGTTCCAGAGCCGCAGGCGACATTCGCCTGCAACGCGAGCAAGCTAAGGAAAACATAAGGAAAGAAATTATAGACATATCCACCCTGCTAGCTGGCCGGCTTGCAAATGTTTCAATAGACAGGCAGGCGAATGACAAGCTTATAGATGAAACAATCTCCGAATTGGGTGACCTCAAATGGCAGGCCTAATCGTATGGCGGCGCTATGCGTTCGCGCTCTTCGATCTTTGCGTGGAAGCGGGAACCCTCGAGAAGGCTCGGAGTGACGCGATAAAAATATCTGACGCCTTGACGGCGGAAAAGGAGACGGCGCAGGTTTTTCAAAATCCTCAGATTACCTCTGTCGAAAAGGAGGAGTTTTTCAAGAAGGCCTTTCCTGACGCGGCGGCAGAGATACTGGGCCTTGTGTCAGTAATGCTAAAAAAAGGAAGATCTTTCGACATCCTTCAGACGCTGAATGTTTTCATAGAAGACGCAAACGATTACAGCGGCATAATCACCGCGGAGGTGAAAAGCGCCGTGCCTCTCAATAACGCCCAGCGAAACGAACTGAAAAGGAAGATATCTTCTGGAACCGGAAAAATCGCCGTGCTTAAAGAGACGGTCGACGCATCCCTTATCGGCGGGATTCTGATAAAAGCGGACGGCTTGATGATTGACGGAACGATTAAGAAGAAGCTGGAGGCTTTCGCGCAATCTCTGGCATAGCTGCGCTTGGGGCTTGCGCCTTTTGCCGCGAGCGGCATTTTGAGCAAAGGAGTAATGAAATGGATCTCAAACCTGAAGAAATCAGCTCCGTCATAAAGCAAGAAATAAAAAACTACTCCGCTAAGCTGGACGTGATCGAGGCTGGCACCGTAATGCAGGTTGGAGACGGCATCGCCAGGATATACGGCTTGAGAAAGGCCATGAGCGGCGAGCTTTTGGAGTTTTCCTCAGGGGTCTTGGGCATGGCTTTGAATCTGGAGGAGGACAGCATCGCCTCTGTGCTTCTCGGCCCCGACAAAGATGTTAAAGAAGGCGACTCTGTGAAACTCACAGGCCGCGTGGCAAGAGTGCCTGTAGGAGACTCCCTCATAGGCAGGGTCGTAAACGCCCTTGGCGAACCCATAGATCAGAAGGGCCCCATACAGTCCTCGGCATATCGCCCAATTGAACGGGTAGCCCCTGGAGTAATCTCCCGCAAGGAAGTGAATGTGCCACTCCAGACTGGAATAAAGGCCATAGACGCAATGGTTCCGATCGGCAGGGGTCAGAGGGAGCTTATTATAGGAGACAGGCAGACCGGCAAAACCGCAATCTGCGCCGATGCCATCATCAACCAGAAAGGCAAGGACGTTCTTTGCGTATATGTAGCCATCGGGCAAAAGGCCTCCACTGTGGCCCGCCTGGTCAAAACCTTTGAAGACTTCGGCGCCTTGGACTACACGACTATAGTTTCCGCCAGCGCCGCGGAAACCGCCCCGCTGCAGTACATCGCTCCTTACAGCGGCTGCGCTGTCGCTGAAGAGTGGATGGAGAAGGGACGGGACGTCCTGATAGTCTATGACGACCTGTCCAGGCATGCAGTCGCCTACAGGGCGATGAGCCTGCTCTTGAAGCGCCCTCCCGGCCGCGAGGCATATCCGGGGGATGTATTCTATCTTCATTCAAGGCTCCTGGAAAGATCCGCAAGGCTTTGCTCCGAATACGGCGGCGGCTCAATCACCGCTCTGCCAATCATAGAAACCCAGGCAGGAGACATTTCCGCCTATATTCCCACAAACGTAATCTCCATCACCGACGGCCAGATATACATGGAAACAGAACTCTTCAACTCCGGCATACGCCCTGCGATAAACCCCGGCCTCTCCGTATCGCGCGTTGGCGGATCGGCCCAGATAAAGGCGATGAAGAAAATCGCGGGCCCAATCAGGGTAGAGCTTGCGCAGTACAGAGAACTGGCCGCGTTCGCTCAGTTCGGCTCAGATCTTGACAAAGACACGCTGGATAGGCTGCGCCAAGGCGAACGCATAGTGGAAATCCTGAAGCAGCCGCAATACAAGCCGCTTACTGTGGAAAAAGAGGTGGTAATCCTCTATGCCGTCACCAGAAAATACCTTAAGGATGTCAATGTAGAAAAAGCTCTCGACTTTGAACAAGAGCTGCTTTTATACATCGAAGCGAGGCATCCTGAGATCCTTGATGAGATAAGGGTCAAAGGAGATCTCACCGAAGAGCTTGAAGCCAATCTCAGAGAGGCCATAGAGAGCTTCAAGAAGGAAACTAAAATTTGATATTGGGCTAGCGCCGGAAACAGCTTAATATAGGCGCTTTATGCTATGCTGATTTGTTAAAGAAAGTTCATATTTTGAAGCTTTATTATACAGAGATCGCGAAATGAGGATATCTGAATTTCGCTCCTTGGGAGCGCTGAATTCATTCTTTTAAGATTATCAGCACCAGTGGACGGTCAAGCTCCAAAACAAGCGCATTCGCCTGCAAGTCAATATACTGATTCGCAGTCAGATGTACCGATTTTGAGGTCGGATTATCCATTGAATGGCGCGAAATGCCGAAATCGGCATTTTGCACTCGCTGTATAATCCGACCTCAAAATCGTAACTTTCATATGCAAATCAGTATATATAACTGTTCTTTCATAGAATAAAGAGGGCTGTCTTATGGCGACAATGAGATCAATAAAGAGAAGAATTCGAAGCGTCGGAAGCACTCAGCAGATAACCAGGGCCATGAATCTTGTAGCCGCCTCGAAGCTCGCAAAGGCGAGAGCAAGCCTTGAAAGCGCCAGGCCCTTCTGCTTGGAGACCGAAAGCTCCGTAAAAAGGATAGCGGCGGCCGCATCTCCGAATAACCCTTACTTCAAAGCCGGCCAAAACAGGAAGCTGGCAATCATCGTCATAACCGGAGATCGCGGGCTTTGCGGCGGCTACAATGTAAACGCTTCAAAAGCGGGCTACAGCCTCATTAAGGATGGCGAGGGAGATCTGGTGATTTCTGTCGGAGTCAAGGGCCGCGATTACTTTCGCAGAAGAAGAAGGAAAATAATAAGGAGCTATTCTGGCGTCTCAGAAATGCCTTTTTACGAGGACGCCTACGAAATCGGCATGGTCGCCATGGATCTCTTTAAAGACGGCGAAGTCGGCGAGGTGCATCTGGTGTACACAAAGTTCCTGTCCACCATGACGCATGAGACGTCCTCTAAAAGGCTCCTTCCCATCGAAAGCGGAGGCGGCGGGGTTATGGACTTCGAACCCTCTGAAGATGATCTTTTGACATACTTGGTGCCGAAGTACATCAGCACAGTCATATACGGCGCCATGCTCGAGTCGTCGGCTTGCGAGCAGAGCGCTAGGATGACCGGAATGGACAGCGCCACGAAGAACTCGGTGGATCTTATAAATTCTTTAAGCCTTCAGTACAACAGGGCGCGTCAGGACGCCATCACAGCCGAGCTTACGGAGATTGTAAGCGGCGCCAATGCGCTGTAGGCTTGCAAAGCCTGCGTGGCGCCAGGCTCCACTGCTTGACGCTTCAAGCGCAGCCCCTTTCAGGGCTGGCTAATCAGCGCCCGAAAGGATTGTTTCTACATGGCAGGAAATCAAACTGGAAAAATTTCGCAAGTTATAGGCGCAGTTATAGACATACGATTTGTTGGCGGCTATATGCCAGATCTATACAACGCTATTGAAATCAAGGGCGCCGATCAGACCTTGATAGCCGAAGTGGCCCAGCATCTAGGCGACGGAGTCGCCAGATGCATCTCCATGAACCCGACCGACGGCCTCATTAGAGGAATGCCTGCAACAGACACCGGCAAACCGATATCGGTGCCGGTAGGAAACGGAACCCTCGGCAGAATGTTCAATGTCGTAGGAAAGGCAATTGATGGCAAACCGCAACCGGAAGGCATGGACTTATGGCCGATACACAGGCCGGCCCCTAAATTTTCCGATCAGGCTGCATCAGCTGAGATGCTGGAGACCGGCATTAAAAGCATAGATCTTCTGTGCCCGTATTCCAAAGGCGGAAAAATCGGCTTGTTCGGCGGCGCCGGCGTGGGAAAGACCGTCCTTATAATGGAGCTTATCAGAAACATCGCCACCGAACATGGAGGCTACTCAGTCTTTTCGGGAGTCGGAGAGCGCACCCGCGAAGGCAACGACCTGTACCATGACATGAAAAATTCGGGAGTCATTCAGAAAACAGCCTTGGTTTTCGGCCAGATGAACGAGCCACCCGGCGCCAGAATGCGCATTGCGCTCACAGGACTCTCAATAGCTGAATATTTTCGTGACGTAGCTCATCAAAATGTGTTATTATTTATAGACAATATATTCAGATTCGTCCAAGCCGGCTCAGAGGTCTCCGCTCTGCTTGGGCGCATGCCGAGCGCGGTCGGCTACCAGCCAACCTTGGCAAGCGAGATGGGCGCGCTGCAAGAAAGAATAACTTCCACCAAGGACGGCTCCATAACTTCCGTCCAGGCAATCTACGTCCCTGCCGACGACCTTACGGATCCCGCGCCTGCGACAACCTTCGCGCATTTAGACGCGACCACGGTGCTATCTAGGGCTATAGTGGAGCAGGGCATCTACCCTGCGGTCGATCCCCTGGAGTCTAACTCCAGGATCTTGGATCCGTCTATTCTCGGCTCTGAGCACTACCGCACGGCCCGCGACGTGCAATCCATCCTTCAGCGCTACAAGGAGCTTCAAGACATAATTGCAATACTCGGCATGGATGAGCTGTCCGAAAACGACAAGCTGATAGTAAGCCGCGCCAGAAAAGTGCAGCGCTTTCTCTCGCAACCCTTCTTCGTTGGCGAAAAATTCACAGGCATTGAAGGAAAATACGTTCCCGTCTCAGAGACAATACGAGGCTTTAAGGAGATCCTTGACGGCCGTCACGACGACATTCCAGAAAGCCATTTCTTAAACGTCGGAGCCATTGACGATGTAATGGCTCGCTCAAAGGAAGCGAGGTGATCGCTTGGCCGCAGGCAGGATTCATTTAAAGATTGTAACTCCATTTAGGATGTTGTATGATGATAATGTAGACATGGTGGTGCTTCGCGGCACGGAAGGCGACATGGGCGTTATGCCCGGACATGAATCCAGGGCTGCGATCCTGGGATACGGCCCGCTTAGAATCATAAACGGAGGCTCGGAAGGCGGAAGGATTGCCATCATGGGCGGATTTGCCGAGATATCTTCTTCCGAGGTCACTGTAGTCTCCGACGTCGCGGAATGGCCCGAGGAGATTGATCGCCTTCGAGCGGAAGCCGCAAAGCTAAGAGCTGAGCAGCGCCTGCAACAGAAAGACAATGACGTCGACTTGCAGAGGGCTGAGCTTTCTCTGCGCCGAGCGCTTGTCCGAATGGAAGTAAGCTCATATCCGATTATAAGAACCGGCAAGAGCCCCGGGCAGGGGAAGTAATTATACTGATTTGCATATGAAAGTTCCTTTTTGGGCCTTGATTATACAACGATTGCGAAATGCCGATACCGGCATTTCGCACCACCCAATGGATAATCAAGCTTCAAAATAGGTACATTTGACTGCAACCGGTATAAATTCGAGATTTAGCCAAGAACAATTCAGTCAGCGGCGCGTATATAATTTTGAGGGCTGAAGTAAAGCCGTCGCTGGTTGGCGCCTCCAATTCCCCCTCCTTCTGATTTTCATAAAAAACCGACTTTTTTGGAGCTCGATTATACAGTGAGTGCTAAATGCCGATATCGGCATTTAGCTCCGCTCATTGGATAACTAAGCTCCAAAAAAGGAACATTGAATGATTGTCGACATAAACGCCTATATTTGTGCCTTTGTATCCCTCCAGAGTCAATATAGTCTGGGCTTTCTAAAAACTCTAAAAACGTTGAAAATCTTAAAGATGTTAAAAGCTCTAGAAATGTTAAAAGCTCTAGAAATGTTAAAAGCGTCAGTTTAGGAACAAACTCCGGATGTTTTCCGCCGATCCTTTAGATTTGGAGGATTTTTGAATGAAAAACTCGGGTCCGCTAACGCTGATGATCATGATCTTAATGCTGCGTCCGACGCATGCCTTTGAGCTGCCTGATTCTTTAGGGCAACTGAGCATGGTCGTCAGCTCCGTTTCCCGCCTGGATCTGTCTGGCGCGCGGATCACAGGCGAAAAGGCTATGTACAGTTTGGAACTGCCATCCGTATGGACCGGCGGCCTCATGATAGCTGATCGCGAAAAGATCGCAAACGGGCAGAGGCCTCTGGATAAGCTGATATTCTACTACCAGCCGATGAACAAAATCGAAAAGCCCGTGCCCGTATTTACATTATGCGCCTATAGCAAAGTTGACTTCAAATTGGAGAGCGGCTTCAGAATTCTTCTGGAAACTGAGCGATACATCTTCACGATTTGGACTTCCGATCTCGAACCGCTTCCAAAGGCTACGGATGAAGCTATTTACCGCTCGTTCTTGAAGTCCGCGAAAGACGATCAGTACATGACAGGCCTTATCCGCCTTGCGTCAGGAGACTCCAAGGTATATAGAAACAACATCTGGGTCAATGGCAGACTGCTCAAGGTGAAGTCCATAGTAAGCGATAGCAATGTGACATATCTGCCAATCCGCGATATTTGCGAATCCCTTGGCTATAATATCGGCTGGATCGCCAATCAAAAAGCAATAACCATAGCCCGAGGGAACTTCTACCAGGCTCTTTTGGCAGACAACAACAAAGTCAACAATGGCTACAACATATTGATGGAAAATGACAAGTCATTCATTTCATCGCATTTTTTCACTTATTATCTAGGCTTGAATGTAGAGATTGATGATAGATCGAATGTCCTGGTAAACGAATTCTAGAGATGCATCCCCATAGTTAACGATCATTCAATTAAGCGTTATGAGAGCGATCCATTATTGGATAATTATACTGCTTTTCATATTAAATTACCTTTTTTGGAGCTTGATTATACAGCGAGCGCGAAATGCCGAATCGGCATTTCGCACCACTCAATGGATAATCAAGCTCCAAAAAAGGAACATTTGATGAAAAGGGGTATATCCGAGCTTTCCGACGCTTGCGCTTATCAACGGGCTTGCCGGCTGCAAATCGCTCAGGCTTGATGTTAATATCCTGGGCGCCGCCTTGTCTTTTATGCTGATTTGCATGTGAAAGTTCCGATTTAGCTTGATTGTACAGTGAGTGCGATTGATATACTGCTTTGCATTTAATAGCTCCGATTTTGGTTTCGGATTATACAATTAGCGCGAAATATAGTCATTTCGCACCCTTCAAGTGGACTCACAGGCATCAAAATCGGTACATTTGACCGCAAAGAGGTATAGCTCATCCCAAAATCGCCTTCAGATTTTACGAGGATTCGGCGTCCTGCCTTAAGGAGACTGGCATGATAACCACAAAATGGCTTCTTGGAAGCGATGATTTAGAAGATGCATGGTTAATTCGAAGAAAAGTATTCATAGAGGAGCAAAATGTTCCAGAAGATCTGGAGATGGACGGAGCCGACGCCAAAGCTCTGACCCTCGTGGCCTATGACTCAGGAAAGCCTGTTGCTACGGGCCGGTTGATCTTTTCGGATTCAGCCGCTCTCATAGGACGCGTAGCTACGCTCAAAGAGGAAAGAAAGAACGGATACGGGGATCTGATAATGAGGATGCTCATAAGAAAAGCTTATGACTCTGGCTTCGACGAGCAAGTCGTCCACGCTCAGATAGGAGCTTTGGGTTTTTACAAGAAGCTTGGCTTTTCCGCATATGGACAAGAATACTTGGAAGCCGGAATCCCTCACATCAGCATGTCCAGGCGCGGAGACGCTCCCAAAAATTGCAGCTGTTAAGGTCAGGTTCAAACTGGTCTTATTAAGCTGATGCTCAGTGGATATTCCGATTTCGAGGCAGGACTTCGATTTACAGTCAAATGCGCTTATTGAAGAGCTTGGCTGCCCGCTTCTTCAATGTAAGAGTTTTTACGAAAATAGCGTCGCGCTTGGACAGCCATCTCAGGGATGGGAGGAATGCTTAAAATTTAAAGGACTTTCTATGCGAAGTACCTTTCTTTGAATCAGCGCGCGCCCAAGCTCTCTCCAGCCTCCGAAGAGAATTTTCTCTTGCAGGGCCGCCCTCATCTCTTTCGGGTTCTTCGTTGCAGGCCGCACTGCTCATTCGCATACATGCTGATTTGCGCTGAAAGTCCTTTGGTGCATTTGACTGCAAATCCAGTGCCGAGTCCTTTAGGATAAATGGATATATTTATAGATGCGGGAGCGCTGGGCAGAGTTCCGGATTGATCTTGCAATATATCAATTCAAGGCGGCTATTTGGATCCGGCAAGCCGCTTGCGGCTTGCCCGTCGGCTTTGCGGACGAGGGGCGCACCCTTCCCTTTGGGACTCATACATTAAAGGCATTGATTCATGCAAGAACCTCAATCTCCCCAAGATATTCCAAAAGCTTGGGAGCTGCGCGCCGAGCATGATCTTCAGAGCCCCGCCATGGCCGACGTCCTCCAGGGATTCGCCCAAAGCCTTGATTTGCCGTGCTTTTTTCCGCAGCTGGAGCCTCTCCTGATACTCCCGGCCCCTCCAGCAGGCGCTCCATTTGGGCGGAGATCTCGGCGCCTGCAGCTTCTTGATCAAAGCTTTTCGCAGGCATGAAGCGGCCTCCCAGCCATCGCCGGCGTCTCAAGCATATGACGCCGGGTTTTTCAAGCTTTGAGCGCGTCAATTTCATATTCCGATGGATTTTCCGCCGAATGTACGCAGAATATTCAATGCAGGCAAATTTAGTGCAAGCTGCAGCATTTTAAAGCCGCTCAAAGAAGGCGTGGACTGCATCGAGCTTGCAAAGGAACCTGCGCTGACGCAAATCGGCATATATTTTACTGTCTTCATTCTTAGGCGTGAAGAATGCAGTCAATAGATGTTCATATGCCAGACTTGCAAAGCTTCAGGGTAATCCTGCCTCAAAATCGCAGCAACGGGCTGCGCAACAGCATATTTCCATTCTATTCAAAAATCGTCATTCAAGGCATCCTTTCGCCAGCCATTTTTATTTCTATTGACTTAAAAGCCCAATAAATCTATAATACTCCTATCTAATCTATTATAATCACAACTAGAAATCCATAAATTCATATTTAAACATTGCAGCTATGTTGATTTTCATAGAAACCCCTATGAAGCTTCGCTTCACCACTAAGGATGAAAATATTAAGCCATTTGTGTGTTTGAGGCATGGACAAATGTCCATAAAATGTATTTTCATACTAAACTGCCTTTTATGGAGCTTTATTATACGGCGAGTGCGAAATGCTAAGGCCAAGGCTTGCCGCCGCATTTTAACTGGCATCCTCCAAGAACTCTGGGATGCGCCTCTTGCGCGAAGAGGACAAGTTCGGCTTGCGCGCTTCAATCCCCGCAGTTTATGGATTCCTTGAGAGAACGCCGCAAAAAGGCTTAGAGCGGGAAGCTTTCCATCTAAAGCTAATCCTAGGGAGCAAAAAGAGATCATTAATTCAGTTTTCCCTCCACCTGCAGCCAGCGCCAAAAAAGCCGGGAGCTTGCTTCATGCCGATGCCCCCCGCTTCATCCACGGATTCCGCCCAGCCTGCATTTTGACTCGAAAGGGGGGCTTTCATCAAACCTCAAGCGTAAGGCGCCGCGGCTTTGAGCTTCGCATCAAAAGCGGCAGTCCCAACTGGCAGCCCAATTGCATAAATGCAACTTCCGCAGTCGATCCATCTGAAAAACTTTCGCTATACTCTCCCGGCTCAGCGCAGAGCATTGCTCAGTGCGGCGCAAGATGCCGAAAATCTAGGCGACAGCAGAATATATTGCTCTCCATCCCTAATAAAATGGGCTTATCCCCTTATCCGCGGAAAATATATTTCATTGAGTTATAATGGAAATATGCATAATGTGAATCATAGGCAGCAGCATTTCACGCCTGCTTAAGCATATTTCTTATCCTGAGCTAAGATTATGTCACGCAACTATTTAAAGCCTCATATGCCGATTTGCAGTCCAAAATAGGAACTTTAATATGCAAATCAGTATATCTGCTACAGCCAAGGAGGCGGCATTTTATATGGCTGATCCATTCTCCCCCGAAAAGCGGAGCTACACCATGTCACAGATAAAAAGCAAAGACACAAAACCGGAGTCCGCCGTCAGGAAATATTTGTTTTCCAGAGGTCTTCGCTACCGCAAAAACGACAATCGCTACCCAGGCCACCCCGACATTGTGCTGCCGAAATACAAAACAGTCATATTCGTAAACGGTTGCTTCTGGCACTCCCATGAAGGATGCTCAAATTATAGCGTACCTAAGTCAAACACCGATTATTGGATTCCTAAGCTTGCCAAGAACCGGGAAAGAGATGCTTTAAACGCAAGCGCTTTGGAGAAAGACGGCTGGAAAGTAATAGTTGTGTGGGAATGCGAACTTAAAAAAAAGCTTCAGGCGCAGAGGCTTGAAAGGCTCTATGAAGAGATAGTGCATCCGCCATCCGAGAAATCATGCTGATGCACGCTCTAGATCTTAAGAATAAAAACCTATATGGATGGAGTTAAGTCCGGCCCGCTTGTCTGAGTTGCGGGAGTTCGAAATGCATGCCGCAGCCAAGCGCCCTCTGCGGCAATAGCTCCGCCTCTGTCCGCCGCCCAGCGGATGGCCGTAGAAAGGAGCTAATATTTTGGAGAAAATAAAATATATATTGCGAGTGGTTGTAGCTACTTTACTTCTCTATACCGATGATTTGCAGTCAAATGCAGCGAGATTTTAAAGCTTGATTATCCACTTTCAAGGTAAGAAATGCCGATATCAAACGCTCGCTGTGTAATCAAGCTTTAAGATTGGAACTTTCAGATGCTATTAGTTTATAGAGATAATCATTGGAGGATACTATAATGAAATGGTTGTTAAGGTTGGCATTTATGGGATTTTTTAGTTTGCTAGTTAATTGCCAAGCTTTTGCGCAAGAAGTAACTATAAGTTTTGATGGCCATACAGTACTAAATGAAGATGTGGCCCCGGAAATAGTTAACGATCGAGTATTTGTCCCTTTGAGATTTGTTTCAGAGAATTTGTATATATCAGCTAATAGAGTGCTTTTGTCTGCCAATGAGCAATTGCAGTTAATTGTTGATTGGAATGATGCAACTAAAACAGCAATGGTCAGAAATAAATTCAGCCATGTCATAGGCAGTTCTTACGTTTTATTAGATAACGGAACTACAGCTGATGTAGGAGTTAATTCTTATATAAAAGACGGAAGAACGATGGTAAGCGTAAGATTAATTAGTGAAGCTTTGGGCTGTAAAGTTGATTGGGATTCTAAAAATTATAAAGTTATGATAACTACTGATATTGCTTTAAAGCTGCCTGAAGGTGAAAGAACGCAATATTTTAAAGATGCAGGAAGGCCTGGAATGTGGGAAGATGAAGCCATTGGGCCTTACGTGAAAGATAGCATGGTAAAGGGCATGGAAGGAGTTAACTTTGGGGAATTTGAGCGTTGGAACCCTTATCCTAATTTGAAAAGAGCTCAAATCGCCTATATACTCATTGCTTGCAAATCTTATACGAGATTTCCTGATGAATTGTTGAAAGAGCATCTTACTGGAAATATCCTTTATCATTTGCTGGATTATTATTATATTGGAGCGTTTGCAGACCCAGAATGGGTGGTTAAGTGGCAGGGCCTCGGCACTGGCGATTTAGATAATGAAGATGTCAGGGTGCCGTTTATAGGCATAAAAGGCGATGATTATATAGCTGCTGCCATTTACGGCCATTATGGGGCTTATAGCCCGCTTAAAATGGCGTCTGATGGAAAGTTTTATGATGAGAGTTATGAAAGAGAAGTAACTCCATATCTAGTAGAAACAGATCCTACTTCTAAAAAAGCCATTGAAGATAGAATCAAGGAATTAAGCCCTGAAGAATATAGAGAGTTCGAAGCTTATAAAAAGTGGTTTTTCAGCGTGTATAAAGGGTAGTCGAAAGTTTCTGACTTGCGTATGGCAGCTCCTATTTTAGAGCTTGATTGTACAGGATCAATTCAAGCTCTAAAATAGGCCCTGTTGACTGCAAATAGGCATATGAGAAATTTAAGTCATGATGCTATCTGCATATGAGTTCAGATTTTGAAGTTTGATTAAGCGGCGATTACGAAATGCCAATATCGGCATTTCGCACCGCTCTCTAGATAATCAAGCTTTTAAATCGGCATATTTGACTGCAACTCTGTATATGAAGAGAAGTTCCTTTTCAGAGCTTGCTTATACATTTAAAGTGGATAGGCAAGTTCAAAGCGCAGTTGATTGCACTCAGCCTACCTTAGGCAGGCTGATTTTCATCTGTATGATCTCATTTCGCAAAGAAGCCTTGAGTCCTTTTTCAGGCTGCATTTCTTCCTGAAATCTTATTGGGGAGCTTTATAGATGATGATTCTCAAGCGCTCTCATTAATGCTTTCCTTTCCTGTATTTTATTGCTCCGACACTTGACACGCGTCCATTGATGTGATATCATGTCGCAAGTGGAAGGCCTTTTTTTTATGCCCAAAAAGCGAGGTGTTTAGGTAATGAGGACAAAGATAATTCTGGCGTGCACAGAGTGCAAGCAGCGCAATTACAATACGACAAAGGATAAAAAGACGCATCCTGACAGGATGGAGTTTAAAAAGTACTGCCGTTTTTGCAACAAGCATACTCCACATAGAGAAACAAGATAAGGAAGTGTTTAAATGGCTGAAGAAGGAAATAAAGCCAGTCCAGGTAAAGGCGACAAGCCCGACGCTAAAAAGGGCGGCTCTGAACAAGCCAGCAAGTTAAGCCGCTGGTTCAAGTTGAAATATGCCGAATACTCGGCCGAATTCAAGCGCATTATATGGCCTTCAAGAGATGATCTCCTCAAGCAGACATTGACTGTCATTGTCATATCGCTTATATTCAGCGCCTATATCGCCATATTGGATGGGTCATTCGGATTTTTATTCTCGCAGTTCGCTCAGATATTTTCCGTTTCGGCTTAGTTGCGGGGGTTCTTATGCCAGCAAAAACTTCAAGCAAGAAAAAAGCCGCAGCTGCGGTTGAAGAGGTCAAAGAGATAAGGGAGATTAAAGAGATTGAGTCTGTAGGAGACGGCGAAAGCTCCAATCCTCCCGAAAACGCCCCTATCTACCCCACGATGCCGCAGTGGTATGTTGTTCACACATATTCGGGCTATGAAAACAAGGTCAAGTCAAATATCGAAAAGATAGTAGAAAACAGAGGGCTGCATGATTATATCTTTCAAGTCGTGGTTCCGGTTCAAGAAGCTGTTGAAATAAAAAACGGCAAGAAGAAGACGGTGCAGCACAAAGTATTCCCGGGCTACGTGCTTCTCAATATGATTCTAAACGACAACACCTGGTATATTGTCAGAAACACCAGGGGCGTCACAAGCTTTGTCGGCCCCGGATCAAGCCCGGTATGCCTTACAGAGCAGGAAGTGGCATCCATGGGAATAGAAGCGCATAGGGATAAGCTTGATATAGCGGCTGGAGACACTGTAAAAATTTCCAGCGGTCCTTTTGACAATTTCGTCGGAAAAATCAAAGAAATATATCCGAGCAAAGGCAAGAGCGGCACCGTTGTTGTTCTTGTGTCTCTTTTTGGCAAGGAAACCCCCATGGAGCTTGAGATAAGCCAAGTAACAAAGTACGAATCATGAGCAGCAAGCTGTTTTTTGGCGGCCGCAAACCGCCGTGGGAGGGATTTTTCCCGTTTTTACCACTTTATTAGGAGGTTCGCAAAATGGCAAAGAAAGTAACAGGCATAGTAAAGCTTCAAATAAACGCCGGAAAGGCTACTCCCGCTCCTCCGGTAGGACCCGCGCTGGGACAGCACGGCGTGAACATCATGGGATTTTGCAAGGAGTTCAATGAGAGGACTCAATCGCAGGCAGGCTACATCATACCCGTAGTAATCACCATCTACCAGGACAAGAGTTTCACTTTCATAACGAAGACGCCTCCTGCGGCGGTTCTTCTGAAAAAGGCCGTCAAAGTGGAGTCTGGATCAGCTACGCCCAACAAAGCGAAGGTGGCTTCAATCACCAAGGACGAGCTCAAAAAGATTGCCGAAACAAAGATGCCTGATCTTAACGCCGCGTCCGTTGAGGCGGCCATGAGCATGATTGCAGGAACAGCCAGGAGCATGGGCATCGTCGTCCAAGACTGACTCATGCTGTGGGAGGGTTCATTCCCGTTACAACCACTTTAAGGAGGAATTTAGATGAAGCATGGAAAGAAGTATCTGGAGAAAGCGAAACTAGTTGATCGCACGGCTCTATACGACATAGACGAGGCAATAGAGTTAGTGCAGAAAACAACGGTTTCAAAATTTGAAGAGACGGTAGAAGCGCACATCCGCCTGGGCGTTGACTCGCGCCATGCCGACCAGCAGGTCAGAGGCGCTGTAGTCTTGCCGCACGGCACAGGCAAAACCGTTCGGGTTTTAGTATTCGCCAAGAACGACAAAGCCGCCGAAGCCGAGTCCGCTGGAGCTGATTATGTCGGCGCGGAGGATATGATCTCAAAAATCCAGACTGAAAACTGGTTCGACTTCGACGTCGCCGTAGCCACCCCCGACATGATGGGGCTGGTCGGCCGCATAGGCAGAATCCTCGGACCCAAAGGGCTCATGCCCAACCCCAAGGCAGGCACTGTCACAACAGATGTCGCCAAGGCCATTAAAGACATCAAAGCCGGTAAAATCGAATACCGTTTAGATAAAACCAACATCATCCATGTACCTCTTGGCAAAGTCGCCTTCGGCTCGCAAAAGCTCAAAGACAACTTCCAGACTTTGCTGAGCGCCGTAATAAAAGCCAAGCCCGCAGCCGCAAAAGGGCAGTACCTGAAGAGCGTCGTGCTCTGCTCCACCATGGGTCCGGGCATAAAGTTAAACACATCCAAGCTCACTGATTAGGCGCGCTTTTCATCCATAATCTGATGAAAAGCTGAAAGCGCCGCAGTGCTGCCAGGATTATCTTCTCTTTCACTGCGCAGCCTGAACCCGAAATCGGATCTTTCCGATAGATATACCGCTTTTCATATAAAATTACTTTTTTTGGAGCTTGATTATACAAGCTTCAATGGATAATCAAGCTCCAAAAAAGGAACATTTGAAGAAAATCGGTATAGCTGAGCGCTTCATGCCTTTAAAAGGGCGCCGTAAGAAATCTCGGCGCCCTTTTCTCCTTCAACTGCAAAATCGATGGCGAATGATGCTGAAGCTGCGCAGATTTTGGAGACGGTTTATCCGCTTTCACTCTGCAGGCTGATTTTCATTGAGCCTGTTCAATTCTTTCCGTCATTCACCCTCATTGATTCTCTCGCCATTTACGGCTGAAGCTTCGCGTAAATTTATTTCAGCTTTTGCCGCGGCCGCACGGCGCTCTTTCTTCGCCTGTTTTTTTGTCTTTTTGCTGTCAGGGCTGCAGTCGGCCGCCCTTGCTTCGCTTAGCGCTTTCAATTCAGGCATATCTTCGCGCTCCGCCATCCATTTTCCCAATGCCCGGCTGCAAGCGAGCCGCGCCGCTCCACATGCTTTCCGAAGATATGCTTCTTGCCCGCTGTTTGGGCATATCCTTATTTTGCGCGCCCTCAGCGCCGTCCGCCGCCGCCTTTGCGGCATCTTCCAATAACTTTTCGCTCTTTTTGCTCCATATAAGCGGGCGGAGAATGCCGCGATTATTTACGGCGCGCCTGAAGCCGGCCCCTCCTCAAACGGCGGTTCGCCGCCTTTGCCGGCAGCCGCCGCCTCTGCATTTTCCGCTTCGCAAATGGAGAATGCCGGTTCCGCCCCAAGCCTGGGCGGCCGGCCTTTACGCGCTGATGCGATTCGCCCCGCATCGTCCGCCAGAATTGCGTTTAACATCTTTGCCGGCCCGTTTTTATGACAGTTCATCCCGGAGCCTGAATCGGACATCAACTCAAATGTCCATCCGCTTTGGCTGCGAAACAGCTCCAATGCTTGCTTTTGACGCTCCAAACCCGCTTTCTGGCCATGGCTCGACGCCCGGGCATATGCCGCAGCCTTTCCGTCATCCGCCAACGCCGCGCATTTGCGGGCCTTCTCCGGCCGAAGCTTTGATGTATCATAGCGCCTGCGCCCGCCTTTATTGACGGCAATTTCCCCTCATAATCCCATCTCCGCAATGCCGTCTTGGATACCCCAAGCATTTTTGCCGCTTTCCCTATTGATGCTAAATTTTAGCCTTGAGCTCTTCAACCGTAGCCTTGATAACCTCATCCTTAGCCTTGATTTCTGTTTCATACTTGTCCGCAAGAGCTTCATCGGCCAAGTCAAGAATGCTTTCATCAAGCATTATGTCCACTGCTTCCAACTCCCTTCTCAACGACTTGCGCTCATCCGCGTTCAAGAACTTCAATACACCCAAGGCGATCATTGACGCGACGCAGGTTCTTTCGCCCCTGTCGAGGCGCGCCGCGCCCGCGGCTTCAAGCGCCTCCAGCGCTTTTTCATAGTACCGGGCGCTTTTATCGCACAGAGGATAGTATATAAGCTTCAGCATGTTGAATTTTCGTTTTTTCCGGCCTTTTCCCTGATCTCATCAATAGCCTTCCCCTCATCCCACTCGTAGAGCCGGATGATCTTGGGCCGGAAGCTCAAGCTGTCCCCATTCAGAATGCTATGCTTCTAAGGCCGCATGGTTATGATAGCAGGGAACTCGCAGCCATACCTGTCGGACAGCACGGCGTTGTACATGCAGAAGCGCCTCAAGTCGGAAACGGAGATGGAGGCTTCAAATTCGGCGTTGAGGCCGAAAAGGCATTTCCTGGCGGAATCAGACGCGGGATCATCTTTTTTTGAATTTATATCCATTCCGATAGTTTCGTTTTTGGGATCTTCAGCATCGGATCCAGCAGTATTTGAGGATTCGGGCTGATTCGGCGACGGCACGGCCATCGCAAAGCCGAGATCACCTACGACATGTGAAATTTCAGCCCTCGCCGTCTCCATGCTTATGGGATGCGAAACTATCTTTCCCTTCAGATCAAAAAACTCCGCGATGTCATCTTGGAAGCTGTTCAAGGCGTCCTTTGACATGAGATCAAAGTTCATCTCGTAGTCCTGCAGCCTAAAAAGCCTCGACGGCTTCTTTTTTTCTTCTTTGCCGGCTCCCTCGATTTTCTTCCCTTTTTTGGCCATTAGGCGCCCCCGAGTTCATCAGCCCATCTCGATTCGGGCTTTAAGCCATAGCGCAATACGCTGTCTTGCGCTTCGCTTATATGTTCAAATTATACAGCATTTCCCAAATGATGACAAGAGCCTTTGATTTCGAGAGGTGTAGATATAAAATAGGAAATCCATAATAAATGCCATGGCAAAAACGTATGAGCTAAGATAATGGCGCTAATAGCCTTTTAAAGCCTATATAGGTATATCTGACTACTATTTTTATCTGCGTTCCCCATCAACCTTGACAATCATCTCTTCTTAATGTAGCATGTAGGCAAATGCGTAAAGGGTTCAAGTCAATTCGCCGATTTCTCATCGGCCTGTTAAGGCTCTAGAAAAGCTGATTTGCAAAGTCCTATATAAGGAGCTTGACGCTGCATTCAAATTAAACAGCCATGCTTTGAATGAAGATTTGCACTGTAACTATACTGATTTTCATATAAACCCCTATGAAGCTTCGCTTCAACACTAAGGATGAAAATATTAAGCCATTTGTGTGTTTGAGGCATGGACAAATGTCCATAAAATGTATTTTCGTACTAAACTGCCTTTTTTTGTTGATTATACAGCGAGTGCGATTTATATCGGCTTTCGCACCGCTCAGTGGATAAGCAACCTTCAAAAAAGGTTAGGTTGATTGCAAATCGGCATAGATTTAACTGCAAATCGGTACCGAAATAACGCGTTTGGGCGCGTCTTGACTGAAGGAGGCGGATATGCAAAATTATATCATAACAATAGCCAGGGGATTTGGAAGCGGCGGCAAGCAGATAGGCTTGGCGCTCTCAAAGCGACTGGGCATCCCCTGCTATGAAAGCCAGATTCTTTCCATGGCATCAGATCTAAGCGGAATCAGCAAAGAGAAGTTCAATCTCGTAGACGAGAAGCTAAGCGGCGGCGCCCTTATAAAAAGGCTCAAGGCTGCGCCTAACACCGATCATGTCTTGTCTCCAAACGAAAGAAAATTCGTTTCCGACGAAAATCTCTTCTCCATCCAAACGCAAGTAATCAAGCATCTCGCAGAGACTGAGTCATGCGTGATAATCGGTAAATGCGCCAACTACATCCTTAGAGATCGCTCGAACGTCATAAGCGTCTACATAGAAGCGCCTCGCGCCGCTTGCGTATCGACTGTCATGGATAAAATGGGAGTTACTGAAGAGGATGCGCATTCTCTCATATCAAAAACAGATAAATACCGGTCAGACTATTTCAAGTATTACACAGGAGGCAGAAATTGGACTGATCCTGTCCTCTATGATATGACCCTCAACAGCGATCGCGTCGGCTGGGATAAATGCGTAAAAGTTATTGAGTCATACCTGAAAATAAAGTTCGAATAAATCCTGCGCCGAGAGCAACCATCTGCTCTGATCCGCAGTCAAGTGCAAATTATCGAGCTTAAATTCTTGTCATTTCATGCATTTTTAGCCTTTCCTCCATTATCCCCAGCCTCTTGGAGAGCAATAAGTTGAAATTTTTCATTTTAAGGAGTATTATTTAGACATTTTTAAATATTTCAGCGATTTTTGTCTTATTTGCTCTCAAAAAAAATGTTGACAATTAACGTCTGCTATGATAACATACCACCACTGGCAACGAAGCCCTTTTGCTACAAGCAAAGGGTCTGCGTTGCCTATTTTTTTTCTAAAAGGAGGAAGCATCAATGAAAAAGGAGTATTTAGCGGCCCTTTTCATTTCTTTAGTCATGGCGATTCAAGCTGCTGGCTGCAGCTCCGGGTCGGCGCAAGCGTCCGGAACTTCAGCTGAAACAATCAAGGTGGGCCTTTTGCATTCTCTGACCGGCGCCATGGCAATAAGCGAGAAATCAGTCCGCGACGCCGAAGTGCTTGCCATTTCCGAAATCAACGCCTCCGGCGGAGTGCTCGCAAGGCAGATTGAATACATAGAGGAGGACGGAGCTTCAGAGCCTTCCACATTCGCGACGAAAGCGGAAAAGCTGATTGGACAGGAAAAAGTGGCGACCGTTTTCGGCTGCTGGACATCTTCTTCCCGCAAGGCCGTAAAGTCCATCTTTGAAGACTATGAGAGCCTTCTGTGGTACCCTGTTCAGTATGAAGGCATGGAGCAGTCCCCGAACATCATCTACACCGGGGCGGCGCCTAACCAGCAGATAGTTCCCGCCATCGAATACCTCATAGACGAAGGCTACTCCAAGTACTTCCTGCTTGGTTCAGACTATGTATTCCCCAGAACCGCCAACATGATAATCTCAGCGCAGCTAAAAGCCGCAGGGCTGGAAGTTTCAGGCGAGGAATACGCCGCGATGGATCAAACCGACTTCTCCTCCATCATAGCCAAAATTGAAGCGGCAAAGCCGGACGTAATCGTAAACACCCTGAACGGAAGCGGCAATGTCTCCTTCTTCAAGCAAATGTATGAAAAGAACTACACTGCGGATGTTTACATGACCATGTCGTTTTCTATCGCTGAAGAAGAAGTCGCAGCCATTGGGGCGAGCATCCTCAAAGACCATCTGGTGTCGTGGAATTACTACCAAACTACCGGCACTCCTGAAAATGAAGCGTTTGTAGCCGCCTACAAAGCGATGTTCGGAGATTCACGGGTTACAAGCGATCCTGCGGAAGCGGCCTATGACGCAGTCTACCTGTGGAAGGCGGCAGTCGAAAAAGCCGGCTCCTTTGAGATTGACAAGGTTCTTGAGGCCATACGGGCAGGAGGCATAACATTTCAAGCGCCTGAAGGAGAAGTTGCGATAAACCCGGAAAACCAGCACTTGTCGAAACCCGTCCGAATCGGCAAAATAGGAGCTGACGGCTTGATAAATGAGATTTACGCGACAGATTCGCCGGTTGAACCCGATCCTTACCTATCCACTTACGAATGGGCCACAGCTGCGGGAATTCGCCCTTTGGAATAAATGATACATGTAAATACGCTTATTAAATAAAAACATAATTAAAGGCTCAGATTTCTTGGCCCTGAGTATATCCCTTTTCGCATATGAAACCGCCCGTTTTGGGGGCGTGAATATAGGTCTTCAAAGAAAACTCTCAACCTCCAAAATCGGCATATTTTCGACTGCAAGGCAGGATTACGCAATAAGAGAGCAGATTTACCGCTTTGCATTGATAGTTCCGATTTTGATGCAGGATTATAAAATGCATCAATGGATAATCATGCGTCAATATAGGTATATTTGACTGCAAAGCGGTGTAATCCCGCCCTGAAAACGTTGCGTTTGGCTGCGCGGCCAAAGCTTGTTTTCTTATGATGCCGCCTATTTAGGATCTTGACTGTACAGCAAGGCGCGATATCGGCATTTCTAACCTTGAAAGCGCTGAACTCCGCATTTAAGAATATCAGCGCCAGCGGGCGGCCAAGATCCAAAATAGAAGCATTTGACTGCAAATCGGGATAAGCTTGCGGCATGCTCCAACCGCCCAGCGCTTAAGGGCGCATGCGCGCGCAAAGCGCTTTCGTTTGTCAACCATATATTCTATAAGCAGCGCTTTCGCGCAGTCTTTAAGACCTTGCCAATTTCTCGCCGCCTATAGAGGCGGGCGACTTCTTGGCAATCGGTTGTTAAAGGAGGGCTAATCTATGGTTCAGCTGGTGAACGCCGCCTTCAACGGCTTAAGCCTCAGTTCGATAATACTTCTGACCTCTTTGGGCCTCGCCATCACCTTCGGGCTGATGAAAGTCATCAATATGGCCCATGGTGAATTCGTCATGATTGGCGCCTACATGACATACATAACCCAGCAGCTCTTCTTGGCTGCCCTTCCCAAGGCAAGCATGAGCCTCTATTACTTCGCTGCAATCCCCGCGGCCTTCTTGGCCGCATTTGCGCTGGGATGCCTCACAGAGAAGCTGATAATTTCGCGGCTGTACGGCCGCGAAATAGACAGCCTGCTGGCCACAGGCGGCCTCAGCCTGGTGCTTCAGCAAGCGGCCAGAAGCATCTTCGGCTCACAAGGCGTAAATGTGGAAGCCCCTGACTTTCTCAAAGGCGGCATCAGCGCTTTCGGCTGCACATTCTCCTACAACCGCATTTTCATTCTGATTCTTGTCAGCGCAACGCTTTTGGCCATTTGGATTCTCATCTACAAGACTAAATTCGGCTCGCATATGCGAGCCGTGATGCAAAACCGCCCCATGGCTCAGTGCATGGGCATCAACTCCCGCCGCGTAGACAATATAACCTTCGGAATCGGTTCAGGACTTGCAGGGCTCGCAGGATGCTCAGTAGCCCTTTTAGGCTCCGTCGACTCCACCGCAGGGCAAAGCTACATTGTAAATTCTTTCATGGCTGTAGTGCTGGGCGGCGTTGGAAAGATCGCGGGCACGGTTGTGGGCTCCGCAATCATCGGCTTTTCGGGAATCGCGGTGGAATCTTTTACATCATCAAGCATCGCAAAGGCAATAGTCCTTATAATTATAATAGTGTTCCTTCAAAGGAAGCCTCAGGGCCTCTTTACTATACGGAGCAGAAGCTTGGACGAATAAGAGGTGACGGGGATGAAAAATAAAATAAAGATCAGGCACTTCGCTTTCGCAGCCATCGCCGCCTCGCTCGCCATAGTTCCAGCCCTTCTTCAAGCGGGATTGGTGGATTCGCCTGCAGTCTTCTTCCTTGGCAAGTGCATTGCGTTTTCAATAGCCGCAATCGGCATCGATCTCATTTGGGGGTTCACAGGCATTCTAAGCCTTGGGCATGGACTGTATTTCGCCCTTGGGGGCTATGCCATGGCAATGCATCTGAAAATGAACGCGACAGGCGGCAATATAACTGAATTCATGCATACCGGCGGCCTGACGCGGCTGCCTCTCATATGGCGCCCGTTCCTCTCCCCTATTCTCACGGCTGTTTTGATATTTGCAATCCCAGCCGCCCTTTCGGGCCTCGTCGGCGGATTCATATTCAAAAAGAGGGTGAAGGGCGTCTACTTCTCCATTATATCGCAAGCGCTTACTTGGGCGGCCTACTCCATGTTCATAGCGCTTTCGCCGTATACCAACGGCAACATCGGAATCACTGACATAAAATCAATATTCGGCGCCGTCCGAGGCGCGGCGAACTACATGAACCTTTTCAAAATCTTCTACGCATCCCTTGCTGCGCTGGTTCTCGTCTATATAATGGCGTCTTTTCTGGTTGAAAGGAAATTTGGAAAGATCCTGGCGGCTATTCGAGACGCCGAAAACCGGACGTATTTTTCGGGCTACCAAGCAAGCCGGTACAAGAGCTTCATCTATGTCCTGTCCGCCGCCATAGCGGCGGCTGGAGGCGCGGTATTCGTCAATTTCAACGGCAGCATAACTCCGTCCCAAATGACCATCTCCTACTCCATCACCATGGTCGTCTGGGTCGCCATAGGCGGGCGGGGCACCATCATCGGCGCGGTGATCGGAGCTTTTCTTATAAACCTGTGCGAATACAACTTAAGCTCCGGAAGCATGGTTGACATTTGGCAGTATATTATAGGAGCAATGTTCTGCATCGCCATCCTTTTCTTCAAAGGCGGCATAGCCGGGCTTTTCAGCGCCCAGATCCCAGAGCTTGCAAGGCGCTTTCGCGCCGGAAGGGAGGAAGAAAGTGAAGCCGGCTGAAAAAGACATAGCGCTTAAAATCAGCAGCATCTCAGCCTCATTCGACGGCTTCTACGCCTTGACTGATGTAAGCGTAGAAGTTGAGCGCAATACCTCGAGGTTTTTCATCGGCCCCAACGGCGCTGGAAAAACCACTCTTCTTGACATCATTTGCGCAAAAACAAAACCTTCGGCCGGCACTGTCGCCTTCTTTCCAAAGAGCGGGCCAATGGCGCGCCTGACCGGCATGAAAGAGCGCCAGATAGCCTCAATGGGAATAGGAAGGAAATTTCAGGTTCCTTCAGTATTTGCAAGCCTTACGGTCTTCGATAACATGCTCTTGTCCCTTAAGGGCCATAAAGGGATTTGGGACTCCATCTTCCGGCCTTTGAGCGCCCATGATGAGGAAAAAATCGAAGCCGGCCTGGAACGCGCCGACCTGTCGGACAAGAAAGGCTCAAGCGCAGGCTCTCTGGCCCACGGCCAGAAGCAGCGCTTGGAGATAGCCATGCTTCTTGTTCAGGAGCCTGAGCTAATACTGCTGGATGAGCCGACCGCCGGAATGGGCAAGCGCGAAACCGAGGAAACGGGGGAGATGCTCGCTCAGATAAAAAAGTCCTGCACGGTAATTGCAGTAGAGCACGACATGGATTTCATAAAGCAGGCGGCTGACATGGTCACAGTGCTTCATGAAGGCAAAGTTCTGGTTGAGGGCAGCGTTCTTGAAGTTCTCGCCGACAAGGCGGTCCAAGCGGTGTATCTGGGCAGGGGAGGCGACTATTGATGCTTGAAGTCACTTCAATCGACGCCTATTACGGCGAGGGCAGAATCATCCATGGGCTTTCGCTCAGCGTGCCGAAGGGAAAAATCGTTAGTTTGATTGGAAGAAACGGGGTGGGCAAAAGCACTGCGTTAAAAAGCGTAATGGGGCTTGTGAAGACTCCCAGGGGCAGCATCAAATTAGACGGCAGAGAAATCGTGAAAATGCCGCCATACGGCAGAGCCAAGCTGGGAATCGGCTATGTGCCTCAGGGACGAGACATCTTCCCCCAGATGACTGTGCAGGAAAACTTGGATCTCGGACTTGCTCCTAAAGGCGGCGCAGGAAAGATCCCGGACTACATCTTCGAACTATTCCCCATGCTTCCTAAATTTTCTAAGAGAAAGGGAGGGGATCTCTCAGGAGGCCAGCAGCAGCAACTGGCAATCGCCCGGGCGCTTGCGGCCGAACCCAAAATCCTAATCCTGGACGAACCGACTGAAGGCATTCAGCCTTCAATAATCAAGGACATCGGCGCGGCAATACGAAAGATATCCTCCAGAGGAATAACTGTCCTTATGGTCGAGCAATACCTTGACTTTGTGATGGGCATATCGGATAATCTGCATGTAATGGAAAAAGGCCGCATCATTCTAAGCGGCGCCGTCAAGGATCTTGACAGCCAGAAAGTTCAGAAAATCTTGACAAACTGAGGAGATACTATGCATCTAACACCAACAGAGCAGGAACGGCTTCTCATCCACTACGCGGGGGAGCTTGCGAAGGCGCGCAAGAGCCGCGGCTTGAAGCTGAACTATCCCGAAGCAATAGCTTTCATCACCTCTGAGCTCCTGGAGATGGCGCGCGACGGGTTTAGCGTGGCGCAACTCATGCAGGCGGGAAAAAAGCTCCTTGCCGCCGAAGATGTCATGGATGGCGTAGCTGAAATGATCCATGAGGTTCAGCTTGAGGCCACATTCCCCGACGGGACGAAGCTTGTAACCGTCCACGAGCCCATAGAGCCAATAGGCCCCCCTGTTTCAGAATTCATCTTCGATGGCGGCGATCTTCTAATAAATGAAGGCAAGGAGTGCGTAAGAATACTTGTATCAAACACTGCGGATCGCCCAATCCAGGTCGGCTCCCACTTCCATTTCTTCGAAGTGAACAAGAGCCTGTCCTTTGATCGTGAAAAGGCCTACGGAATGCGCCTGGACATACCTTCGGGCACCGCTTGCCGCTTTGAACCCGGTGAAACCAAAGAGGCCACGCTTGTAAAAATCGGCGGCAGGCGCTTCGGAATCGGGCTCAACGGCCTTGCACGCGGAGATTTGGACTTTCCTCGCGCAAAGGAAGACGCACTTAAAAAGGCGCAGTCTTTAGGATTTAAGGGGGCTGTCAATGTTTAAGATGACAAGGCGGCAATACTGCGGCATGTACGGCCCGACAGCGGGAGATCGCATAAGGCTCGCCGATACGGGGCTTATAATTGAAGTGGAGAAAGATCTTTGCGGATACGGCGATGAAGCGAAATTCGGAGGCGGCAAATCGCTAAGGGACGGCATGGGCCAATCAGGCAAGGCCGTTTCCAGCCAGTGCCCTGACATCGTAATAACAAACGCCGTGATACTGGACTGGACCGGCATAATAAAAGCTGACATTGGAATAAAAGACGGGCTTGTCTGCGGCATTGGCAAATCCGGAAACCCAGATGCCATGGACGGAGTCCATGAGAAGCTGACAGTAGGCGCGTCAACGGAAATAATAGCGGGAGAAGGCTTGATAGCGACTGCGGGCGGCATCGACACCCATATACATTTCATAAGCCCCACTCAGATTGAAACTGCTCTGTTTTCCGGAATCACCACGATGATAGGAGGAGGCACAGGCCCCGCCGACGGCACAAACGCCACTACCTGCACGCCCGGAAAGTTCAATCTCGAAAAAATGCTTGAAGCTGCCGAAGGATACCCCATGAACTTGGGATTTTTGGGAAAGGGGAACAGCTCAAGCGAGGAAGCCTTGGAGGAGCAGCTGCTGGCGGGCGCCTGCGGGCTTAAGATCCACGAGGATTGGGGCTCTACGCCCGAAGCAATCGATTGCGCCCTTCGCGTCGCCGACAAATATGACGTTCAGGTATCCATCCATACGGACACCTTGAATGAAGCGGGATTTGTAGAAGACACTCTGGCCGCCATAGGCGGCCGCGCCATCCACACATACCACACCGAAGGCGCGGGTGGAGGGCATGCTCCTGATATCATAAGGGCGGCGTCGCTTCCCAACATCCTCCCATCCTCCACGAACCCGACCATGCCATTCACCCGAAACACCATCGACGAGCATCTGGACATGCTCATGGTCTGCCACCACTTGGACAGCCGGGTGCCTGAAGATGTCGCCTTCGCGGACTCCCGCATTCGCCCGGAGACGATAGCCGCGGAAGATGTGCTGCACGATGAGGGCGTCTTTTCCATGATGAGTTCAGACTCGCAAGCGATGGGGCGGGTTGGAGAGGTAATAATAAGAACATGGCAGACTGCGGCCAAGATGAAAATTCAAAGAGGCCCTCTGCCAGAAGACAGCGAGAGAAACGACAACTTCCGCGCCAAGCGCTATGTGTCCAAATATACGATAAACCCTGCGATAACCCATGGCATCTCAGCTTACGCGGGTTCTTTGGAAATAGGCAAGCGCGCCGACATTGTCCTCTGGAGGCCGGCACTTTTCGCGGCGAAACCTGAGATGATTATAAAGGGCGGATTCATCGCAGCTTCAAAGATGGGGGATGCCAACGCTTCCATACCAACTCCCCAGCCGATTATATACAGGAAAATGTTCGGAGCCTCAGATCTGGCCGGAAAGCGCACCTCAGTCACATTTACATCTAAGGCCGCGCATGATCTGGGAATTGCGAAGAAACTCGGCCTCAAGAGGCTTGTCCTGCCGGTTTCCAACTGCAGATCCATAGGAAAGGCGGACATGCGCTTTAACAGCGCGACGGGAGACCTTCAAGTCGATCCTGAAACCTACAGCGTTACCCTAAACGGCAAGCCCGTCACCTGCGAAGCGGCGAAGGAACTGCCGATTACAAGCAAATACTTCCTATTCTAAAGCTGGTTTGGAAATCGGAGGCTGAGCATGATAATAGAAAAAGTTCTTGGAAATCTATCCTCCTATCCGCAGGATAGGAGGATAGACGCACTTAAACTGGAATGGTTCGAGCTGGATCGCAAAATACTCCGCAAGTTCAGCTCTGAAGGAGAGGATGTAGGCCTAAGGGTTAAAGATCCTCTAAGAGACGGCGACGTCCTTTTTGACGACGGCCATAAGGTTATCGCAATCGAACTCGCCCCTTGCCAAATAATTCGCGTCAGAGCTTCAACGAAAAAGGAAATGGGTGAGATTTGCCTGGCGCTAGGCAACCGGCACATTCCCGCTTCTATTTCGGAAGATTCAGCGGTTGCGCCTTTCGATTCGCCTGCATTCGACTATCTTTCGTCCATGGGATTCAACTGCGAAAAGGCCTTTGAAAAATTCACAGGGAGCAAATCCCGCCACGCCCATGACTAAAATTCTAAGAGCGCTGCAATCCTTCGACGCCGCATTTCCTATAGGGGCTTACACTCTGTCAAGCGGCATGGAGACGTATGTAGAGCTGGGATTGGTTAATAGCTTCGAAAGCCTTTCTTCGCATCTTCAAGCGCTCCTTCAGACGCTTCCGTTTTGCGGCCTGGGGGTTGCGGCGGCTGCCGCCAGAGGTTTTGACGCCTTTGAACTTGACTCATTGTGCCAAGCCTTTGAATCCGCAGAGGAGACGCGGCGAGGAAGCCGTCTGCTGTGCTCCCGCTTTTTGACGGCCCAGGCTGCGCTTTCAAGCTATCACTGCCTAAGCCTCTATAGCCGCGCAATTCATGCCGGAAAATGCTTCGGGCATTATCCTGTAGCCGTCGGGCTTTTCATCCGCGATTTGGCGCAACTGCGGGAAGGGGGCATTCATGATGAAATTCCCGGCGAATGCGCCTTTATTGAGCAGGCGCTGGGAATTTTCTGCTATAGCCAGCTAGCCTCGCAAGCAAGTTGCGCAGCCAAGCTTGTTCCGCTTAGAAATCTTGACACCCAGCGCGCGCTTTATGCGGCTCTCGAAAAAATACCCTGTGCGGTTCAAATGTCACTGCTCGTCTCAGTTGACGAATTAGGCGCTTCCGGACCTGGCTTCAGCTTGCGGACGATGCAGCATGAAACGCTTGCCGCCAGGCTTTTCATCTCCTAGATGCTGATTTGCACTGAAAGTTCCGATTAATGAAAATCAGTATAGCTGCAAATCAGCGGCATGAACCCATAATGCGAAAGCCCAAAAATGGCGGCTTTTATGGCGGACTATGCGCTTATTCCATGCATATTGCGGCTTAGATAGGATATTTCAAGGAGGTGCACGCATGGCATATGTAAAAATCGGAGTTGGAGGGCCTGTAGGCTCCGGAAAGACGGCCCTGATTGAATGCCTGACGCGCAAGATGTCGCCAGGCTGCAGCATCTGCGTCGTTACAAACGACATATATACAAAGGAAGACGCTGAGTTTCTCATAAAAAACTCCGTTCTTCCGGCAGAGCGGATAGTGGGCGTTGAAACTGGAGGCTGCCCTCACACGGCAATACGGGAAGACTGCTCCATGAACCTTGAAGCTGTGGAATATCTCGCGGAAAAATTCCCGGATGTGGAGATAATCTTCATCGAAAGCGGAGGAGACAACCTATCCGCAACCTTTTCCCCCGATCTAGCGGATGCGTCCATATATGTAATCGATGTTGCCCAGGGAGAGAAAATTCCCAGAAAAGGCGGACCCGGCGTTACCCGCTCGGACCTTCTCGTAATAAATAAAACGGATCTGGCGCCCTATGTCGGCGCAAGCCTTGAAGTAATGGCTGAAGATTCGAAGCGCGCGCGCAAAGGCCTGCCTGTCGCCTTCACAAACCTTATGACTTTAGAAGGAGTAGACGAGGTAGAGCTTTGGATAAGAAGAATGGCGCTTCTGGACTGCGCGCCATGAGCAGGCTCGAACTCAAGCTGTCGCAGCGAAACGGCAGGACGGCCGTATTAGACAGCTTTTTCACCGCCCCCTTAAAAATAGCCAAGCCCTTTTATCATGAAAGCCACACGGAAGTCATGCTGATGTGCGCAAGCCCCGGAATGCTTGATGGAGACAGATACGATATCAAAATATCTCTTTCATCCGGAGCGAGGGCTGCGATGACCGCCCAATCTTACAATAAGATCTTTCAGTCTAAAAGCTCTTTTCACCCTGAACACTCTGAAAGCAATGAGACTGAAATTTCTCAGCTAATAGACGGAGGATCTTTCCAAAATATTGAAATCAGGCTGGAATCAGGCTCTAAATTCAGATTTTCCCCCCCTCCAGCCATACCCTTTCAAAGAAGCCGTTTCAGCGGACGCACCAATGTGTTCCTGGAAGATGATTCAGCGTACCTTTCATGCGATATCATAGCCTGCGGACGCTCCGCCATGGGAGAGCGCTTCGCCTTTGACAGCTATATTTCACGAACAGCCGTATATGAAAGCGGCCGCCTGGTCTTCCTTGACAACCAGCGGCTTGTCCCCAGCGACGCGGATATTTCCGGAATAGGCTTCTTCGAGGGGTATTCGCATGCCGCGCTTTTCTATCTGCACGGGGCAGATCTTCCCTCGCTGCCGAGCGTGTCGGGAGTAGAAGCCGCCATGTCCCGCGCTGAGCGCGGAATTTGCATCCGCGCTTTCGCTCTCAGCGCAGACGCCCTTTCATCTTTCGCGTCCTTGATTCCCTTTTTCAGTTCATGAGCCTAAGCATATTTGCATATGCAAGTTCCGCTTTATAGCGGTGCTTTTGACTGCATAGCGGTGCTTTTGACTGCAAATAAGTTTATTTTTTCTTTTCAGCGAGAGCGATTGATATCTTCATTTCGCACTCGCTGTATAATCAAGCTCCAAAAAAGGTAATTTTATATGAAAAGCAGTATAGTTAAGTTCTAAAACAGTTGAATTTGACTGCTAATCGCGGTAATAAGATATAAAATAAATAGTAACCTCAGGATTTGATGAAACCTATCATTAACGCAGATATTCGATAAATTCAGTCAACTGGCTTCGGCAATCTGCCAATGTTTTCGACTGCTTTCACTCTCGCCCGTGAAGCTCAGCATCATAGGGGTTAGTGCAAGTCCAAAGGAAGCATCGATCGGGTAGGAGGGGGCGGCTAACCCCCGACCTCCCACACCACCGTGCGTACCGTTCGGTACACGGCGGTTGAATCAGAATGAATGTACAGATTGATGCCGATCAGCCAGACTTTTGAAACCTCTTTTCTCTAGGCGTTGATTGGCAGCCGTGGCAGACAAGATAGGGCTTTTGGATATTCTCCAACAGCCTTTTCTTGTGTTCGCAAACTCCCAAGCCTTTTCTTTGGACGCCCCAAGCTTCTGGAGGTTTTTGAACTTCGCTTCAGCCCGCTTCCACTGCTTCCATATACAGGCGCGCAGCCTCCGCCGCATCCATCCGTCCAACTCATTAAGCTTGCCTGCGCCGTCCGCCATTCCAAAACAGCCGGCCCAGCCATTGG
>JAISZB010000179.1 GCA_031269465.1 Clostridiales bacterium | reverse complement strand
TTCCGGGTGGAAATCGTATAATGGTGTTTTCCGCCGCAGCGCGGGCATACGAAGCCTTCCGGCCATTTTGACTCGAAAAGGGCGCGCTCGCAAGCTTCTTGGGTGGAGAACCTCTGTTGGAACTCTATTCTGTTAAGTTGTGGCTGTAAAGACATTTATTCTGCCTCCCGACTTTTATTTAATGATTTTATTATAAACCATTATTTTCATAAAGTCAAGAAAAAAATAAACTGATCAAACTGGAGACTCATTTAAATTAATTGCAAATCCAAAAGCTGATTCAAGGCGGGGTGTTACCTTGTTAAGACAGGGATATACGTTGGACCAAGTTGATGTAATACTGGCGGAGAAGATCAAAAAGCTGAAAAACGTCGAGGAATAGGCAACAAGGGCAGGGTGATCCCTACCTTGTTGCAGAACGTGTGTTTGTGGTGAGGGAACACGCGCCAAAACCCCTGCAGTGACGCATGCCAAATTGGAATCGCAACTCCGTGTAGCGGATTTCTTCCCGCCCATTACCTTTCAAGCAGCGGGTTGAGCAGTCCCTTTAACCACCGCTTGAACTTTGGCGGCATAATGACTTTCGCCAGTTCCACAGGACCAGCACGCACGCGAAGAGCGTCAGTTGCAAAGACATCCACAGAGTAATCAGCAACGTCCTTATATATACCGCTACGGCTTGATGGTCGCGGTCTAGGCGCTAATAGTAACGGATTGTGCGCTGAAACTTTTTCAAACGTTGTGTCTACTGTTTCAAATTCATCTGAGGCTGCGGCAAAGAGTTGTGCGCCCTTTTCGGAATTTATCAAAATTACCGAGACTCCACGACTGTCCCAAAACTCCGGATGCTCAATGTCAACTCCCCAATAGTCTCCGATGGTCAAGTCCGCTAGGCGGTGCTCGTTCGCATATATACACTGATAACAGCACTCGCGTAATGTATAATCGTCAAGAAACCCACGATAATATGGGTCAAGCATATACTGCGGATACTTAGTCTTAGTCTTAGTCTTAGTCTTAGTCTTAGTCTTAGTCTTATATCCCAAACCCCATCCGATCTTGTCTTTACTTCTAAAATCATAGTAAATGATTTTTCCTCGATATTTGACTCCAAGCCATTCAATGTATCGCTTGAATAGCAACGGCGATGGTACACCATGACATATTAAATCTATTGTGACTAAATTGCTATAGTCTTGTCCCAAATAGGTATACAAACCGGCTATCTGACATGGAGTGCCAGTGTACAGCACTGCATCTCCAGCTTCTAACAGCATTTTTGCGTGAGAATAGGTGTCCCCAACATCGCTTTGTACGTACTTAGAGCTTTGTAACGGTTCAATCTCATCAAAATTAGTTATACAGACATGTCGCGCAACGATATTCTCATCGAAAGCGCATCCGAACACCGCACCATCAAGAGTTAAAATATACTTGGCAATTCCGGAGAATGCTCCGCCAGAGGCACTTTTACGCAGAGTTATATCGTCTTTTAGACGTGCTCCAATCACTCGCTTTTCAGATTTTGACGGCTTTTGGCGTATTGCATTTTGAGGACAGCGAACTGCACACAGACCGCAGTTCGTACAACGCTGGTCATCAATATGCGGCACCAAAAAACCCTCACTGTCATCAATCATAGTTATGCATGCGCTTGGACACAACTGGCGACAAGCCTGGCACCCGGTGCAAAGATGTGTTATTCTATCCATTGTCATTTTCTCCTATTAAAGCTTGTTATACTTCTTAAGTAGCTGATAGACTTTTGCCTTTCATCATTAAGGAGATCATCGATGCGCAACCAATCAATTGAAGAATGATATGATTTAAGGGAACTCTCTGTAAGGATTCTATCCTCTAATCCTAATGCTTGTAGTAAACTTTCAATGCGATAGTTGGTGCTATCAGTTGATTGGACTTCTACTACAAATTTCCTGTGAAATATTATAGAAAATGCCAATCCGTGGAAGGACGTAGTAAGTACGACTTCTGCATTGGCGACGAGATTGATAAAATCAGCGGGAGTCTGCCTGCGTAAGCGCTTAAAACCGCGCCCGATCTTGAAACTATTGCATAGCATTACTACTTTATATCCAGTTATCAGCTCAAGTTCTTTTGCGAACTCGATTAAATCTTTGGGCGGGGCTACAATGTAAAGCAGTATATATTTCCCTCGGAAATTGCTCGCGGATTCTGACGAAATAACTTCCCAATCGTGGCGACGTAATAGCAATGTCGGATCTAAATCAGTATGGATCGGACACCGCAAACTTTTGCTAAGCACATTAACCCCTATTTTCTCCCTTAGAGATACTTCACAGAAGTCATTTAAATAACTTACTATTTCGGAACTATGTTCTTGAAATGACAGTGGCGACCCAAAGCTTGCGGCATAAGAACACTTTTTAGTTTTAGCCGTTTCGAAGTTTAAAAAATACGTTGCATCACCCTTGGTCAGATCCATGTTCCAAATCTGATCACTTCCAACAATAAACATATCATAATTATTAACGGAGCGTTCTATGTCGCTTAATGAATACTGTTTGGAAAGCAGCAGATATTTCTTGCGAAATTTCTGAAATGCTTTTAACGAAAACGACTTTTCCCTATAATGCAAGGCGAAACGAATTGTTTTTTTAATTAATGCGAATCTTCCGCTCTGGTCAGGCAACCGAAATGGGTTATATACGGATTCCAAATGGTCACACAAATAATCAACAACTTCAACAGCAGTATCATCTGCAAGCAATTTTCGGACAACAGAATACAATGCGTATGCTTGAAGTGCCGCGCCATAATTGCATGCGCGATGAAAAGTTAAAATTCCTATTCTCCTCATGCTAGCACCTTCCCGGTAATTCTTTAGATAATAGATATTTATACAACTCAATGTATTTACTTGTCTGTTCATCAAGACTGAATGATTTCAAGTGCGACGCAATGTTTGTTAACATACCATGTACTATCCTTCTGTCGTCCGAGTACCGTACAATACAATCCCTTAACGAGGATAAAGAACCAGCATCAATTATAGTGCCTGTTTTCTCATTTATTACAATCTCTGGAAAAGCGCCACGATTCGTTGCGATAACCGGTAGACCGTATTTGTATGCTTCAATAACAATAAGACCAAAAGGTTCTTCCCATATGGAAGGAGCAATAAGTACATCGCACTCTTTTAGCAATTCTGCAACCTGCGTTTCGCTTAAATAACCTTCATAAATTATTCTGGAATCCTTTTTCGTAAACTCGGAAACCAGACCCGACAGCTTTCCTTTTCCTGCTATCCTAAGTACTATTTTCGAATTGTTAACTTCAGCAAAACTATCAAGTAGCCACTTTATACCCTTATGGGCGCCAAGTTGACCTAAAAATACGAAAGTCAAATAGTCTTTGTCCATAATTTTTTCTGATCGCCTTTCGATGAGACATTCCGTATAATCCATATCAATGTTTATGGCATTGCTAACTACATATCCATTATTGACAGGTAAATACCTCTCTTTTTGAAATGCTGAAAGGACAAAATTAGAAGGAGCAGTTACAATATCAATTCTTCGTGACAATTCTCTGTTGTAGCATCGATATAACCTACACAATAAGTTCGGACCAGTGCAGATTTCGTTTGTCCTTTTACTAATCAAAGTACCTCTCGGGCAGAGGAAATTATAATCATGATACGTATGCAGTATACTAATATTTAGTTTTTTACATATTTGCCATAGCGAAGCTGAGATGTCCATTAAACCATTTGAATGAACGACATCAGGTTTAATGGTTTCTAAAATATGAAATAATTTACTTAGATCGAATGGATTATAAATTCTATTAACCAATTTGCAAATCATATTTCGAATTAGCATACGTTCATTTGCAAAATCAACATATCGTCCTAAAGCCGGCTTGTATCGGAAAACTTTAACACCATTTATTGTCTCAACAGAATTTCCATTGCCAAGACAAAGGACAGAAACACTATTACCTGTACTTACTAAAGCCTCTGCTAGTCGTTTTACAAAGTATTCGGTTCCTCCGACCATCTCCGGATAATAATAGGAATTTACTAGAAGAACTTTCATATAGATGACCTCTTTATGCCAGGATAGTTTAATGCCCTTAACATAAGCTCTACAGATGCCATAATGATTTCGATTTAGAGTTCTAAAGAAGATTTTTTATAGCTATTCCGACAGTTTGCAAAGCGACTGTGATTTTGAATAATTTTGTCGTTAATGCTGTCATATTTATCCATATAATTTATTAAACATATACATATCTAAGAATTATGAGAATAGATTGATAAGTTTTGTAAGTTCAAACATATATTCTCTTCAATTTTGATGGGCGTTAAATTGTCCTGCCTTTATGCTAGTCTTATAAATGATTTTGAGTTTTGCGTATCTCATTTGCACTATAACAAAATCGAGCAAGAACAAAACCGTTAAATACACTCGCCGCACTGGTAGAGTCGTAGACTGTCCGGATTGAAACAATGAATATAAGCATAGTACCAAGTGCAAGCGTCTCACAAATCTGATATGTGAACTCACTGAATTCTATGTATATATTCCTTAGCATATTGCCGATCCGTATACAAATAGATACAGTAGAAATAATGAAAACAAACATACCTATAATCCCAGTATCTTTAAAAACGGAAAGGATAGGAGTTTGCAACGAGATTTTCCAATGAGGGTTAGCTAATAAATCAACACCCTTTACTTCACCTGTGTCAGTTGATAAGTTGGGGGTATAATATGGAGTGCCGATCCCAGAGCCAAAAAGAAACGCGTAAAGGGAGTTCTCCCCGTTACTAATATACTCAGTATACTCCGTTATTTGATTCAAGCGAGTGAAAATTGGAGTGGAAGTAAACAGCCGTACTACTGAGTTTATAACTAAAGGTGAAATCACAAAAAAGCATGTAAAGACAACAATCATACCCTTGCGATGCCCTTTGACAAAATACATAACGCATGCGGCAAATATAATTGCATAGACGTAAGCAGTTTTATATGTACACCATGCATACTGAAATAGAAATAATGTGAATCCAACCAAAATCGGGAGACGCGGAATCTTAATTTTCTTTCTTTTTCTCTCAAGAAGCAGAAAGAAATATATCAGAATGAGAAGAATCGAAATAGTGTATGCAGATTCCTGATCAATTATCAATACTCTATGTGAGTACCTAACCCATAGATCCCTAAGCGGGACAACTAGGCAGGATGCACCGCTGCCAAGCATGATGATTGATAAAGGAAATAGGATCTTCACTCCTTGTCTTAAATAACGTCTCGTCACAAAAAAGAAGGCCATTAGGTATAATAACCCTCTAGCATATCTGAAGTATGCACTAACTCCCAATACGCTATATCCCTGGTTGATAATGTATGAAATTGTCCCAAGCGCAAAGAGCCCTATATCTCTCATTAAAACTGATCTGCTAATGCCAGAAATGGATTTTGGTATTTCCTTTAAAGAAATAGCAACGAACAGCACGGCAATTAAATCAACAGGTACAACTTGTCCGAATATCTCTTTGTGATAAAGAAAATTCCTTGGAACAACTAATACATGATGGCCTACTGACTTAATCATTATATTATAAGAAGAATTGAGTATTACGAATGTAATTGCATAAATAAATTTACTCACAAAATCAACGTTTTGTCTAAAACACCATATTATTAAGATGATGCTTGACACAAAATATATTGCGTTATCAAGCATATACCCCATGTAGTTATCCTCAAATCTAAAATTTATTAACGTTTTTGCTATTTCAAGCACGCGTCGAGCTATTTCTTCGTGTTTTTTTCCCAACTGCAACTTTTCAACACCGTGTCCGGCGGGGCAACTGGTTCACCCAACAGCGCGTCCAAATCCACATTGTTATCAGTCGGGTCTATATAGTGCGCTACTCCACCGCACATCTCCGGCAAACACGAAGTGTTATTCTCAAATAGGCGCGTCGACCGATAGCGCCTCCAGCGGGGTAAGTCCAAATCCCTCACATAACGACCGGCAGAAGCAATCGTTATCTAAAAAAGGGCTTCCAAATAGGTTGCTGAACGCCGACAACAAGACCTCGCTGCTTAAGCTTAACTGCGGGAACACCTGAATAAATCGTGTTTTCTTCGCACACTTCGTGCGGTCGAACTACGCTACCGGCAGCAATAACACATCTGTCCTGCAAAACACACCCATTCAATATCGTTGCTCTTGCTGCAACCCAAACGCAATTTCCGATATGAACAGGTTCGGTTATCATTGAGAATTGAGTGTCCAATGTGTCATGAGTAGCGGTTATTATCATCGAATGCAATGCGATCGTTACATCATTGCCAATAGACACCCCCCCTCTGCCATCAAGGTAACAGTGTTCGTTTATGTAACTACGTTCCCCGAGACTTATGCGCCAAGGCAATTGAACAATTACTTTCATCATAATTCGAGAATGCCTACCAATTTTCATGCCACATAATTTGTATAGTAGTTTTCTAATAGTCCAACATGGGATATTTGCTATAAAATAATTGCAGAAGATATATAGAAGCCCGCCTGCAGCGCTCTTGATTCTTTGATTCATATAGCACACCTTTTATGTAGATCTAGAATATTCAGTCAATAATAATGCATGTAAACTTTTTGCCGAATCAACCCAACTGTATTTATTCAACGCTGTTTCAGCGGAAGCAACATTTTCTTGCAGCAACTTATCTAAATCAATGTCGAAATCAACAGGATCTATATAATGCGTTGCGCCACCATATATCTCCGGCAGGCATGAAGTATTCGACACGACAATCTGTGCGCCGACTGACAGCGCTTCAAGTGGCGGAAGCCCAAACCCCTCGTAGAAAGACGGGAATAGGAACGCCTTACAGTTTTTACAAAGAGCTTTAGCCTCGCCGTCTGTCAGATATCCAATAAATCGCATGTTTTCAGGAACCCGTATATCAGAATCATCTCCGAGAACTTTACTGTTCTTAATACCGGCGATAATGAACATACTTTGCGGATCTCGTTTTGCTATTTCAACAATCCATCTAAAATTCTTGTTTGGTGCATTACTGCTCATTGCAAAAAAGTATTCAATACCGGTTAAAGCGAATCTGTTAAGCGAGTTTTCGTCTTCTTTTACCCTGCTGTAGTGCTGCCACCCATTATGTATAACGCTAATACTCTCCTCTGCTATACCATAGTTCTTAATAATTTCTTTTTTACTGAACTCAGATACAGTGGTTAAGCATCGAATTCGATGTGTCGTTAACGCAAATACTATATTATACCACAAAACAAATTTTTTAGAAAACACGTACGGATTAACTTTGAAATTTATATCATGTAGTGCAACAACGTGCGGTGTTAGAATAGGCGTCATATTGCATAAGCTCACGCACATTGCCTTAGTGCGAATCACATAAAGCGGCAAAGAAATTTGCTCCCATAAGTTCCCACTAAATCTACCTATTCGCTTAATCTTAATATTTTTTAAATTTAGAGTTTCAGTACAACTTGAAGGAATTACAAGCTCCCAACAGTCATTAGGTTCTACAATTTTATCAAGTTCGCGCACTATCTCGTGCGCAAACCGTTGTACCCCCGTTATTTTCTGTGTCAGGAATCTCCCATTTATGACTATTTTTCTATTCACGCCCGGCAGTCCTCTCCGCCTTATATTTTCCCTCAATAAACTCCTGAATACTCTTCCTAAAAGTCTCTTCCGCAAATCGCTCCGCATTCTCTCGACAGCGCGCCTTATCGAATCGCGAATTCTCAAATTCAGTGACCGCTTTCTTCAGGCATTCAACCGTCTTCTCTCTGAAAAACATGCCCGTTACCCCATCTATGACCGTTTCAAGCGCACCGCCCTTTCCAAACGCAATCACGAGACACCTACACGCCTGTGCTTCTACCGGAGTAATACCAAAATCCTCATCCCCGGGAAAAATAAATGCTCTACAATTGCGGTAGTGTTCGCGCACAACAAAGTGCAGTCTGCAAACGTCATGGCGGAGATCGGCCCGGTTGGGACATTTCTGCGGCAAGGAGGCCTTGGGGAAGTGCTGGGAATATTCTGGAAGCGCAGCAGTCCAGCGATTTCGATGTGAAGGACATAAAAATGTAAAGATTAGCCATCCCGTATCTTCGGTAATACATCATCTGCGAGAACAGGATCGCAGTGCAGTGGGGCGTACTATAGCCTTAATGAGTAGAAATGAATTATGTTAAGGAAATTTTCATGAAGATCCAGTACTAAGTCCGTTAGGATAAATAGAAATATTCATAAAGGCGAGAGAACGCAGAAATTGTACCGAACAACCGATTTGAACAAATCAATGAGATGCAACGCAGAGATCCTTATTCTGAGCTGGAGATATCATTTAAAGGCAGCTATTTAGTTCCTGCAAGCCGCTTGCAAGCCATGCAAGTTTCGACCGCTGAAATGCTTGAATCAACAATTTAAATGCAATGCAACTTTCAGGGACGGCGCGCTTTCCATCCCCATGAAAAGCCGCGCTTCAAGCTGGCTCCTCCAGGAGGCACACTGCTCCTTGGAAACTCATCACTGAAACGTTCAGTTAAAGCATCAATTGGAGCATTTAAAATATTGATTCGTTCATCTATGGCACCGGTTCATCCGCTGGACGAAGAGACCCCGCCTGCATGCCTCGCCGAACGCCTCCGAATTGAGGCTGGCGCCTGGCTGCGGCTTCTTCGCCGCACAGCAGGATGAGGATGCAGGCAACCCTGGATTTCAGAATTTCGTTGTAGCCTTTGAGTTAGCCGATAGGCAAACGGAGCTTTTATCCTGTGCCAAAGCGCATACTTCAAGCTGTTGAAATCTCAGCTGACAAGGGGCGAAATATCATTGATGCATACTATTACGGGCTTAAACAGGGAAGCGCTGCCGCTAAGATTGATGATGGTTGCGCTCTCTTTCAAGGCGTGCGCGCAAAGCTCCAGCAGCTCCCGCATGCAATCTCTCAACCTGCCAAACCTAACTTTCTTGATGCTATTCAAGCCGATTCCGGATTCGCAAGATGAGGGAACCGGAAGACAAATATAAACTTCGCCAATACTTACAATCTTGCTCCTAATGTGCATTTTGAAAAATCACAAAATATCTAACAATGTAAACCTGACTTTTGAAATTAGACTTTATATTAATTGTGAAAAGTGTATAACAATCCAAGCAGCAAAGTCTGAATTTTAGTTGCAATTCAGTTCATTATACTTGAAAAGCATAGACTGTTGAAAATATTTCTACTAGATCGAAAAATGCACATTAGGAGAATCTTGTCAAGTTCTTTCGTAAGCTCCATTGCAGCGCGCTGAACCTCGGTGACCCGCTGGTCGAGGAACTTCTCGTTCATAGCAAACTTTTTCATAGTCCGTTTGATACCTCGCCGCGATCCGCTCTCAAAATGGATGCTAAGCGCATATAAGCAATAAATAGCACCTTAAAATGATTAAAATCCCTTCTCAAATTTCTCGGCATCCGTTTCATCAAGCAATTCTCCGGTTTGCACCTCAATGATATGAACGTCTGTAACCGCCGCAATGCTGTGGTTTTGGCCGCGCACAATCTTAATCGCGCCGCCTGCGCTAATTCGCCTGGTCTCCCCGTCGAGCGTAAAGTCGGCCACGCCGCTGGCGACCGTCCAAACAGCGTCGCGGCGCTCATGCGCCCGGAAGCTCATGCTCCTGCCCGCGCTGAGACGCAGGCGCCTCACCAGGCTCTCGGCGCCGTTGGCGCATTCGATCCTGTCAAGCACCGTGTACTCGCCGCAGCCTCGCTCTTTGCGCATCGGCCGCTGGAGCTCCAGCGTGCCCACAGCCTCTTTCAGATGAGGGCTCTGCGCCAAGTCCGCGACCAATATCCCGTCCGGGCTTGCGGCGATCACGAGGCTCCGCGTGCCCAAGGCGATAATCGGGGCGCCAAGCTCGTTTATTATGTAGGTGTCGGTCGCGCGCTCCAGCAGCCCGTTTCCGGTGACGTAACCGCCCATTTGAGCGGCCAGGGCGTTCCACGTCCCTAGGTCGGACCACATTCCATTATAGGGGATGACGGCGATGTCCGGCTCGCGCTCGGCGACTTTATAGTCGAAGCTGATTTTCTCCAGGCTGCCGTATTCTTCCAGCAATTTCTCGTAAGACGCGCCGCCGGAGAGATCAAGCCCGTATTCCAAGCGGAATCCGAACACCCCGGCGTTCCACAGCGCTCCGCTCCCTATAAGGCCGCGAGCCGTGGCTTCATCGGGCTTCTCGACGAAGCTTTCGACCTTCAGAGCGCCGCCCCTCAATCTTCCGCCCGGAATGATGTAGCCGTGCTTGGATTCCGGAGCTGCGGGCTGGATACCCATCAAAACGAGTTTGGCGCAGGCGAGAGCCTCCTCGACGCCGCTTAGAGCCTGGAAGAATCCGATGTCCGCATACGGGTCTACCGGCATGGCCACGACCGTTTCGCCCGGGCTTGCGCTCATGGCGTCGCGCAGGTACGCGCAGGCCAGCGCTATGGCGGGAAACGTGTCGCGCCGCTCGGGCTCAAGCACTACGTCGACTTCGCCCCGCAGCTGAGACTCAATGATGCCGGCCTGAGAGGCGTTGGCGGCGATTAAGACTTCGGCGTCCGGCAGGGCCGCCCTTATCTGCCCGCGCACCCTCTGCAGCATCGACTGCCTGCCGCCGCGGCCGTCTTTGAGTATTTTAAGGAACTGCTTCGGGCGAGCGTCGCTGGAGAGAGGGAAGAGCCGCCTCCCGCTCCCGCCGGACAACAGAACGATCTTCAAGCGTCAAACCCCCTCCGTCCGCCAATGAAATCATCGTATTTCCGATGGATGAAACCGCTTATCCTCTTCTCGAACAGCGGCGCGCTGAACCTCTCGGCGTTCTCGCGGCAGGCGCGGCCGTCAAAAGACATGGAGTCGAATTTTCTAACCGCCTCTATAAGGCTTTCAGCGGTCTGCTCGCCAAAGAACATCCCCGTCCGCCCGCCAATCACGGTCTCCAGCGCGCCGCCCCCGCCGAACGCTATGACAGGGCTGCCGCAAGCCTGCGCCTCGACGGGGGCGATTCCGAAATCCTCTTCGCCTGGGAACACGAACGCGCGGCATTTCCTGTAATGCTCGCGCACCGCGCCGTCAGGCTGCCTGCCGAGAAAAGCTATATTGGGGCCAGCAATGCTCCTCAGCGGCTCGAGCTCGCTTCCTCCCCCTATCACCACCAGCGGCAGGCCGAGCTCGCTGAACGCCTTGACGGCTATATCTATCCGCTTGTACGGCACGAGCCGCGACACGCAAAGGAAGTAATCCGCCTTCGGCGAGCCGTCCGCCGTGAAGTAATCCGTGTTGACCGGAGGATGGATGACCTCCGCCCCGCGCCTGTAATGCTTGCCTATGCGCAGGGCTACGTTTTCTGAATTCGCGATGAAGCAGTCCACCCTGCTGGACGAGGCCAGATCCCACATCCTCATGTAGCTCATAAAATACTTGACCAGCATCTTTTTCAGCTTTCCGAATTCTTTTATGTAGTCGCAGTAGAATTCCCAGCCGTATCTCATCGGAGTATGGCAATAGCAGACGTGCAACGCGCCAGGGCTTGTCACCACGCCTTTCGCGCATGAGCTGCTCGAGCTCAGCACGACGTCGTAGCCGCTGAGATCAAAGCTCTCGAACGCCGCCGGCATGAAAGCAAGGTATTTTTGGTGGTTGACCTTGTTGCCCCTGACGCGGTTTTGCAAGAAAGAGGTAATTATTTCCCTCCCATGAAATTTTTCTGAAATGTTGCTCATGTTTACCATTGAAGTGTATATTGGAGCGTTAGGATAAATGTCCATGAGCGACTCGACGACCTTTTCCGCCCCGCCCATATTCGTTAGCCAATCGTGTACAATCGCAACCTGGATCTCGCTCATCCCGCCGCCCTCGGCGCTTCTAAGAGCGGCGGGATGCAATCTGAGGCTAGGACATATCTGCGTAATATAAGAATCTGCAAATGCATGGAAACTGATCCGGCTCCCATCAGGATGGTGCATTTACTTGTAGCCCCAAGCGCATCCGCCTGCATATCGAACACCTGCACTTTCATCTTCTCAGTCCGGTCATCGAAGCGCTCCTTTGCTACGGCGTTGCGTCCGATCATGCGACAGCACCTCCCATGACAATCTTCAGAAGAAGCTCGCCGAACGCGTCAAGCCTGACGGCAATGCTTCCACGATGCCAAGCTAAATGCACGCGCCTTTTCTTTCGTGCGATCCGCAATCTCGCATGCATCCGCCAAGAGCAACGCGCAGTTTTATCCCATCGGTGTGACTTTACTATCGAGCAGGCGACCATATTCTTTCTGATTTATAACACTCTCAAAAATTTTTTACCCTGACAACCATTTTCCTGATTACTCAGAACAGGTGTAACGGTCGTTGGAAATATTGCAGCAGAAGGAAAGAGAGCGAATTTGAGAAGACTCAACTTGAATGCGGTTGGGTTAGCGCTGCTGTGGTTACGCGCTAAGCTCCTACCTCTAAGAATCTTTGAAACCGTTTCGTAGAATAAGAATAGCTTGCGATGGGAATATCTGGTTCAGCATGGCCGCTTTTAAGTATAACTCAGTCATGTTCCAGTACTAAATAAGGAAGATATCAATTGAGTATCATCTATTATAGGATGATTTGCATTCCATATAATACTATATTATATGGAATGAGTCAAGCCTAAAAAACAATTAAAAAATACAATATCCAATATATTAATTACATTCACTATATATAATTCAGATTATTGCTTATATTTCAGTGTTTTCTGACTATAGTACATTGAATGAAATTAAATATTGAAAATTTAAGAGTAAGTTTCAAAACTATTTTTATATTATAAACTATACTCTTTAGATAATCAAGAAATATATCAAATTACACTTTTAAATGTAGAAATAACAATGTATTGGCTTAATCCTCTTTATAGAACATATAAGCGTATTTTATTCCTCTTCTTTTGAACTTGAAGAATCGTTGTGATATTAGTTGACTACATTAGTCAATTTTCTTGTAAACATACATTCAAAAATCCAAAGCTCATATATTTTGATTGTTCATATATATATCAAGCTAATTTGTTAATGATTTCAATTTAACATTCTTTCTTTTGAAATGCCTACTGAAACCATTCCATATAATATAGTATTATATGGAATGAATATAACTTTCATTTTGTTTTTCAGGCTCAAATAAAAAATCACAAACTTTACGTTTCCCACAAATTCATCAAATCTGTAGCTCATTTTCAAAATCAAATATGCCACAATGTGTTGTGTCTAAAGCAAGAAATCTCCTTTGCTATTTAAGCTCCAGAAGGCTTTCATGTACAATATCCAACACTTTAAAGATGCCATATTGCATGCTTTTCTGCTGATGATGGGAGATTTTCGATTTAGCCTGTTAATTGCCAAGAGCAGAAGAAACAAATATGGACTTGGAGGTTGTTGATTTGAATTCTGGTGCGGATAATAGCCGCGAAAAAAAGCTTCTGTTTATTACCACACGATTATTTTTTCCTCCCGAAAGCGGCAGAAAGCTTTCATTGTACCACTATTGCAGAGGGTTGCATAAAGTCTGCGGCTACAAGATATATTTATACTCATTTCTGGATTCAAGTAATAGGGAAGATGAGGCGAATGCCAAGCCCGATTTCATAGAAACCGTCTATTTGGCAAACAAGGTTGGCAGTTTAGCCAAGCTGAAAAACATATTATTCAATTCGTTATTCGGTAAGAGGCAGCCTTTTCAATGCTCCTTGTATGTTGATGAGAGAAATATGCGAAGAATAAGCCAATTGATTGCCTCGGTCAAACCAAGCGCGATTATTGTTGACATGATTAGGCTTGCCCCTTATTTCAAGGCTTTCGCAGAATTCCCTTGCGCTAAAATTTTAGATATGGATGATCTGTTGAGCAAGCGGTATGAGCGCCAGGTTGCAAAGCGAGAGAGCCGCTCCGATTTTACCGGTCAATACGGAAAGGGTGGCAATAGAGTATTCAGAGCCGTCGTCAATTTAAGTCCTATAAAGAAATGGATATTGCTCGGAGAGTGTGCGAGGCTTGTGAACTATGAAAAATACTATACCTATCTGTATGACAAGGTTATTCTAGTATCTCAGAAAGAAACTGATATTCTCAACTCGGAATTGCCCCGGCCCAAAGCGATAACGGTGGCAGTCGGCTGTGACTTGGAGTATTTTGCTTCAAAATTGCCAGTTGCCAAAAAGCCAAACACGCTTTCATTTGTCGGGAACATGAATTCAGCTCAAGGCTCGGACGCAGTAGATATGATTATTACTCGAGTCCTTCCCAAAATAAAAGCGAAGGTAACCTTGAAGATATTTGGCAAGTGCCCTGAAGGCGTTATGAATAGATACAAATTCAACGAAAACGTAGTTTTTACTGGATATGTTGACGATTTGCGTATTCCCGTGGCAGAAACCGAAGTGTTCCTCGCTCCGATTCCTTATGGCAGCGGAATAAAAACGAAGATAATTGAAGCAATGGCGATGGGCATGCCCGTCGTCACAAACAGCATCGGGGCGGAAGGCATAAATGCTGTGAACGGCACCCACCTTTTTATAGAGGACGATTTTTATGATATGGCCAAACTGGTGGATTTTCTGTTGCGCAGCAGAGATAAGGCGCTGGAAATAGGCGCAAACGCAAAGAAGCTAATACAAGATGAGTACCAATGGGAGAAGATTTGGGCGTCGTTTGCTGATGCTGGATTGTGAGGTTGCATTTTGATAATAACCAAAACCCCGTTTCGAATGTCTTTCTTCGGCGGAGGGACGGACTTCCCAGAATACTATAAGGAGCACGGGGGCGCGGTGCTGTCCGCGACGTTCGACAAGTACTGCTACGTAAATGTCCGCCATCTGCCGAGGTTCTTCGACTACTCGTCAGAGTTCGCGTACTCGACGATTGAGCGCGTCGCCGACATAGGCGACGTGAAGCACCCCGCCATCAGGAACGCCGCGCGGATGCTCGACATGAGAGAGATCCGCCTTTCATACGAGGCTGACCTGCCTGCCCGGACGGGTCTCGGGACGAGCAGCTCCTTCGCGGTCGGGATGCTCAACGCTTTCTACTCCCTCAAGGGAAGTATGAAGAGCAAGCGGCAGCTCGCCGACGACGCGATTTACCTGGAGCGAGTTCTGTGCGCGGAGAGCGGCGGCGTTCAAGACCAGATAGCGGCGGCATTCGGCGGACTCAACCGCATCGAGTTCTCAGCCGAGGGATACAGCGTAGCGCCCGTAATTATCGACGGCGAGACCAAGAAGCGGCTGAGCGAAAGCCTGCTTCTGCTCTTTACGGGCTTCTCGCGCTATTCGAGCGACATTCAGGCCAATACTCAGAAAGCCATAAAGGGCAAGGTTGCGGAGCTTAAGGAAATGGCGTCGCTCGTCTATGAGGCGGAGAAGGCGCTGGCTGGCAAGAGCTTGGACGATTTCGGAAGGCTGCTCGACTACGCTTGGAATCTGAAGCGCGGCATATCAGCAGGCATATCCACCGACTCCATAGACAGGCTGTACGGAAAGGCCATCAAGGCGGGGGCGCTCGGCGGCAAGCTCCTCGGGGCGGGCGGCGGCGGGTTCCTGCTGTTCTATGTCGAGCCGCAAAGGCGGAAAAGCGTCGTGGATGCGATGTCAAGCCTGCTACATGTGCCATTCTCCTTTGAAAGCGCCGGAACTCAGGTTATCTACTATGACGCGGAGGATTACAATGCATAAAGGCGGAGCGCCATTCAAGTGAATAAGCTGAGCATTGCACTCGTTTAAATGGCTCTAATCTGAGAATCTCATCATGCAAATCAGCTGATATATATATGCTCCCAAATTACAATCGACTGCAATGGAAAGAGAACATATAGCTCTATATCTAATGGACAAATACTCCACTTGATTAGGAAGTCATAGAGAAGTACTACAACGTTCTGATGATTTTCGATTTGCCAGCTAGTGCAATCAATCTCAAATACGATCTATAAACTATACCTTAAGTATGCTTCCTGTAAAATTCCACTTGAAAGGCTTCTTCATATTGCTACTGCAGAAGTCAGCGAAGGCGGGGATTCTGCCTTCGAGATCCCCGGCCGGGGCGAAGCTCGCCCCCTGTCTGGCGGCCGAGCATGCCGAGCCGGCATCCTATTTGGCTCAGCCGCAGGCAATGCCTGTGCGCATATTTGAAAACGGCCCTGCGGGAGTCGCCGCCTGAAAATTCCGCCCTCGACGCCATGCTCTTCAAGATTCCGCATTTTTCCCCAGCTCCGCCGGCCAGCGGACGGACGGAAGCCCGAGATTCTTCGGATCCTCCAAGGAAAGCGCGATGATCCGGGCTTCGCGCTCGTCCGCGATCCTCGGCTTCCCTCCCGATCCGGGGCTGTCGGAAAGCGCATTTCCTGTGGCTTCAGGGAGGAGGCGGCCGCGCCATTTTCCTGCGGCATGGACATTTATGGAAAGCTTTTCCGCTGTTGCGTAGCTTCTCGCCTTGCCGTCGGCCAAGGGGACGGTTTGAGCCCGCATCTTGAAATGCAACGGGGCATGGGCTCTGTCCGCCATCAGATTCAAAATATTTATTTGAGTGCCGGTTAGAGACTTACAGCGCTAGCCGTTCTTGACTGCTCTAAAGCTGATTGATGCATTTTGTGAAGTATTAAGATCTGCTATTTAAAAAATCCTTACTGTGTTGACAAGACATCTGGAGTTCCATATATAAAGATTTTGTATGCCAACTAGGCATGCATAGTAGAAAAATTAAAGAATTGCTTTTGCCAACTTGGAGCTTGAGGGAGAGTTTTGAAAGGTGAATGTAAAGGCAGCAATTGTGGCGGGCGGCAAAGGTACGCGCATGTCCGAGATAAATTCTGAAGTTCCGAAGCCGATGATAAAGATTTGTGGCAAACCGATTTTAGAGTACCAGATTGATTGCCTCAAAAGTCAAGGGATAACAGATATTACTCTGATTGTCGCGCACTTGGGGCGCGCTGTCAAAGATTACTTCGGTGATGGCGGCCGTTTCGGCTCAAGAATCGGCTACATCACCGAAGGCAAGCCGCTCGGCACGGCGGGAGCGATTTATCTCCTGAAAGACCTATTTACCGACGATTTCCTTTTCATCAACGGAGATCTGCTCTTCGACATAGACATCAAGCGCTTCATGGACTTCCACAAGTCAGCTGGCAGGATCGCCACGCTTCTCACGCATCCGAACAACCACCCTATCGACAGCGCGATAGTCGTCACGGACGGAAGCGGCGCGGTGACTGGGATTCTCAATAAAGAAGACAAGCGGGGGTGGTGTAAGAACCGAGTCAACGCAGGGTTGCACATTTTGTCTCCAAAGATATTCGAGTTCTTTGAGGAACCTAAATATATGGACTTCGATAGGGATGTATTGCCGAAGCTGATTCTGCTCGGCGAAGTGGGTGCCTACGACTCGCCCGAATACATCAAGGACGTGGGGACGCCGGAGCGATATCGCCAGGCAGCAGATGATGTCAAGAACGGCATTGTGAGGGCAAAGAGCCTGCTGAACAGGCAACCCGCACTCTTCCTCGACCGCGACGGCACGATAAACAGATACGCAGGATTTTTGACGGATATTGATGATTTCGAGCTCAACGGCGGAATCGCCAGCATCATCAAGGAAGCGAACCTCAGCGGCAAGATCGTCATAGTCGTTACGAACCAGCCGGCGATCGCCCGCGGCGATCTGACATGGGAGCAACTGGGGGAGATTCATAATAAAATGGAAACCCTGCTCGGCGAACAGGGCGCGTATGTGGATGACATCTTCGTTTGCCCCCACCATCCCGACAAAGGGTTCGAGAACGAGAGGGCGGAGTACAAAATCGACTGCGGCTGCCGCAAGCCGAAGCCGGGCTTGATACTGCAAGCGGCAGAGAAGCACAACATTGATTTAAGCAGGTCGCTCTTAATCGGCGACAGCGAGGCTGATATGGAAGCCGCAAAAAGCGCGGGGTGCGAGGGGAGACTAATTGAAGATTTTCTACATTTGTGAATCATCTATCGAGCACGATGTCGGGGGCGGCGGCGAAGGGACGAGAAAAGCATATCGCTCACTGAAAGCCTACTGCCAACAGAATGGAGTCGAACTGGGAGTAATATCTCTTAACGATAGGCTTCCCGAGAGCCTGCCCTTTGACCCGGTTAAAACGCGAACCCTTGATGCACTCGCTAGATTGTGCGGGCATTCGAATTACCTCTGGTTCTTCTGGCTCAGGCATAAAGAAGAGATTTTATCTTTAAAGCCAGATATAGTGGTTCTTGGGCGCTCGCGCTACGGGTTTATGGCGAAAGATATAAAGGCTGATTTGTCGGATTGCAAGGTGGTAACCTTATTTGAGAATGTAGAGATTGATTATGCACCATCTTACTTCACAAATATAAGCGGGTTGCCTAAAGCTTTATCTGTTGCTCTTGAAAGAATAGCCGTCAAAAAAGATGAGAGGGACTGCGTAAGGCATAGCGACGCTTACGTTCTGCTCTCAGAACGGGACAAAATAAGAATTCGAGAGATCTATTGCTGCAGAGGAGGAAATTGCGCAATCATACCTGTCTGCTTAGAAAACGCAACTCAGCTTTCCGGTAAACCCTTATTACCGGTGGACCTCGGAAAACCAAGCACTTCTCGGAAGGTTGTTTTCACAGGCCGACTTTGCTACGCCCCCAACATAGAATCCGTAGAATGGCTACTAGCCAATATCATTCCTAAATTCAGAGGCCGCGAAGATGTTAAGTTTATAATTGCTGGGAGCAGGCCTAGCGAGCATTTGAAAAAGAAAATCAGAGAGCATAAAAACGCCGCTCTGGTTGAAAACTTCTTAAAATCCTACGATATCATTCCTCGCTGTTCCCTCGCTGTTTGCCCCTCCTTCAGCGGCGCTGGGATGAAAGTGAAGGTTGCGGACGCGCTCTCTATGGGGCTTGTGACAGTTGCTAGCGACGAGGCGCTTGCCGGGTACGAAGAAGCGTATGGACTTCGCGGCTTGATTAGAGCGAACACGGTTGACGAGTATATCACGGCCATTAACGACTATATGGCGATGAACGAGCATGAGCTCTCCGAAATCGAGGCCGAAAATAAGGCGGCATTCGAGAGATATTACAGCTATGAGCGGGCAGAGAAAAGTTATGCGCGTCTGCTGGAGAAATTGGTTTGAGATAGGCGAAAGAGATGCTTTGTGATTACATCTACGCTATTCTCAGCTTTTTCGTAAACGCTAGCCCTGCAAATTTGTACAGAAAATTCCTTTATAGTTTTATCATTTGAATCCTTAACTGAAAAGCGCGTGATTAACAATGATACAAACATCTTTCAAAATACCTTTGTTATTCTTTATAGCTATTTGCTTAGAGGCGTATGCTATTTTTTACATTGAATCATTTTCGGTTACGCTAGGAATATTTATTCTTGCTATGTTCTCCTTACGAGGCTTATTCACTTTGAAAAGCTTAAATAAATCTAATATAATTTCTTTTGTTTTGCTGTTTTGGTTCTGGTTTGTGTATTTTATTAGTGGAATGCAGAGATTTCGATCTGTATTAATATATTCATTAGCATTATTTCCATGTTGCGTAAATTTCAATGAAATAAAATCTTCAGACTATAAGTATTTTTCAAATATTTTTAGTAATATAATGAATGCTTTTTCTTTGTACGGAATATTTCAAATATTCTATAGATATTCTTCTACAATAAAAAATATATCTGGTTTAGGAAACCTGATAATAACTAATCATATGACATTAGGATATAATTGGTCAAATACAATTTCATTATTTGGCATTTATGTTGAACGCTCTAATGCTATATTTTTGGAACCTTCTGTTTTTTCGCAATTGATAGCAATAAACATTCTTCATCTAGTTTTCGGAAGTTATTCTAAAAAAAGTAAAATAATTTGGCTAATAGTAAATAGCATAGCATACATTTGCACCTTCTCAGGAACTGGCATTTTACTATTAATAAGTGTTGCAATATGTTTGCCTTTATTAGAAAAATCCATCAACATCCATGAAATAATAGAAAAAAATTTTTTTCTATTTATTTGTATTTTAACATTTATTGCTATTTCTAGTATGTTTATTAATATTGGAGAAATTATACATTACTTTAGTTTTAGGCTAAGTGAAATATTTGATAGTAGCCGTTCGCTAACTTCTGGGGCAACTCGATTTCGCAACAGTTGGGTTTTATTGGGAGATGCGTTAAATAATAACATTTTTTATGGATATGGTACTGTTGGTACGAGGGCATTAAAGAGTATTGGAATCAGTATGAGCAAAGAATCTTGGGTCACAGATGGAAATGCTTTTATACAATTAGGAAGTCAATATGGTATTGTAGGCTTAGGCATATACTTAGCTTTGCTTTTCTCTCTTAAACCTAAAAAAGGTTTTCAACACAATGATTTTCAGCAAATTATGTGGTACTCTATTCTTGTAATGAATTTTCTAATTGGATTTGGCGCTTTTTACTTTTATTTTGTGTATTTAATGAATTTTGTTATAATTGATGACCAATTAACTCCTGATTATACAGAAAATCAGAATAAACATACACACCTCTGTATGGGAAACAAAGTATAATGACTATATAATGTTAATCCCTGGCCTTTGAAATTCCTTAAGTTGAAAAGGCCTGATGGCCGCACTCGGAGCATTGATACGCGGATGCCTTCGTGTGGCGATCGTGTAATGGCGGGTTCCACCACAATGCGAGCATGCGGATACTCCAGACCATTTCGCTCTGAAAGCTGGCGCTCGCACGCTTCGTTGCTGAAGAACCTTTCCTTGAACTCTATTCTGTTAAGATACGCCTGCAATGACATTTATCATACCTTCTGATTTTCATTTGATTAGTTTTTTATAAACCTTAATTTTGATAAATTAAAGAGGAAATGCTAACTGAACAAAGTTTATATTCATTTGTTTGTTTAAAGAAATCCAAGTTCAGCAACTCTCGTAGGCATCGGGTAGTAAATTTCTTGCGCATGCAGAATGACACTGTCCAGCATTGATTAGATCGAGTTGCTGGAGAAGCTCTACGACTTTTTCTCTGAGCGGGCTGAGTCCCAATATTAACAGGATAAAGAATAATCGACAAAGAGATATGGATTAATTTGCTTAATTTAACATTTTCAATTTAGTACAGTTAATAACATTTTAGAATGCAATAAAAACTTATTAGCTATTTCACAAATAAAATCACCATTTTCTTAATTTAAGTGACTTAAATGATCAAAAAAGTACATTCTGAGCAATGATTTGAATTTATAAGTATAAAGGATTTTTGCGCTCGATTCGCCGAATCATCCCCGCCGCCTCCTCGGCCAGCCTAGAAGCGGAAATCCTGCGAAAGCGGATGAAATCGCCCGATATATTCTATAGGGGTTGCGTTTTGCCGGTTCGCCGCAGATGCTTACTGAATCCGCCGATCCGGGCCTCCTCCGCAATCGCCTCCGGCGGACGCGAGGCTTGCTATGTAGGTGGAGGTGCGGGAATCCCGTCTTTCGGGGAGTTCATCCTTGCAGGAGAAGCCTTCCGGCTGGAGCTTCAATTTGGCCAGCCGACGCCCCCCAGCGCATGGAATGCAACCCTTTAAGGGCTTTCTCCCCCATACGCCCGCTGAAAAGATTCACTGCGGCAATTTCCCGCCCGCCCGATTCAAGGCCGAATTTTAAAATCCTTGCGGCCATATCTTCGAATCCGGCGCGCTTAGGGAGGATTCCCCCGCCGCTCTCCTTCCGCGCAACGGCACCTTGACTGAAGCTCTTCAGAGCGCGACTGAAGCTCTTCAGAGCGCGCGCCAGGCGGGCAGGCCCCTGATTCTCCAATCCATGCATGCGATCGAAGTGTGGGTGGCCTCCTCGCTGAGCACCCTTTTTCCGAAGGCGGATCCATGCACTTTTCGGACATCGCCCTCCTTCCTGTCGGCAAAGGATCGATCTCCGTGCCAGCTGCGGCTTAGCTTAGTTACATATGTCACTGATGATCGAAGCCCGCGTTGCAGGCGCGCCTTTATCCGGCATCCGAGCGCCGCCCTGGGCGTTGCGATTACGCCCCTATCGAACGGCGAAGCTCTGCATACGCGCCATATTTGGAAGCATCCGCCGCAGAGACGGTGGGCTTCATCCCGGTACGCACTAAAAATTCTCCTTCCGGCAAAATGACATCTTGCTTATGTAGTCGGCAAGAGGCGTGCAAATCCCGCCCTCTTGAATCGATAGAGTGCCGATGAATCCCGGAGGCAGCTTCGCATATGCGGAAACCCAGCGTTAAGACGGGATCTCCCGGCGGGCGGCGGCCACTTCCCCTTCAAAAGCTTTCTTTCGGCCTTCAATCTGCGGCGTTCATAGCGCCAATGCATGATATCGCGGCAAGTATAGCGCACGTCTACTTTTTCGTCGTGAGATCTGGCTTGGTGCTAACTCGCAACTTGCTGCACTCACCCAGCGCATCCTCATTACGGGTCTTATAGTGAATATCCTAGCTGGATAAGATGTACTGGTTTTGAGTTTGCCATCATAGCAACGCTCCATATGCGATCACCTAACTAAGAGTCGATGCAAAAACCTATTCTCAGCGAGTATTTATAGCTGATGCAGACCATGCCATGGATGTCTGCTTGAATTTATACAATGCGAAACTTAATAGGATTTCAGCGCTTGTAATACTGCAAGACAACAATATGACCCAAACTCTCAATAGGTTATTAAGCCTCAGATTTATTGCTATTCAGCATACAATTTTGCGGAAGGTTCATTTATGAATATATATATAATAATAGTTAACTTTAACTTTTACGAATTTACCAAGCAATGCATTGATTCCATTATCAAGGCAGGCTTTGACTTAGAACATATAATTGTCGTAGATAACAATTCTAGCAATAACAGTGCAGAAGTTTTGACGCAATGTTGGCAGAACATAATTCTGATTCGCTCAAGAGAAAATAACGGATTTGCAGCTGGCAATAACATTGGCATTAAATATGCACTAGAGCATAATGCGGAAGCCGTCATTCTCCTCAACAATGATACGATAATAGATAAGAATCTAATAAATGAGCTGATTATCAATTCAGAGCCAAATACAATTTCAGTTCCAAGGATGTATTACTTTGATCGTCCGGAGACTATTTGGTATGCAGGAGGTAGAATCGATTGGCTTCGCGGCAATCCAAAGCATATAGGGGTTGATAAAATAGATTGCAGAAAATATTCAAATCAGATTTATGTTGACTTTGCAACTGGATGTTGCATGCTTATACCCATCCCTGTGCTATTAAAATGCGGACTGTTGGATGAGAGCTATTTCATGTATTGCGAGGACACCGATTATTCGCTGCTTATGCACAGGCACGGCCTAAGGATAAAGTATGTACCAACTGCAAAGCTATGGCATAGAGTTGGAGGGACATCAGGCAGCAATGGCGCTTTAACGGTCTATTATTCTAATCGTAACAGATTTTTCTTCTTGAAGAAGTATAAATTTAGCAATGTAGCGTGGATATACACTTTGCTATCGAGGACAATCAAATATTTATGTGGATGCATTAGAGATGATAGCAATAAGTATATACTTAAAGCATGGCTTGATTTCCGTAGCGGCGTTAGGGGGAAAGTTGAATTGTAGTCAATATAGCTTTTAGAACTAGCAAGTTATACAATCTATGCATTGAGCGCCTTCGCTTCGCCTATTTCCTTCAGGCACTTAATCTTCAGGCACGCGTCCGAGAGCGATTCCGCAGCTTCTCCGCTACGGCGCGCTTCAATGCTTGCTACCCGTGCATTTTCAGGCGGGACAGGCTTCTTATTTCTCAACCCATAATCCTAGCGTCTACCAAGGAATCACGCAAAGCTGCAGGTCTCCGGGATTTTTTTCGTAGCTGGAGCCTCCGGCCCCTCCAGCAGACGCTCCATTTCTGCGGTGCCCGCTTACATTCAGCCCTAGTTGGCGCATTCGGCTGCAGTTTTCAGCTCCGGTCGACCGTCTTCGGCCTCTCCAGCCTGGCTTCCATAAAGATCGGCGTAGCTCCCCGCGCCTGAAATTTCCTGGCTGGAACTTTTCGCGGACATAATGCGACCTCCCTGCCGTTGCCGATCGCGCCGACGGAGTTCATCAATGCGCGGCGTGTTTTTTAAGATTTGCCAGCATCAATTTCGAGTTGCTCAGAATTTTCGGTTGAATGCAGGATCAAACAGTCAATTCAAGGCAAGCTGCAACATTCTTAATCCACTCAAAATAAGGTTTCGACTGGTATGAGGTTGCAACGGACTCGACACTGGGAGTTGATGCTTATCTTCGCTTGGAATGAGTGAGGACAATCAGTATATCTCGAACTGGATGCTAGAAACTGTTTCACTTTTTTAGAGGCGAATGAGACGTATTAGGAGTTAAAAAATGAATGAATGATAAAAAAGGGTATAATATCAAAAATCATCGCATCTTGATGCTAGGATTTCGCCCTCCTAATTGGTCTAATCTTGGAGAAGATGCTCTTGTACGGCAATCGATGGTTAAATTGGCAGCCTATTTTTCAAACAATACAGAGTTCGTGTTTGCTTTTCCTGAATATTATGATATAACTCCTTTGCAATTAGCTTATCCAAATTATAAGTTTACGGTTTTGTCCACTTGGGTGCAAAATAGACCTATTCGAATACTGGCAAAAGTATTTATCTATTGGCCCAAGCTTGTTTTTTCACGCTTTGACTTTATATTTGATATTCGAGAAGGAGACCGTTTCTCAGATATCTATAGCTTAAAAAGTTTTTTGCTGGATAGTTTGCCAATTGCGGTAAGGTTGATTATGAAGCGCAATCAAAAATTGATCTATCTCCCTATCACGATTGGTCCATTTGTTAGCAATATATCTATAAAGCTGGCTCAAATTTTACTAGATCGAGCTGAAGCTGTGTTTTTGCGTGACGGCTTATCAGCTTTGGAAATGGAAAAATATTCGAAATTAAAGCCTGTTTGCGTAACAGATTTGGCGTTTGAACACCCATATGACTCTAAGCAATGCACAAATAACGAAAAAATAAAAATAGGGATAAATGCATCAGGCTTGTGCGCTTCCTATAAAGCTTCATCGTCTTATGATAATATGGATATAGGCGATTACGATACGCTCATAAAGAGAATTATAATTGAATTTCAACAAAAAAATAATATTGAAGTTCATTTGATACCACATGTTATCGTACGTGACTCTGAATTTGTCAATATCCCCGACAATGACTGGACTTACTGCGAAAAGTTAAAGGATGAATTTCCCTCGTTGATACTGCCGGACAAGTTTTCCAGCGAATATTCAGCCAAATCTTATATTGCCTCAATGGACTTTTTCATCGGATCCCGCATGCATGCAACAATAGCCGCCGTCTCGACTGGAGTGCCAACAATACCTATAGGATATTCTATCAAATTCAATGGGCTTTATGAGCAGCTTGGCTATGGCGACTACGTAATAGATTTGAGGTATGAGCGGAATGTTGACATTGTTGCAGGGCGTGTTTTCAATTATTACCAAAATCGCGCAGAATTAAAGGAAAAGACGTTGGCTGCAAACAGGAAAGCCCGCGAGTTGCTAGGGGTTTTCGACAAAGAGTTCGGTGTGTTGCTTGATCGATTGCTAAATGAGTGATATTTGATACCCTGATTTTTGGGAGGACATAGCCTTGCGCGACAAAATCGCCTGTACAGGCTGCGCCGCTTGCGCGCAGATTTGCCCTGACGCATTCATTTCCTTGAAGCGGGGGCGGCACGGCTTCGATTATCCGAAATCTCTTGATTGTAGCAAGCAAGAAAGTTGCGGGCTGTGCAAAAAGGTATGCCCGCAACGAACGGATGCCACTGATCAAAGCACCATTTACGTTGCTCGCGCAATAGACGATGATGAGATGATGCATAGTTCCTCAGGCGCGGTATTTGCTTTGCTCGCCAAGAATTGCATAGACTGCGGCGGAGTCGTATTTGGAGCAGGCATGGATGCTTCATTCAAGATAGCGCACCGCGTTGCCACGACAAGCGATGATTTGCATCAGTTGCGCGGCTCAAAATACGTGCAGAGCGACATCGGCGATTGCTACAGGCAAGCAAGGGGATTCCTCAAGCTAGGCAAATCCGTTCTATTCTCAGGAACGCCCTGCCAGATAGCTGGCTTAAAATCATTTTTGGGAAAGCCGCTATGTGACGACCCGAATTTACTTGCTGTAGATGTAATCTGTCATGGAGTTGCTTCTCCAGGCATTTGGAATGAATATGTGACAGGTCAAAAGTTAAAGGAAAAACGATTTGGCAAGCTGGAGGAGATCGTTTTTCGATTTAAAGATATCAACTCATCAGAGGATTCTTATCGCTTCCGTTTCCGTTTCCGCTCCCGTTCCCTTTACAGACATTCGCGAAAAGATTATTTTTACCAATTATTCTTGAGGTATTTTACTTTGAGAGATTCCTGTTACAGTTGCGATTTTAGGGGCGCATCTCGTTCTTGGTGCGACATTTCCTTAGGGGATTATCCAACTCCGCAAGCCCTAGTGCCCGATGTTTCATCACCGCTTGGAGTGAACATTGTGCTGGTTCACTCGCAAAAAGGCGAAGACTCTCTTAGAAATATTAAGGATAAGCTTGTACTGCGTGAAGTAGCTGTTGATGAAATGATTGCAGTTCTGAAAATTAATACTGCGATAGAATTGAACCATGAACGCCCGAAAGAATATGATCGTTTTTGGCGTGTTTGGTCAGAGTATGGATATGAAAAAGCAAAATCAATCGCGCTCCCGACTGCTGCTATTATAAAGCTTGGCATTTCAGATTTGTGCAAAGTAATTGGAATTCATTCGAGCGCAAAGAAACTTTATAGCGTTGTGAAGAAATGTAACTTGAAATTTAGGCAAGATGCAGAATATCACAATTCTGACTAAACTAACGCCTAATGACTAGCATATAGAAAGTCGCCATGTCAGACGGAGTGAAGCGGATCTTCCCTCTTTGCCTTGGATCCTCCAATTCTTCAGCTTTTTCCCTGTCCGATCCTTGCACATTTTAGGAAAATGGATCGGGTCCAGTTTGGAGCGATTTAGCGCTTTGTACAATTGGCAAGGCAATTAGCTTTGCATTTTAAACATGGTTCATTGTAAAATTAAATGCAACATATACAGCCAGTAGAAATCCATAGGGGAAACACGGTATCATTTAGTTAGCCAAACAAAAATGAAGGAGCAGATCCTTATGGATCAATGCAAGTGCAACGCATAAGGCCGCGCGTTTCAACGCCTGCCGCCGTTCGAGCGTGGGGAGGTCAAGGCGCTTTCGGGGGAGGGGCTCGGCGTGGCGGCCGTCGGCAGAGGCGAGGGCGCTGCAGGCCGCGAGACAGAGCGCGGGATGGCGATTCGGCGGAGAGATTCGAACAATTCCCCGAGACGGGCGGGGCGGCGAATGAAAAAAACCGCGAACATAGCTGAAACGCGCTGAAAATAGGCGAATGCCCGGACTTCATCGCGTACGCCGACGAGAAGTTGATTGAAGGGTGGTCGCCCAGCGTTGCAACGGGAAGTGCGAAGCTGGATCCGGAGGGAAAGCCGACGCTCTGCGCCAAGATGCCCCGCAAGTACGTAGTTCTTGGACTTATGCCGACTAAGAGCATTGATTTGGCGCTGAAGGTTCGATGCAAACCCAAGGGCAAGAAAGTCCGCCAAAGCAAGAGAACGCTGGGGACGGCACAGGCGGATGCCCGGAGGCGGCGGAGGGCCGCAAGGAGCTCGGTCATTGGGAGATCGACTCCGCCGCAGGCGAGAAATCGGACAAGGCCGCCGTACCTGCGCTTATCGAGAGGACGGCGCGAAATCAGATCGCGATCAAGCTCGGCTGGCGAGGAAGCGAAGCCGTGGACGCAGTTGCGGGTGAGGCCGCCGGGAGCTTCGGCGAGGCGGCCGACAAGGTCTTCACGAGCACAGCGGGCGACAACGGCCGCGAGTTCGCAGGGCGGGAGGGAACGCCTGAGGCATATCGGCATCCCTGATCGCCAAGGCAACGGACTAGAACAATAGCTTTCCAGGAAAATACCGGGCGGCAAGACTCCCGCAGAAATATTGGGGCTGTTCCGACGACTTGCAAAGCCACAGGCATTTTGGAATATTCAGTCGATTTCAAGGCGTATCTTGGAGCCAAAAAGGCCTCTTCTATTTAGCTTTGCTTTCACATTTAAAGA
>JAISZB010000141.1 GCA_031269465.1 Clostridiales bacterium | reverse complement strand
AATCCGCGCCTTCGCGGACTTCTACAATAGCAATATGAAGAAGCCGTTTAAGTGGAATTTTACTGGAAACATACTTAAGGTATAGTTTATAGATCGTATTTGAGACTTACAGCACTAGTTAGATTTTATCAGCTTCATGTATGAAATTTTATTTTCAGCATGAAATTGTCGAACGCGTTATTGTTCGCCAAGTTCCGCACTTCGGACATTGCGGATTTCTAGAATATCTCAATCAAGTTCAAGTGACGCTCTTGTTATAGATGTTGCGGGGTTTATTCGCGCGCTTTTTTCTTGCTTGCGATTTCATTTTCCCTGGGTCGCGGGCATGTCCAAGGACAGAATTGAGAGTAATCTGGTAATTTGCCCATGCCGGGAATGACCCGCAACAGGTTCATCTGCGGCGCATATTCTGAAGCGGTTCCGTCAATATCTTCTTCAATGGTTATGTGGGCGCGAAAGGATACTCAAAGGCGGCGATTCCTGATCCCGCCATTTCCCGGGCATTGCCGACACATCCGCGTGAGTGGGGCGCTCGGCGCGACCGACGGGGCTGATCCTAAGAGGGCGGCTACTTGGGAGATGGTGGCCGCTATGATAAAACTATTTGGAGATCTCTAAACTAGGGATGAAAAATGATGCGATCACGGGCAGGGAAACCCTGAATAATCAGGGTTTCCATTTAGCCAACACTAACTGATTTTTTACTGATTTCAGCAAATGACAGCTGGAACGCAGTGAATTTCCATCCCTGGATTTACGCATCCGACTCTCTTTCCGAGCTTGTTTCCAAGGCTTTTTAATAATGTGCGAAGATTAGCAGTCAGCAAGGCCCTGAAGGATTATCTTCAGGGCCTTAGATTTGCTAATTGGCAGCCAATATTTCAGTCCAAACCTTGTCGTATTCTTTCACAAACTCTCCAAGGTCGCTGAAAACCTCGCATCTATTGTAAATGTCGTCAGTAGGCCAAAATGCTGGGTTTTCACGCATTTCTTCAGAAAGCATTCCGAAGGTTTCGGTATTTACCGTGGAGTAGCCTATATACTCGACATTTTTTAGGCATATGTCCGGACGGCAGAGGTAGTCTATGAATTTTTCAGCTTCAGCTTTGTGTGTTGCGCCCTTGGGTATGACAATGGCATCGCACCAGACATTGCTTCCCTCTTTAGGAACAGCGTATGCCAGGCTTGAGTTGTTGTCTATGCAAAATATGGCGTCGCCAGAGTACGCCACAGCCAAGGCGCCTTCGTTTCCTATCATGCTGTCCCGAACGGTGTCTCCCACATAGGCGCGCACTATCGGCTTTTGGGAGATGAGCGCGTCCCGCGCATCCTCAAGTTCTGCAAGGCTGCGGCTGTTAAGAGTGTAGCCGAGCATTTTAAGAGTTATGCCTATGGTATCCCTAAGGCTGTCATACATAAATATCTGATCGGCATATTTTTCATCCCAGAGGATGCTCCAACTGTCCACAGGATCTGAAACCATGTCCTTGTTGTATAGGATGCCTACTGTGCCCCACATGTAGGGAATGGAATAGACGCAACCCGGATCGTAGGAGAGGGAGGTGAATCTATCATCTATGTTCTTGAAATTGGGGATATTGCTAAGATCGAGAGGTTCGAGCAGCTCTTCCTTGATCATTCTCTCAATCATGTAGTCGGAGGGGATGGCTATGTCGTAGCTGGCGCCTCCGGTCTTGATTTTTGTGTACATGTCTTCATTGTTCGCATAAGTATCATAGTTAATCGCTATGCCTGTCTCTTCAGTGAATGAGTCGAGTATGCTCATATCTATGTACTCTCCCCAGTTGTATACGTTCAAGGTAACTTTCTCGCTTGAAGCGCTGGAGTTTCCTGAGCAGCCCGCCAGAAGCAACAGGCATGAAACAATGAAGATGAAAAAGCATTTTTCTTTTCTCATTTTTTCCCGCGTGCATGCGCATTAAAGAGCCAATGCCAAGAGCTTTCAATGCGACGCGAACGCGCCTCCTTTACTTTTATTTTAATTGCGGTCTATTGTGAAGATCAGAATAGTCTGAAGCTTTCTTAATATTCTGATTTGCAACCAAATGTCCCGGTTTTGGGGTTGGATTATCAATTTAGGAGTTGAATATCAGGACTCAAAACCGGAACTTTCCTGCGCGAATCAGTGTACATTGATGTGCGGCCAATCATTTATCCGCTAAGCATTGCATGACAGGCCCAAAATCTAAACTTTTAATGCGAATCAGCATAGGAAGCGCATCTGCAAATCATCTCATCAGTTGGTGCCAGCGGCTTTTGCAAGCCGCTGCAGAAGGTCGAAATGTTATGGGCCGATGCTTCGCAGGTGGAGATTGCCCTTGCGCTGCCTGGTAAAGCAGGCGGACGTTGTTTAAGCTTCAAGGGATCTTCAAGCTGCAAGGGCGCTCTCCTTTTTGGCTTTAGAGCTGTCGGAGCGATTTACCAAATATAATAAGACAAGCACGACAAGAAACATAAGCGTAGAAAGAGCGTTGATTTTCGGGTTGACTCCGCGCCTGGCCATTGAGTATATCAAAATGGACAGGTTGTTCACGCCTGAACCGGTCGTGAAGAAGCTTACCACGAAATCATCCAGGGACATGGTGAAGGCCAGCATTGCGCCCGTTACCACGCCGGGCATTATTTCAGGCAAAATAACCTTGAAGAAGCCTTGAGCCGGAGATGCTCCAAGATCCAGCGCGGCTTCATAAAGGTTTGGATCCATCTGCCTAAGCTTCGGCAGCACCGAGAGTATGATGTATGACGTATTGAAGGCGGTGTGGCTTAGAAGGAGAGTCGCGTAGCCCAGCTTTAGGCTTGGAAAGAACTTGAATATATAGATGTAAAGCACCATGAGGGAGACGCCTGTGACGATGTCGGGATTGACCACTGGGATGTTGGTTATTGCCAGCACGATTCTTTTTGTCAAGCTTCCCAAGGCTTCAATGCCCACGGCGGCAGTCGTCCCTATGACTGTGGCGATGGCGGATGACAAAAGCGCTATTGTTATGGTGTTGTAAAGGGCCTTCATGATGCTCGGGTCATTTATAAGCTCCGCATACCAGCTTAGCGTGAATCCGGACCAGTTTGCGCGGGATTTAGACGCGTTGAAAGAAAAAATAATCAAAATGAGGATGGGCGCATACATGAAGATTAGAATGAGCGCTAGATAGAGCTTTTTTGCAGCTTTCAAAACAGCGCCCCCTCGTCGTTGTTTTTGTCTACCATAGAGAAGATGCTTACGGACGCGATAATTAAAAACATAAGTATAACCGATAAAGCGGAGCCGAAGTTCCAGTTGTTGACTTTGAGGAACTGCTGCTCAATGAGGTTTCCTATAAGCATGAACTGGGCGCCCCCCAACAGGTCTGAAATTATAAATGTAGTCACAGCGGGCATGAAGACCATTGTTATTCCCGAGATGACTCCAGGCATGCTCATGGGCAGAATCAAGCGCAGGAATACGGTCTTGGAGTCCGCTCCGAGATCCTGAGCGGCTTCTATCAAGCTTTGATCCATCTTTTTAAGCACTGAATAAATGGGAAGTATCATGAAAGGCAGGAAGTTGTAGACCATGCCCAGCACGACTGCCTTGTCGCTGTAAAGAATGTTCAGCTTCGGGAGTCCCAGGAATGCCAACAAAGTATTTATAAGCCCGTTCTTCTCCAAAATCGTAAGCCATGAATAAGTGCGCAGGAGGAAGTTCATCCACATAGGCACCAGGAAAAGAAATAGAAGCAGGTTTTTAGAGGAGTATTCTTTTGAAGCCATTATATAAGCAACTGGGTATCCGGCAAGTATGCATGCAAGAGTGCTTATCAGCGCTAAAAGGACGGATCTCCACATGACTCTTATGTAGATGGGTTCGAAGGCTCTCTTGTAGTTTTCCCAAGAGAACAGCATGCGTCCGTCGACCTCCGTGCAAAGGCTGTAGTATATAACCAGCGCAATCGGGATTACTATGAAAAGAAGCGCCCAGAAAAGATACGGGGCAGACATTCTTCTCCGCGTCAGTTGAACGGATCTGCCAGTCAAATGCACCAACTCCATTCTGCCAGAATTCTGGCGCCGCTTGCTGCATGGCAGAATCGGCGCAGCAGCGAAAAAAGCCTACTCTGCGCAGACGGCGTTCAGTTGGCTGTTAGCTTGAAGCATTTCAGGCTCTTCGCTGTAGATGTAGCATGCATATCCAGAGGAGCTGGAGCTCTTCTTCCTCATTACATGAATGAGATCTGGCGCTATAGACATCCCGACAATGCTGCTTGACGGGGACATTACTGTTGAATGCACTTTCCAGAGATAATCTTCTCCCTCAATTAACATTTCATAGTGGACTCCCTTGAAAGTGACATTTTTTACAAGGCCGGTGAGATTCGCCTCAGAAGGGGGCACTATAGCTATATCTTCAGGACGGATGACTACATCCACCGCCTCGTTGCGGTTGAATCCCTTATCGACGCAGTCGAATTTCTTTCCGGCAAAAGCCACGCAGCAGTCTCTGAGCATGGTTCCTTCCAATATATTGCTTTCGCCTATAAAGTTTGCGACAAATGCGTTTTTGGGTTCGTTGTAGATGTCTTCAGGCTTTCCTATCTGTTGGATTTCTCCCGCATTCATGACAGCGATGGTGTCCGACATTGTGAGCGCCTCCTCCTGGTCATGAGTGACATAGATGAAGGTGATTCCCAGCTCTCTCTGCATGTTCTTCAGCTCAATCTGCATCTCCTTGCGAAGCTTCAGATCCAAGGCGCCCAGCGGCTCATCAAGAAGAAGGACCTGAGGTTCGTTCACCAGGGCCCGCGCTATCGCAACCCTTTGCTGCTGCCCTCCGCTCAGGGATGTTATATGACGCTTCCCGTAGCCTGACAGGTTCACCAGCTTAAGCATTGAAGATACCTTCGCATCTATCGCGCTTTGGCTCACCTTTTTTATTCTCAGCCCAAAAGCGATGTTTTCCATAACATTCATATTAGGAAACAATGCGTACTTCTGAAAGACAGTGTTAACTTTGCGCTTGTGAGGAGGCAGCTTTAGGATGCTTTTTCCCTCAAAAATAAGGTCGCCGCGAGTGGGGTAATCAAACCCTCCGATTATGCGAAGCGTGGTGGTTTTGCCGCATCCGCTCGGACCCAAAAGAGTCAGGAATTCATTCCTGCGAATGAAAAAGTTGATGTTGTTTAGGACGGAAGTCTGGCCAAAAACCTTGTCAACACCAACGAGTTCGATAAGATGTTCCATTTCGCTCATAGTAGCGCCTCCTTCAGACATCAAAGATCAAAGCTAAAAATTAGGCGGAGTGGTGACCCACAGCACCTCTGCGTCATAGTCTGCGGCATTTTCCAAAAAATATGCCGCATTCGCAAGATGATAAAAACTTTCCCCTTTTTTGAGCTTGAATTTCTTCTCCCCCAAATGCAGGTGCACGAAACCCCTTAAAACATAGCCGAAGACTTCGCCTTCATAGGCGGTGTGCACTTGCGAGCGGCCGTTTTTTCTCAGTTTTATGAGAATGGGCTCCATTTTGTTCTTCTGTGCGTTAGGGATGACCCAATTTATTATATGTCCCAAGTTGTCGTCTTGCTGTACAAACACGTCATCTTTTCTAAAGACTATTTCGTTGTTGTCGCTGTCGCTGAAAAATGATTTGAGATTTCCGCCCAATGCCTCCAGTATGTCCATCAGCGTGGCTATAGAAGGGGATGTCAGGTTCCTTTCCACTTGAGAAATGAAGCCTTTGGACAGCTCGCAGCGGTTTGCGAGTTCTTCCTGAGTCAGATTCATTTTAATGCGCAATTGCTTGATTTTTTCGCCAATATCCACACTAGCCCTACTTCCGAGATTTGAAATACTAAACTTTTTGTTTACTACAACTAAACAACGAACAGCATTAATTTAAGCATAAAAAAAATTTCTTGTCAATGGTATAGCAGAAATTTTAATTATCTTATAGCTGCCAATTATTTGCTTGCTTGAATGGCTGATGACGGTATTAATATTGCACAAAAAATAAACATTATAAAATGTTTGAATAAGCATAATGACAAAATCCTCGAAGAATGAATGATGTTTCGATAAAAGTTTTTTTCATCCTTTAAAGATACGTCACTTTGATGTAAAGGAGCGTTGGAAGGACATCCAAAACAGGAACATATGACTGCATCAGAGTAATGCCTTTTCTCCGACGCTACCGCTAAATGCAACTCCTAAGCTATTCGCACCAGAAACTAGTCTGCATTTTACTTTTCTCAATCCGCGAGAATAGTTCGAGCTAAGCTTCATCCATGCCTCAATGCAACTCATGCAAATTGTCCAGCCAAACAACGAGGCAACTGCACTGAATAAGCAGTCCCTCTTTGGATTTACTCTTTCGCCTGCCTGCTAGCCAGGGTTTTTTATTTATTTAAAAATATGAGTCTCCAGTTTGATCAGTTTTTTGATTTGACAAAATTTTCACAATATTGTTTACGGAATATTTAAATGATTAAATTTAACAATTACATATAAATACAGAATTTTAGCAGGATTGCTAAATATCGACGGCTCTTTGGGAGGCGTCTGGGCGCACTGGCCCCTTGTCTGAAAAAAGGCTTTTTTTGAGAGCCGAAGCCTCGTCAGGCGACGAGTACCCTGAGGATGATCGTCTTGGATGAAGCGCATGCACTGAGAAGCCTGAAAAAGCCCTGGCCTTTAAATTTCCTTCGGTTGAA
>JAISZB010000140.1 GCA_031269465.1 Clostridiales bacterium | reverse complement strand
TGTCTTTAGACTAGGCTTATGCGCTTGTCTTTAGACTAGGCTTATGCGCTTGTCTTTAGACTAGGCTTATGCGCTTGTCTTTAGACTAGGCTTATGCGCTTGTCTTTAGACTAGGCTTGCGTTGCTTGGAATATTCTTGCCGTTTTCGCCAATCTGCAGGCTATGCCTTAAATTCCGCCTTTTTGCGCTCGATGTAATCATGCTCCACGCAGTTGAGCGCATGCAGCATAGCCCTTCTCAAGCATTACCTAAGGAGGCTGCCATTATCAGAAAAATACTTCTCAACACCTCGCCGCTTCGCTATGCGGCATTTCCGGCTCTAGCATGCGCATTGCTTATTTTGGCCTCGTGCGAAGGAAATGCATATCCAGGAGGATCATCCCATTCAATATCCTCCACTCTCGACGCCGCCGCAAATGCTCCTAATGCGCTTGCGGCTGAAAAGCCCTTGGGAGATCAGCCGAAAAATCCTCAAGCCCTCCAGGAATCAGAGTCTTCGCTCAGATGGATATCCGCGTCGGATGAACTCGATTTGTCTGGAATGAACATTTTTTCACAGAAAATCGTGCCCTTCGCAGATGATGAGGCCTCGGTCACCGCCTACACGGCGGCTGAAAAATCACAAGACGGAACATTCATGTTTGACGACGGCCAAGATTGGGCTCTCGTCATTGAAACGGCAGATGGCGCGTATCCGCTGTTTCCAAGGCAATATGTCCAGCTTGGAGGCGTTTTTGCAACGTACTATCTGGATATAGGAGCAGAAGAGACTATTCCTCATGTGCTAGTCAACCTCATGACATCATCAGTGATATACATTTATGACTGCGCATACGATGCCGACGCTAAGGCGTTCTCCGTCCTTGACGTCTTCAAAACCGACAATGCCTCGGTATTCGGGCGTTTTAGCTAAATTTCTCAGCTTCCGCATTAATTTAGAAATTTCACTCACTCAAAAAAAGCGGGATAGGAGCTTAATATCCCGCTTTTGCAGATCTTTAAACGCAAGTGAGCTTAATAAGCGTCATTATAAAAATTTGCGGTCCTAGCCTATTTGGAGCTTTGATATATCAAGCCCCAATATTGGGGCTTTCATATGCAAATCAGTATGGCAAGAATAGCAATTTCTAACAGATTGCTGGAGTTTTCAGTTTGCAGTTGTATTAGAACAGTAAAGTCTAAGAGAATAAATAAAGCAGGTGTTGCGTCCCAGAAAAATGTGCTGTACAATTAAAATCGTCAGCATTTTAAAGGATGTGATATGAATGTATGCAAATGGCCCTTTTGAGAGCCAAGAACCGATAGTAGTCCATTCACTTTTTGTCAGGAATCCGCTGGATGAGTCTGACAAAATGATCCTGAGGCATTTTTACGCCCAAATTTCTCCTGACGATGACAACGATGCTGAGTATTCCATTTCTGACGAAGAATTCTGTCGATTATCCGGCATATCGGAAATCGGACCCCCTTACACAGACAATGCTTTCGAGAAATCCATCAAGCGCTTTCTCAGCAATCGCATTATTTTGCGAGAAGGCGGCAACTTAACCCAATTTCAACTGATTCAATCCGCGAAGCGCCACAAGGATAAAACGATTTCGGTAAAAGTTTCAGCTGATCTCAGGCGCAACCTGGACAAGCTCATGCGTTTGCTATGCATTGATTGAAAAATGTCCAAAAGCCAAAGGCGCGCCCGAAAACCCAAGAAGAAGAGTTGAATTCTACACATCTCTTCTATCCGCAAGATTTCCAGGCGCGCCTGATTGGCTTCTCAGCCTGATTTTTTCTTTTGGCGCTTACCCTGTCCATTGATTCGCATCAGCGCTTCTTTTTCTAAAGAAAGTGTGTTTTTACCGCTGCAAGAAGCAGGCGCTTGCATTGGCTTGATCTTTTGCTTATTTCGCTTTAAGCGTCTCGTCTAAAGCTCCAACTTGAATTACAGAGTTATTCCCGCCTTTATGAGCGCCCTGCGAAGAAAAACCATTGTTTGCTCTCTTGTCACTGTGCTTTTAGGCTCGGTTCCGTCTGTGATTGACCTCTCTTTAGCCCAGTTCCAAGCATCTTTAGCCCAGTCGGAAGGCTCGTTTGCATTTGCCGCGGCATTGGCTGCAGGAGCTGGCGTTGGAGTTGCAGTCGCCACTGAAGAGCTGGAGTTGTAAGACGCGACGATTTTAGCCTTCAGAGCTGTCCATTCAGCCGGATGTTCGACATAGTATTTCGGGCAGCTTTTTCCCGTGACATCGTAGTGGCGCTTTACATCTGTATTCGGATTGAGCTTGCGTCTTTTGCAGATGTCAACTACAAGCTCTACAAGGCTTTTAGTTGTGGCCTCGTTGAACTTGCCGTCGGCGCCTGGGTGGCAGCACTCAATTCCTATAAGAGTAGAGTTGTTTGTTTTGCAAGCCTCATTGTAGGCTGGAGCAAAAGACTTTCCGGCATGAGCCGCGCATTCGGTTTCAGGCACGCAGAGAAGTATTTCTCCCTGAAGCCCTATGATATAATGAGCGGACACGCATGCGCCGCCGGATCCATTCTCAAAATAGTTCCTGTTTCCAAGCGCGCTTGAACCAGGGTTCCCTACGTAGTGGATCAGGATTCCCTTGGGCACCATAGCTTTTCCGCTTCTACCATGGGAAGCACCCTTGGTCAGCAATTTATCCTCTATTTTCAATGCTTCATCTCCCTTTTCTTTTTGGCCGTGGATTATTGCCAAGCTTCTAAAGTCCTCGCAAGGCTGTGTTTTTCTATAGCGCTGGCTTTGCTTTCATCTGCAGTATGAAGAACAAAAACCAATCTTTATATTTATACGCTTAATATGGCTTGGAAAAATGCAGTTTGGACAATCCAGCCTCAAAAGCACCCGGGCCTTTTTCATTCAGCCCCACTGCCTGCAAGCTCCTAAGCGGATGCAATAATCACTCTGGTTTAGGACAACTTACATTATTATTCTATGTACATGTTGTCAAAGTGGTTACTGCTTGAGGAAAAAAACTTTTGTCATTTTCGCTGCAACTGGAAACCACGGAGCCTAAATGGGAATCTGTCGCGACGGCGCGCAACTGACGGAGAACAAGCAGAAGAACGGCTTTAAGGCAGCGCCACAGGCTTGACGCAATAGCGCATTTTCTGAGCCGCATATGCGGCGCTGCATATGAAACTGCAGTCAGCATGCCGCAGCGCTTCTTTGCGGTTTCTAAAGACTATGACGAACGGCAAGGAGAAATGAATGCGCCTATTTATAGCAATTAACTTTAGTAAAGACATCTGCGGGAAGCTTGCCGCTTTGCGCGAGGATCTGCGTGCGCGTTCGCAGGGAGGCCGCTTCGCGCTTGATGAAAACTTACACCTCACGCTGGCTTTTCTCGGCGAGTGCGACGCGAAACAGGCTGCCACAGCTAAATCAGTTATGAACGCCGCCAGCTTTGAGCCGTTCGCGGTTTCAATAGTACGTGTTGGACGGTTTAGACGTGACGGCGGAGACATTTGGTGGGCAGGCCTAAGCGACGACAAGCCGCTGATGAATTTGCAGCGAGAGCTGGCAGAACGCTTGAAGGACTGCGGATTTACGCTCGAAATGCGCAAATACAGCCCGCATATAACACTTGGACGTGAAGTAATTACGGATTCCGCGCCGTGGAAAATTGCGCCGTTCGGTGAAACCATTTCGAGCATTGAGCTTATGAGATCCGAACGAATAAACGGCAGGCAAATATATACGGCTATCTTTGAGAAGCGAGGCGCGGCAGAATAAATCCACACATAAAAAACATGTTCATTCACCTAGGCAGATTATGGGCTTGTGGGAAGAGCAAGAATGCTGCAGGCTTTTTCTCGGGAACCGCGCCTTGACGATTATGCCTAAGTCTTTCGGAAACGCGGCGGATAGCGACCGCCCGTCCGAAAGGCGCTAGGTTCGTCTGCGCTCCCGAACCCGAAAATGCCTGGCCGATAAAAAAGTTAAGAGTACAATAAATATCATTTCGCGGGATTTATTGCGCTCTGACTCGAATGCCCGCAGAAAAAAGGTTTAATCGCCTTTTCCCTGCGGGCATGCCCATTGCTTTGGTTAATGACATTTTACCGCGCCACCATTCTTCTGCCGATCGGCGGTCGGATCCAGCGGACGCAACAATGCGGCTGTAGCTGATGAGCCGGCCGATCATGTTGTTGCCAAACAAGGCATTCCAATGGCAAAACTCAAGTTTCAAGGTAACGGCGGGGCTATTTTGCCAGCAACAATCAGACTCCGCTTGAAACAGCAGCTCGGCGGCTTCCATTTCCTCTGTAGCGCCCGGACGGGAACGCTGCCGACATTGCGGAAGATGCGTTTCAACCCCTTAAGCAGGCATCCTCTAGTCTGTGGCCGAAACTTCTGCATTGTGTTTGCCCAGTATAGCCTTGGCAGTTCATTCCTGTTCGCAACGAGATAATCCGCGCGATTCAACAAACTCCACGGGCTATTGAACCCGGCTTCTCCAAAAAGATATCCATCGCGCCAGTCCTTGATGGAGGAGAGCTCTCCTTCTCAACGTCTCCTTCTGTAAATTCGGAATGCCGCGAATAGTGTACGTCTGCAAAGGAAAGCATTTTCAAGTTGTTTAAACCTGTGAAAATGCTTTCCTTTGATGCGCGCAGACATCCTGTTGCTGCAGACTGCAAAACAGCATATCAAATAAATAGCTTCAAAAAATCGATCGGCTGCATAGTAGAGTTTGCTAGAGCAGATTTTACGCCGGCCTCACATCCCGCGTTGGGACAGGCCGCTCAAAATGGCTCCCTTGCGTTTGCAAATATCAAGATAATGGTTCAGATGATAAGGCCAGGACAGGAAAGGCTCCATAGAGGCCCCTTATATTCAAGGACTCTCCATCGGTTTCTATTATTATGTCGCCGTCCAGATCCGTCCTGTATACGGTTGCGCCGACGCTTCCAAGCCTGGAAAGCGTTTCTGGCGACGGATGCCCGCAGTTGTTTCCCGCTCCTACTGATATGACGGCGATTTCCGGCTTTACCGCTCCTATAAAATCTTCTCCGCTGGATGCGCCGTTTCCATGAAACCCGACTTTTAGCACATTTGAGCGAATTGACATCCCTGAAGCCAGCAAGTCGGATTCTTCTTCAATCTCCGCATCGCCAGCAAGAAGAAATGACTTTGAGCCGAGCGTGATTCGAAGCGCTATAGAGTTGTTATTCGAATTGCCTTCGACTATGCGGGATGGCCCCAACACTTCAACATTAGCTGATCCCAAGCTGAAAGACTGCCCTTTATGCGCCTGAGACGACTTCAGTCCATTTTCTATGGCAATGTTTAGCATCTCATCCAGCACGTACGAGTTTTGCGGCAGTTTCGGAGTCAAAATCTCCTTGACTTCCAGCCGCCCTATCATTTGAGCAGATCTTGCTAAATAGTCCGAGCGCGGGTGCGTCGCGACAAGATAGTCTATAGTCTCTATCCCTTGGCCGTCAATATACCCCATAACCTTTGATGCGCATTCCCTCTCTCCGGAATCAACAAGCATCGTCTTCCCGTCGCACATTGCAAGAATGGAGTCGCCTTGCCCGACATCCAAAAAATGGACGGATAGTTTTGCTTCACAAGGCGCTTCTGAAGATTTCGCTTCGGCAAGCGCTTCTTCAGAAGCGCGAGACGGCGGCGATTCCTCTGGCGGAAGCAGCTGCGTAGCGCTCAGCCTTTTCGAAGGCGACTCCCCTTCCGTCGGCAATGCCTGAGCTTTCGCCTGCTCAAGCTGGACGGCGGCATGAAGCGCGCCATAAGCTTCGGGTTCTCCCCCCTGCCCTGCGGCGCAACTGGAGGCAAGAGCCAAAAGGATTGACAGCGCTAGAAAAAACTTCAGTCTTTCCATATCAAACAACTCCAAATCGACATAATAGAGAAGTGCTTCAGCCTCGACCCTTCTTCTGGCCCTCTTCACGTATTTTTCTGGCGTATTCCCTGGGTGATACCCCCTCCGCCTTCTTGAAGACCTTGCTGAAATAAAATGAATTCTCAAAGCCCAGCTGCCTGGCGATCTCGTATATCAGGGCGTCTCCGTTCTCAAGCATCTTTTTAGCGGTTGCCACACGCTCAGCAGTTATATACTCAACAAAATTTATCCCGGCGTATTTAACGAAGTACTGGCTTAGGTAGCTCGGGCTGAAATTGAATACCGCGGCAACCTCAGTCAAAGACAGATGCTTGCTTAAATTTGCCTTTATATACGCCTGAACGTCGCAAAGCAGCTTTGGCTTTCCGAAAGAGCTTTCCCCCTCTTCGCTAAAGGTCACGTCCTCATTAGGGCCTTTGCTTGAAACCTGCAAAGCCGCCTGATAGCTGGCGCCGAGCATTTTTGGATCTTCCACAGTCGATCCGACAGACACCTTTATGGAAACTCCCAGGTAGCTTCGAAGCAAAACCGCCGTCTGCTCCATCATCTTGCGCACGCCGTCCTTCCACTCGCGAGGCGGGCCGAGCGCAAATACAACTGCAAAATGGTGCATGTCGAGAGTCGCCAAATAACATTCGCACTGATGCTGCAGAGTCTCTTTCGCAAGCTTTGCGGCATGTGTGCAAAGCGACAGAAGCTTCTCTCCGTAAGCCTCGGATAACGGCTGCACTTCGCACAGCGCCACGGCATAGCCCGGAGCATTGAAGTTTAAAAGAAGCTCCTTCTGCTTTAGAGCAAACTGCTTTTCGACTCCTATTGCTCCGTTTAAGAGCTGTATGAAAAACTTTTCCCTCATATCGTCTAAAGTTGCCAGAACCGCTTGTTCAGGCTGGATCTCAATTATGTCGCGAACGCGCCTGGCAGCCTTTTCAACAGCCTCGCCAAGGCTTGCGGCATCTAGTTCCAGCTTTACAAGATAGTCGCTTACATGGCTTCTCATCGCCTGCCTCACATAGTCAAATTCTTCGTAGCTCGTAAGTATGATGAAGACAGGCAGCCTTCCGTAAATCTCATTGCATTCCCTCGCCAGCTCCAATCCGGATTTGAGCGGCATTTTTATATCGGCAATGACAATTTCAGGCTGCAACTTTTCGATCATGTCCGCAGCTTGCTGCCCATTTCTTGCTGTTCCCGCAATTTCAATCCCGTACTCCCGCCAAGGGAGCATTGATTGCAGCCCAACGCAGACAAGAGGCTCGTCATCCGCTATCAGAAGCTTAATCATTTAACCTCGGCTCCCTTCCAAATCTCCGTCAACTGCGAAACGGCATCCTGACATTCACAATCGTATACCTTCCCGGCGCGCTTTCGATGCTTAAGCCGTACTGAGTCCCGAATACGTGCTGAATGCGCTCATGGACATTTAAAATGCCAATATGCCCGTTCGACGCTTCTTCGCCTTCATCAATAGGAGCAAAAACCTTGGCGATTTCTTCTTCGCTCATTCCAACCCCATCGTCTTCTATCTCTATAAGAACATCCTCTGCGTTTCGCGACACCTTAAGCGCTACTTTTCCCGCGCCTTGCGGCTCCACTCCATGGAAAATGGCGTTTTCCACCAAAGGCTGGAGAGCGAATCTGGGGATCATCGCTCCAAGCAAGTCATCGGATTCCACATCTACTTCATAAATCACAGTCCCTCCATACCTGTACCTTTGAATAATGAAGTAGTTTTCCAAGACGGCCAGCTCTTCCCGCAAAGGCACGACCTTTCTTAAATCCTTGGACGAGGACTTTAGAAGCCTGGACAGCGCTGTAATCATCTCCGCAATGCCGTCAGCTTTCTGCATGACTGCCATCCATTTTAAGGAATTCAAAGTATTGTAAAGAAAATGGGGATGGATTTGGCTCTGCAGCATCCTGTACTCCAAGTCTCTTTTATGCTGCTCATCGGCAAGCCTTGACTCCACCAGCTCCAGCACTTTGCTGGATAGGTTGTTCACGCCTCTGCCGACCTCCCCTATCTCGTCGTCCGATTCAATGGAAGGTTCAAATGAGAGGTCGCCTTCAGCTATTTCGTTCACTTTTCGGTGCAGCCTGGACACAGGCAAGCTTATGCTCTTATTCATGCTTCTCATAATTAGAATGGTTGTTATTGCTATCATCACCACCACAAAGGCGAGAAGAGAAAGAAATCCGCTCGCAAGAGGAGATGTAGCCGCATTCGGCAAGGTCTGCGACAGAGTCAGGCCATTTGGCGCAGCCAAGCTTACCGCGTTCTCCTCTCCCGGGTGCTCTGAAGGAATCAAAGTCTCCCCCTCGATTCGATACGAAGCCCTTCCCATGCTTATGTAGAGAGAGGAGCCTTCGGGCAAGCTGTAAGCCAAAAGCTTGTCCGTTATGAGCTTTGTGGAGGCCATGAGATAGACCCTTCCTATTTCGCTGAAGTCAACTGGATCATGAACCTCGCATGCCAAGGGCATCAAAAACGAAGGATCGAATAAATACGGATCCCTAATGATCCCGGACGGCTTAAGCTGCACGTCCTTCGCCACTTCCAAAAGCATATTCAAGGAATAGCGGTTAAGCGGCGTTGACGATGTCGGGAACACCCCGAGCTGCAGGATGCGCTGCCGGTTTTCATCCACAATAATAAGCCTCTGCACGTATTTATAGGAGCGATTGTTCAATAGCTCCTCCAAAACTCGATCGTAGGCAGCCACGCTCAAGCCGGCGCTGTAGCTTTGGGCTCTGAAGTAGTCCCCCACCTGCTTGCAGGTTCCGCACCATCTGGCAAGAGCGTACATGTCGCTCAAGTCCTGGCTTATAAGATTGTTGACAAGCTGCAGATCGAATTCAGCTGACTGGATTGCTATGCTCCGCTGAAACGTCTCAATAAGGTAATAGCTGAACGCGCTGACAAGAGCCGCTATAACCAGGGCGAATGAAACCATCATTGCGATTACCCTGCTCTTTACGGTTCTCAGCGCTTTTTTGCGACTCTTGCCCATTTTCATATTCTTTGCTCCCGAATTGTTTCGCTGCAAATATACTGCTTTGCATTAAATAGTTCCGATTTTGATGTCGGATTATACAATTAGTGAGAAATGTGGATATAGTAATTTTCGCACCCTTCAATGGACTCTCAGGCATCAAAATCGGTACATTTGACTGCAAAGCGGTATATACCTGTTTTGGAGCTGGAGCATCCATTGAGACCTGTATAATCCAGCTCCAAAACAGGAACTTTCAGATGCAAATCATTATAGAAACCTTAAAGACCAAATCACCTCAGGCGCTCTTCATGCAAGATGAATGTGCTTGAGCGTTAAGCGCCTGGCGGCTTACTTTAAATATATCAGAAATAATAGTTGACTGCCAGTGATTTTAGCAGTCAATTATCCCAATGCATCGTTTTGACTCATGCGGAATCAAAAGCTGCTGCTAGGGGATGTCTTATTCATTCAAGCTTTGAACAATCGAACTCCAAAATGGCTCTCCTGCTATGCCGCATTTCGCACCATGCATCGCTCTTTAATCCATGAAAGCGCTTTTACTCATATTCCACAGATTTTTTCTATCAATTGCTATATTATAAGGCAATATTTCCATCCATTATTTTCTTGAGAAGAATTATATAGAAATATTTCATTTTTTTCTTGAAATTTTACATGTTTTTTTATTGAAAAGAAATAATATTGAAAAAATAGATTTTTCATGTGAATTTTTTCATTCCCACTTCAGAGAGCCTGAGGTAATATTAAAGTGAAATAAATGACCACACACTGCGGCGTGTTTTAAATATGAATACGCCCAGAATCTCTAATAAAAAGAAGGAGGATAAATTATGAATAAGCCTTTTCTGAGGTCGCTGGCAATCATTGTCTGCTTGGCTCTGCTATCAGCATGCGCCGGCTCCTCACCACCCGCCGCCAATGCGACTCAAGCTCCGGCAAGCCAAGTAGAGGCGACGGTAGCGCCTGTCGCTGATCCTACTGCGGCGCCGACGGTGGAGCCGACGCCGGAAGCTCCTGCAGACAATAGCGTGAGCCTCAAATGGGCGCTTTGGGACAAAGAGCTCACTATTTACTACCAAGCCCTTTTAGACGCCTATAAAGCAGTAAAGCCGGACGTCACTATCGAGCTTTTGGATCTTGGAAGCGCCGACTACAACACCGTCCTCACAACCCAGCTTCAAGGCGGAGACGACATTGACATCATATGCATCAAAGACATACCAGGATATGCCAACCTAGTGAAGCAGAATTTTCTGGAGCCTCTCAATTCCTACATTTCGAGCAACAATGTAGATACATCCCTCTTCGGCGGAACGGTAGAGCAGCTGACAGTCAATAATGACGTCTATACCCTGCCTTTTAGAAGCGACTTCTGGATTATCTATTACAACAAAGATTTATTTGACAAGGCCGGAGTCGCTTACCCGGCCAACGATCTGACGCTTGATCAGTACGACGCCCTTGCCCGCCAAGTAACCTTTGGGGAAGGCCCTGAAAAAGTATTCGGCGCCCATTACCATACTTGGAGAAGCGCTGTGCAGCTTTTTGGAGTTCTGGATGGACTGCATACAATAGTAGACGGCTCATATGATTTCTTAAAGCCAATCTATGAGCGCGTTCTCAAAGAGCAGGACGACGGAATAGTTCAGAGCTATGCGGAGCTTAAAACCACCGGCACCCACTACTCTGCGGCATTCTTCAACAATCAGATTGCCATGATGAATATGGGCAGCTGGTTCATAGCAACTCAGATAGCCAAAGTCGAAAGCGGCGAGTCTTTCTCCACCAACTGGGGTATGGCGAAGTATCCGCATCCTGACGGGGTTCCCGCCGGCACGACGCTTGGAACAATCACCGGAATATCAGTATCAAGCCACTCCACCAAGAAAGATGAAGCATTTGATTTCGTAAACTTCGTCTCTGGACCTGAAGGCGCGGTAGTCATAGCCTCCACAGGAACCATACCTGCAATCAAAAATGACGACGTTGTAGCAGCCATAGCCTCCCTTCCGGGATATCCGACTGATGAAGGCAGCAAAGAGGCTCTTAAGACAGTGAAGACTGTGCTTGAAATGCCTCTTCACGATAAGAGCGCAGACATTGAAATAGCCCTCAATGAAGAGCACGATGCCATCATGACATACTCCATAACTGTGGATGAAGGCATTAAGAATATGAATGAACGTGTAGCCGAAATTTTAGCGAATTAGGACAATTCCCATTTGGCCACCGGCGGCTCTGCCGGTGGCTATGTTTTTAATCTAAGCTTTTAGCGGCGGCTAAGCTTTTAGAGACGGCTGAGCTTTTAGAGACGGCTGAGCTTTTAGCGATGGGAAGCTTTTAAGATAGCTTGAGCAGCCAATATATCTGCCGCCTCATATCCTGCGGCATAAAAGGAGGATTCGCATGAATTCTGCAACGCAGGCGCGCAAAGGGCTTTCCAGGAAAGCCAAGGAAAATTTGATTGCGTATAGCTTCATCGCCCCGAACTTCATCGGATTTTCCCTGTTCACCCTCGTGCCTCTAATATTCGCCTTGGTTTTATCTGTACTGTCGTGGGATGGTTCAAATCCAATTGAATTCGTAGGCTTTGACAATTTCGTCAGGATGTTTAAAGACAAAACCTTCTGGCAGGCTTTGCAAAACACGCTTCTTTATACTGCGGGAGTCGTTCCCATGACCATGGCGGCGGCTCTCGGCCTGGCGCTTCTTCTGAATCAGAAGTTAAGAGGACGTAATTTCTTTCGCACTGTGGCCTTTTTTCCCTATGTGGCATCTCTTGTTGCAGTAGCCGCAGTGTGGAGCTTCCTCTTCAGCCCTACAAGAGGCCCTGTCAACCAAGTTCTTCACATGATTACAAACTTGCCTGTGTCAAAGCTCCCAGGGTGGGCTACCGACAAGAACTGGGCGATTCCGACAGTCATCTTTTTCAGCATTTGGAAGACAATGGGATACTACATGGTAATCTACCTTGCCGGACTTCAAAACGTCAACCCTGAATTGTACGAATCGGCAAGCCTTGACGGAGCTGGCGCAATAAACCGTTTCAGATACATAACCATCCCTCAGCTCGCCCCGACCACTTTCTTCGTGCTTATGATTTTGATAATAAACTCCTTTAAAGTGTACGACATCTTCATCACCATCTTTGCGGGCGCAGACAATGTCCTAAGCGGAACAACGCGAGTTTTGGTGTACCAGATCTACAACGCGGCATTCAGGTCGCTTAATTACGGCTATGCCAGCGCAATAGCATTGGTGCTGTTTTTGATAGTTCTTATTATAACAATTATCCAGTTCAAAGGCGAAAAAAAATTCGGAGAGTGAGGCGAGGCGCTTATGTCTAAAAGCAAAAAGGCGGCTGTGAGGATAATTCTTTACCTGCTGCTTCTCATACTGGCCCTTGTCATGCTGACTCCATTCGCTTGGATGCTCTCCGCTTCACTGAAGCTCAGCAAAGACGTTTTCTTGTTTCCGATACAGTGGATTCCAGAAAACCCAAGATGGAGCAACTACTCTGACATTTGGTCCAAAATCCCGCTTGGCATTTTTATTGCCAATACTGCCAAGCTCACTGTAATCATAACGCTCCTGCAGCTTTTTACCTCCAGCTTCGCGGCATATGCCTTTGCGAAGCTCCGCTTCAAGGGAAGGGATTTGCTGTTCATGGGCTACATCGCGACTATAGCTGTTCCCTGGCAAGCTTACATGGTGCCGCAGTTCATTATAATGAGCAGGCTCCATCTTAACAACACCCACACAGCTATCATTCTGCTTCAAGCGTTTTCAGCATTCGGAGTGTTTATGATGCGCCAGTTCTACCAAAGCATTCCGGATGAGCTGTGCGAAGCTGCGAGAATCGACGGGATGAGCGAATACGGAATATACGCGAAGATAATGCTTCCGCTTTCAAAGCCGGCCTTGTCGACCATTACTATCTTCACCTTCGTCGCTGTTTGGAATGACTTCTTGGGTCCGCTCATCTACCTCACGAAAACTGAGCTGAAAACCATCCAGATAGGCCTTCGCATGTTCATATCACAGTACTCCGCTGAGTACGGGCTCATAATGTCCGGAAGCGTTATAGCCTTGATCCCTGTGCTCATAGTCTTCTTGTCGCTTCAGAAGTACTTTGTAGAAGGCGTGGCCTCATCAGGGCTTAAAGGGTGAAAACATGACGAAAAGAGAATTTTTCAGCAAGAAGTTTCTGTTCGAAGACGCCTTTGCCCTTGGCGATTACGCGGTAAAGGCGTTTCCGGAAGAATCTGCGGAGGCGATCGCCCATGCAGACGAAATAGCGTCAGGCGCTTTCAAATTCACCGCAAGATGGGATATGGAAAAGACGTGGACTCCCGTCGTCTTCGAAAAAGAGATTGACTGGCTGCATCAGCCGGGAGACGATCCCGAATGGGTTTATGCATTCAATCGATGCCGTTTTTGGATAACTCTAGGCCAGGCATATGCATTGACAAAGAATGAGAAATACGCTGAAGCGTTCGTTTCTCAACTTTTAAGTTGGATATCCAGTGTAAAGCGCTCGCGTCAGGGGACTGAAAAAGCATGGAGGACAATAGAGGCGGGACTCAGGCTTGAATATTGGCATAAGGCAATTTGGCTCTTTAAAGGCAGTGAAAAGATAGATGACGAGATTATAGAGATATTTTCAGAAAGCGTAAGAGAGCACGCTGAATATTTGATGGATGCTTGGGACAGCTTCCATCTGATGAGCAATTGGGGCGTCTTGGAAAATCACGGGCTGTTTTTCGCTGGAGTAATGCTTGCCGATGGTGAAAAATACCGAGCGGAAGCCGCAAGGCGAATGGCGCTGGAAATCTCTATTCAAATTTACAGGGACGGAGTACACTGGGAGCAAAGTCCAATGTATCACAACGAAGTTCTGAGCTGCTTCTTGGATGTCATGATTCTAGCCAAAAAAAACGGCGTGAAGCTCCCCGACATATTCGACAGGATTCGCGAAATGTGCATATTTGATCTTTATGCAAAAAAGCCCAACAGCAGAGAGATAGCCATGGGCGACAGCGACGAGATAGATCAGAGGGATATACTGGCTAAGGCGGCGTTTGCCTTGAAAGATCCTCTGCTAAAGTTCGGAGGCTACGAATCAGTGGATTTCGATTCCCTATGGGATCTCGGCGAAGAGGCTGTGGAAGGTTTCAAGCTTCTAAAGTCGCAAGCTCCTAAAGACATGGATCATGGATTCATGGACAGCGGAAACTTCTACTTTCGCAGCTCCTGGAACTCTGACGCCACATTCCTCCACTTCCACTGCGGCGCCTTGGGAGCGGGACACGGCCACGCCGATCAGCTGCATTTCGATCTGTTTTCTCGGGGAGAAGACATATTGATTGATCCAGGGCGCTTCACTTATGTATTCGGCCCTGATCGCATAGCCTTCAAGGAAGCGAAGGCTCACAACGTCACAATCGTAGACGAAAGAGACTATTATGTCTGTACTGATTCCTGGGAGTGCAGGGACTTGACGCGAGCAGTGAACCGATCCTTCTACGCTGACTCCTTCCACGGCTATGCCGAAGGCGGGCATCTGGCGTATATGAATCCCGAAGGGATCTTTGCAAACAGGCGGGTAATATTCATAAAGCCGGACATCGTCATAATCGCGGATGAATTCTATGGCGCGGGAACGCATAGATACAAGCAGCATCTGCATTTCAACAATTCCGGCGCCTTAAGCGGCAAAGGCGACAAGCACTCCTATTTGAGCGAAAAAGTGAAGGCTCAGGTGCAAAACATAGCCCCTGGCCTTTCATCCTATATTTCGCAGGGCAGGTTGTCAAGGCACTACGGAAAGTCTGAGGCAGCTCCGATCCTTAACTTGGAGTTCGCTGGAGCCGGCTTTGCAAGCGCATACACTGCCATTGCCATTTCAGATCCAGGTTCTGAAAATATCTTTGAAGCATCTATAATTCCAGTTTATTCAAGCTTCAAGAAAACCGTTTTCGGAAATGACGAGATAGAAGCTTTAGAACTCAAATTTGGAAAGCTCCATTACATTCTTGTCATAGCTCATAAGGAATACGCAAGTCCTACAGATACATTCAACGCGGGTGGGTGCATCGGATTCGGCAGCGCAGTGCTCTTCAACGCAGCGGCCGGAGAAGATCAGATTGGAACTATTCTGCAGTATTGATGCTTGCTGGCGCAAAGAGCCTGAAGAGCCGTTTATAGATATACTGATTTGCAGCAATATGTACGCCTATTTCAGCTTGACCGTCCACTTTCAAGGTGCGATTGATATCGGCATTTTGCGCTCGCTGTACAGTCAAACTCCAACGCAGGCGGTTTCATTTTAAATAAACTGCAGGGCGCATGGGGCTGGCTCGCTTATGCTCACGCCATTGGGCGCGTCTAATGAGAAGCCCCCGCCTCTTTAGGCGGCGGGAGTATGTCACCCACGCTTCTCTTATCCCGAGCGCGCTTCCTTTGCGATGCTGATTAACAAAAGCCTGGACTGCTCAACCTCCGACAATGCAAATGCGCACAAAGAAAAATCTTTGGAGCGGAGTTGCATATTGCAACCGATGCATTCAGCGCGTCCCCGCATGATTTTTGACGACAACGAACCTTTGAAGCAGGCATTTCCAAAGACATCCTAGTACTGTCGCTCTTAATTGAGCGACATGCTTTTAGCCTATAAAATACTTAATTATAGCCAAAAAGCACTGCAACGCATTTAGACTGTTTGCGCTAGCGGCTTCAACCCTCGATAAAAGGATAGGCGCCGTTTCATTCTCTATGGCGTAAACGCGATCAAAGGATGAAGAATTAGCAAAAGGTTGTCATGGAGCATATAAAAACCTGAAAGGCAATAGGGCTGGCATGAATGGTAAATTTTTACCTTTTGAGCCAGCCCTGTTGCATTTTAGGGAAATTGACTATACAGCGAGTGCGAAATGCCAATATGGCGGCTTCAATTCTCGTAGAGCGACCCCGGCCAAGGCGCAACTTTCCGAGCGCCTTTCGCGGCGCAGAAAGAATAGGAAAATACACTTTCCAGCGAGCGGAAAAGATGATTTCGCCCCGCCGGGAACCCAAAGGCAAAGGCCCGGGGGGCTCGCCCTCCAGGCTTTCTTAATTTTCCAAGGCATCGTTGATTCTCGTCCATATCTGAAGCCTTTCGCCGACATCCTTTTTAAGCTCTATGGAGAAAATAGCATCTTGGAGTGCCTGCAACCCTCCTTTTAAATGAAATATACGGTGCAACTTCATCATGTCGTCCAGCTTCAGCGCGACGGTGCCTGAATGCTCGCTGATGGTTACCGCGCTGATCCATGAAAGGGTTCTCTCCGACCCGTCCTCAAGCTTCATCCAAACGCTTTTATCCCTGAGATTCTTAAGCGTCCGCCGCAAATATTGATAGTTGGCTCCGCCATGCCCGTCCATTCCGCAGATCCGGCAGAACTCCCTTATTTCGAAAACCTGCTCCTTGAGCTCGATGTCGTCGGGCTTTATCCTGCTCATCAAGTAAAAGATGATTTTTTGCTCATCCAAGGACAAATTGAATCTTGGGCTTTGTATCAAGCCGTTCGACATCACCATTTTAAAATTCCTTCCCGCCGCCAATTGATCCGGCTCTCTTATTTCCGCTTTAGACATATTATTGAATATCAACCTTTCCCGCCGCTGTTGATTTTAGCAGAGCACAGCGGATGTGGTGCCGCAATCTCGCTTCAGGCTTTCCTCAAGAAAGAGCCCCAAGCCGAAAAGCGGTTTTGACGCCTCAATCTATAATAGCGAATTGAAGGTGAGCTAGTCAATAGGAATTCATAGTAAGAGTCGCCTGCTAGTGCTGTAAGTCTCAAATACGATCTATAAACTATACCTTAAGTATGTTTCCAGTAAAATTCCACTTAAACGGCTTCTTCATATTGCTATTGTAGAAGTCCACGAAGGCGCGGATT
>JAISZB010000119.1 GCA_031269465.1 Clostridiales bacterium | reverse complement strand
TTTATTAAGTGCGCTCTTTTTTGCTGTCTATTGCTAAATATTGGCTTTTTGCAAATTTACATACCTAAAACCGCAACTTTGCGCAAACGGCGCCTCCTTAAGTGGTTTCGTACTAAATTATCTTTTTTGGAGCTTGATTATACAGGCTTCAATGGATAATCAAGCTCCAAAAAAGAAACATTTGATGAAAAGCGGTATAGCATACTGAAAAATATCAGCGCTTGCGTCCACAGTCCAAAACAAGCAGAATAGCTGAATTCAGAATAATGTTTGGAGGACGCTTGCAGGCTATTGCGGCTATTTATCGCGCGACCTGGCTGCAGAGGAGGTTTTGGCGTCAATGTCGGTAAGCGTCGGCCGCATGCAAGCGGGTTAGTTCATAGCCTGCAATAATGAATGACTAAGCAGTCTGACTTCCAAGAAAGAAGCGCTGAATTCAAATGCTTCGCATCAACCTGCGGCACGGCGATGAAAGCATGCGCACTATGGGAAATGCCTGGGACTGGAAGCGCAAAAAGCATCACTAAAAGCAATTCCAGCAGGATAAAGGATACCTTTGGATTTTCAAGCGCTTCGCCGCTTTTTGCAGGCGAGTACTCATTACGAGCAACTGCGTTCAATTGAAACATTGCAGAATTTCCAGATGCTTAACGGAAGAATCTCTACTCTTGCCTGCAGCCATGCGGCGCTTATCTCAAGGGACATTTAATGGTGAGTGCTTAAGCGCTTGTTTTGGATAAGAAATTCCCAGCCAACATCAAAAATCCGCAAGTTTAAGCTCTAGCAACCTGAAATCGTATGAGGGTCAAGGACATAGTTTCACTTAGACGCTGTAATGATGAAAATAAATAAATAGCAGAATTCGGCTCATTTCAACCCGATAAAAAGAAAACAACCCCTGCCTTTCAGACTATGGGACGGGTGACAAATCAGCGAAAAATGTTAAATAAGAAAAACAGGGGCAATTTGACGTTTTTACCTGTAGGTTTATTGCTGGTACTTCAAAAAAACTGTTGAATGCGCTGGAAAGCCTTCATCTTAGTCTTAATTTGACTCAATTTTCCATCTTCATGGATTATGTTAAATGTGCTTCCCTTTCTTGCAGAACAATGCATCTTCTTGCGGTATATGCAGTTTCTTTGGACGATTTCATGGAACATGACGGACGCCTCATGTTTATGCTTAAAATATATCATAATGAAATATATCCGTACAGGAGACAATGCTGCTAAAGAGCAGACTAACCTGCGCAGTTTTAATTATATCTGCTCGAAATCAAAATAAGCCTATCAGGATCTTGATTGTCCACTTTCAAGGCGGAAATGTCGTTTTAGGCATTTCGAACTCTCCGTACAGTCAAGATCAAGAATTGGTTCAATCAGCAAACTCAAATCCACCCCTCATTGTTTATCGGGGCTTGAAAATCTTGATTCGCAAATATACTGACTCGCAGTCAAATGTAACGTTTTTGGGGTCGGATCATCCATTTTCACATTCGTCGTCCCAATTGGAATTTGCGTTTTGAGTAGATGGCAGAGGTGCTGGCAAGCCCGCATTTTCCTAAGATTTTTCAGCGCACTGCGCAGGGTTGGGCTTGTGGATATTCTCCAATATACCGCTTTTCATCAAATGTTTCCTTTTTTGGAGCTTGATTATCCATTGAGTGGTGCGAAATGCCGATCTCGGCATTTTGCACTCGCTGTATAATCAAGCTCCAAAAAAGCAATTTTCTATGAAAAGCAGTATAGCTTTCCCTGTGTTTTTGTAATGCCATGTCTGCCGCCCATGCGCAGCCCCGCCTTGCCCGATTGCTTGACGGGCGCTCCGAGCGAGGGGGATCCCCTCTATTATGCACAGTTGCTTCCCGCCAGCCTTCGCGCAAATAGCCCTCTAATCAAATCGGCTGCACTGCGCGCAATCCATCGCGCCTTTCGTTTTCCAGACGCTCCTTTCATCCGGCTCTTCCAAGTTCCCCTAGCGCTATGACTTCGCCTGATTCCCGTGATAAGCCTCATGGCGGCCGCGCTCCGCTTTCACTGCCTGCATCCCGTTAAGCCTCTTCGAGCGTGAGCTGTCTCCTTCATCCAATACATCCGCTGCATCTGCGATGCTTTGTCAAGGTGAGTCAAAGAGATTTTTGAAATTTCGAATTTCGTCGTTTTACAAAAAACTCGCGCCATCACAATGATGTCAACGCAAAGGTGAGTCTCTTGATTTTTTGCTCAATGCGCAATTTTTTAGAGATTTCAGCGATTCGCTATTGACAGAACCGATGGCACATGCTATTGTGTTAGAGTATTGAATTGCGCTTGTATACGAGGTGTCGAGATGACTTTTGTGGAATTTGTAAAACATACAAGAAATAGTCTGGGAATGAGTCAGCACAAGTTTGCTAAAGTGATAGGCATAGACTATACTACGCTTAACCGCTGGGAACGGGAACGCATAGTTCCAAGTAGGTTGGGTCGAAAGAATTTCTTTGAATATTGCCGATCAAACGGTATTGGTGTACCTCCGGAATTGCTTAGCGGCGATGACGTGCAATAGGCGAATGCAGTATTTTTGCTCATATGGCGAAAACAACAAGAAATTGATAAAAGCTGAGGATTGGAATGTATGGCTCGACTTGAGGATATAACCGTTGGGGCAAGTGTCGTCGGCATCGCGGGAAGCGCGCCGGTGAGTGTTGTCGCGGTCGTTTCAAGGATTGGTAGATTGCTTCCGGCGAGGAAGCAAGGCGGCGCTGCAAGATGGTGAGCGCAAAGCCTACCGTGTTCTTACGGTCGCTGTTTAGCTGGTCGGCGTGGTTGAATTCCTCCTGCACATATTCTGTCACCGCACTATATAGCGTCGCTTCCAACGGTGAGAGCGCCGGGGTCATCCGCCAAGATGTAGCGGCTCGGCAGGCGGGAGAGCATCTCCTGGTACACTGCCGAAATCTGGTGCGGCAACGGTTCTATCGCCGAGGTATGTACCGCCAGATACAGGTCGAAAATGTGAGCGAGGTTGATACGGTAAGCCTCTGATGTCAAGCGGAGCAGATTCGCGTCCACGTCAAAAGACCACGGCAGACTGTCGTCCGGCAGAGCGGTGAAGACCGCAAGTGGGACGAACTCTCCAAACTGCTCCAAGACAACAATGAAATGTTCGGAGCAGGCGGGATGCGTGAGAAGCTGATTATCTTCACCGAACAGGGCTGGGCACAGGAAGCCTACGCCTACAACTCCCTCGTCATCGCCTGGCCGGAAGTCCAAACCAAGGCGGCGGAGCTTGCGGCACAGAGCAACAGCGGCGAGCAATTGAATCTATTCGGTATGGAGGAGGGCAAGTAAATGGCCATCAGTCGTGTGGAAATCAAAGATTTCTTTGTATTCAAGGGCGAGTTCGCAATGGACTTCTGCCCCGGGGTAAATGTGTTTATAGGCAGCAACGGGACGGGGAAAACAACCTTGCTGCGCGCAACAGCCATACAGCCGGCATTGGGTCATCCCTACAGTTCTTCTTACGGTTTTCATATGTATCATGGCACTGCAAATATGCGTAAAATCAGTAACAAAATAGAAGTGTTTCCATTTGAAGACGAGAAATACGATAAAAACAAGCACATATTTATACCTGCAGCTGAGATGTTGTCTCACCCTGAAATATACCCAATGTCCGAAAAGTATAATTTACCATACAACAATTCGGAAATAGATATTTTAGAAAATGCGATGCAGCCTGAAACAAGGGAAATCACGCCAAACGCCGCAAAAGTGCTTGGGAGAATAAGCGAAGTGATCGGCGGTGAGATCTCTTATGAGAACAATACTTTTTTTGTCATGTCCGACAAAGGTAAAATACCATTTTCTCTCGAAGCAAGCGGTTTTCAAAAGTTCGGATTGTTATGGAAGCTGCTTCGGAACGGTCTCATTGAGAGCGAGAGCGTGTTATTTTGGGACGAACCGGAAAACAGCCTGAATCCGGAGCTTGTTCCCGTGCTTGTGGACATTCTCTTTGAACTCTCGCGCAACGGAGTACAGATATTCATCGCTACGCATAGCGATTTTTTATGCAAGTGGTTTGAACTCAAAACCGGCGATGGTCACAATGAGGATATAGAATTCTTTTCATTGTATAAAGAAAATGGCACGATTCGCTTTAAGTCAAGCCAGTCATATACTATGCTTGAGCACAACTCCATTATAGACCAATCTGTAGAGCTTTATAATGAGCATTTGAGGAGGGCTACCGAACACGATGAAGATTGAGACTCTGCAAAACGGCAGAATCGCGCTTGTCGAAAACGCCGATACAGAGGCTGAGATGCGGTTCGGGGATTTTGACGCAAGCGATGCCCCTGACTTTGGCTGAGAGTTCCAGCTGCCAAGCCTGCAGCGAGCCCTCACCGCAGGGCTGCCGCCCAAGACAGCCGCGCAAAAAAGGAAGAGCGCAAGCTCTTCCCTCAAAATCAGCTGCTATTGGCGTTGAGGCTGCCGCAGTTCAGAATCTTCGCGTACGCGCTCGGAGAAACTCCCGTAGCCTTCTTGAAAATCTTGCTGAAGTACTTTACATCCCTGTAGCCCACAGCCCTTGATACGCCGGCTATCTTGCTCCCGGGGAGCTTCAGGAGCTCCTTCGCGGCTTCCATCCTGCAGCCGGTCAGGCAGTCGTTAAAGGTCCTCCCCGTCTCGCCCTTCAGCAGGTGCATCAGGTAGTACGGGCTGATGTAAAGGCTTTGGGAAGCGGAGTTCACTGAAATGTCTCTCGCGCAGTTGCGCTTGATGTAGTCTATTATCTCCTTCGCGCTCCGTTTGCGTCCGCCCTCTTCCGGATCCCCTATGAATGAGATGTTGCCGCCTCCGGGCATTAGCTTGCGCCCGGCCGCCTCCTCGGCTTCCCGCCAGGCGGAGCTTGCGCACTCCATACCCTCGTGCACCCGGCTTATCCCTATTGAGAAGTCAGCCTTGTAGCAGGCGCCCATCTCGCTTATGAATCCACCCCAGCATTCAATCAAGTCTCCTGCAGCTCCGTCCCCTTCCTTGCGCGGATGGATTATCAAGCACCACCTGTAATCTCCCATGTCCGTCAAGAGTCCAGTGAATCCGAGGCCTTCCAGCATGTTGCGCTCTATCGAGTCCGATACGGCCTCCATAAAGGCACCCATCTGGGCTTCATCCATATTCGCCTCGATGATCTCATGGGAATCCAGCTTGACGCAGCAAGCGATCAAGCTCTCCCCCTCGACAGGCAGATCTATAAGGCCCAGCTTTTTTTCAATCAAACCTTCGTCTAGGATCTCCCCCTCGAGAAGCTTCCGCAAAAATTCACGCTTTATGGAGTCGAACTCAGCCTTCAGCGTTGAATGGCACCTTCTTCTGCTTCTTTCCTCCCTAATGATTGAGGAGACCCTTTCTAGCTCGCTTAAAAGCTGATCTTTGTCTATGGGCTTTAGCAGGTACGCGACCGCCCCGTTCTCAAGGGCCGTCCTCGCGTACTCGAATTCATTGAAGCCGCTGAGCACGATCACCTTGGACTCGATATCGCTCTCCCTCAGCTTTTTCATAAGCTCCAAGCCGTTTAGAATCGGCATTTGTATGTCCACGAGGACTATGTCCGGGCGATGCTTCATGATGAGATCAAAGCCCTCCTCCCCGTCCGCAGCCTCTCCAACCATTTGGATTCCCAGCCCGCACCGCTCGATGACGTCGGATATTCCAAGCCTTAAATAATATTCGTCGTCTATTACTGCCATTGAAAGCAATATGCCTCCTCCTCCCCTATAAATTAAAAGGGCTGTGCCGCTTCGGTTCGCGCCTTGTAAGACTGAGCGCTTCCGCGTCTTTAGAAGTGCAGAAAATATGTCATCAGCAAAGTTGTTATGCGGCGGATGCCCCCGCCTTTAGGCATGGGGAGGAAGCCGCATGCTCCTTTCCGTCAATATTGTTTTGCGCTTCTCTAAAGGCTTGAGTTTTTTACAGCTGATTCCCGCAGACAGCTTTGTTCCGTCCAACGTGCGAACGTCAAAACTTCCGCTTGATCGCCTCCCGAAGATGAAACCCTTTCGTCCGTCCGACATCTGCACTCTGTCAAATAGCTGAAAGCCAAATACATACTTTGGAGATTGATTCAGCTTCCTCTTTCCGCCTTTGTTGACAG
>JAISZB010000113.1 GCA_031269465.1 Clostridiales bacterium | reverse complement strand
GCATTGAGACTGCAGATAATATGCATAAGATATTGCCGACAGCTAAAGTAGGCTGCGGCTTTCGATATTCAGAAAATCAAAAATCCCGGCATATCAGGAAAGGACTGTCAGAATGGAGAGCAACTTGGTTTTTGGAATGTTCGGGAATATGTCTTGTTCCGAGACGGGCATGCGTGCCATGGACGGAAGAATGAAATCCTGTAGGCCGCTCAAGAGCCATCCGGAGGATATTTTGTTTCGATTCTCCATGAATGCCATGAAAATATTGAACCGGTAAAACTGCTTTATTATTGGCTCTTTAATCTTTTTGCTTTCAATGCGGTGGACGTTCAGTATATGGCTCTTGCAACTTGCAATTATCCGGCGCCGCCCTATGTTTCTTGATTCGGACGCGTCCAGCTTCAGGCGGCATGATATATTGATCTTCTATCCGAATATTGTTGCTTGCACAATTTGCTGCATATGAATTTTCACCGCGATGCTTGCATTTGAAATTTGGAAAGCCAGCATCTGGATTCTCAAGGAAATTCTTATATGCCGCCTCCAGATTCAGCTGGGCGCTGGCGAGCGCAAGGCTGCCTGCTTCTTTGAGATATGGATATTGCTCTTTATACATTGCCGGGGCGGCATGCAGCATTTCTTTTGTTTCTTGACAGAGTTTGATTTTATCTTCAAGCATAAGATCGTAAACTTTACGGACGCATCCAAACGCTTCAGCAAATAGAATTGCTTGCTCTTTATTAGGATAGGCGCGGAGCTGAAATGCCTTATACATTATTTTCCGCCTTGATTCTCAATGCATCTCTCAATAGCTTCAATAGACGCTCCACCAGCAGTCAGCAGACAGAAGCTTCTTGACCAAAAATATTCTTTCCATAACTTTTTTCGGATGGATTCATTTTCTTTTTTGATGATCCGGCTGCCAGCACTTTTGCAGGCATTGGTAAATTTGCTGTGTTCTGTGTTAGGATGAGCTTTATAAAGCACATGGATGTGATCAATGCCATGGTTCCATTCCATTAGAGCAATGTGGCAGTTAGGAGCGATGTAAGGAAAAATTTCTTTAAGTCTATCTGAAATCATATTATCCATCACTTTTCTACGATGCTTGATAATCAATGCAAGATGGAGAAACATCAAGAATACTGAGTGCGCATTTGCATCTAAATCCAATATATATCAGCTCTTTTCACATTTACGACTTATATAGTATCATCAAAATTATTGCGGGTTGCCAAGCCAAAATATTATAAAAAATCAGCGCATTCGCGCAATAAAAAACCAGCGCCATACGGCTCAAGCAGAAACCAGCGCTTTCTCGCAATCTCTAAGACCTTGCCGATTCATCGCGCCGCCTAAAGAGGCGGGCGACTTCTCGGCAATCTATGTTAAAGCCATAAATGAAACTTTGAAAAATGCTCCAAAATACTTATTTACACCGTTTTTCAACCGAATACCTTATTGTATCTCGGTTAATCATGGAGATTCTGCATATCTAGATTCAAATATTGCAATTAACATGAAAATCAGTATATAGTGCAAACTAATCCCTTAATCCAAGGGATTTTTTGATGTGCACACTGGCTTATTCAATCTTTTCTCAAATCCACCCGTCTCACAGCCTTAAAGCAAATGGTTTACGGCTAATGAATATGGCCAATTCCCTCATGAAGGAGGATGAACGAATGAATGCATATGAAAAAGAGGACGGCTTCAATTGGCGGTTATGCGGCTTCTCAATGAACGCGCAGGAATGGTTCGATGAAACCTACGGAGCGCCCACCCTCGTACAAGCATGCGCCTGGAAGGCTATTTCAGAAGGCAGGCATGTTCTGGTCAGCGCTCCTACAGGTACAGGAAAGACGCTTTCAGCTTTCCTGGTTTTCGTAGACAGGCTGGTGCGCCTTGCTCAAGAGGAACGGCTCGAAAAAAAGGTATATCTCATCTATATATCCCCGTTAAAATCATTGGCGGGGGATATTCGCGAAAACCTGAGAAAGCCTCTTGAAGGCCTTATTAAGAAGGCTGGCCTTGACGATTTTGCGGTTTCCGCAGCGATAAGGACCGGAGACACTTCTTCAACAGAAAGGGCGAAGATGATAAAGTCTCCGCCGCATATACTCATTACGACTCCTGAGTCATTTTACCTGCTTTTAACGAGCGTTTCAGGAAGAAATATGCTTAAGGCCGCTAAAGCTCTAATAATAGATGAGTTGCATGCTGTCATAGGCTCCAAGCGAGGCGCTCATTTGATGCTTAGCGCAGCTAGGCTTGACAATCTCTGCTGCGCGCCGCCACAAAGAATCGGCCTTTCCGCGACAATAGAGCCGCTGTCCGAAGCAGCTGAGTACTTGTCGCCAGATGGCGCGGTTATCACCGCTCCAAAAATGAAGAAGAAAATCGCAATTGATGTTCTGGATACTTTTGTTGATAATGGCGAACCTCAACGCAACATATGGCCTAATATCGCCAAGAAGGCGCATGATAGCTGCAAAGGGGCCCGCTGCGCAATTGCCTTTGCAGAGGCTAGAACGCAGACTGAAAAGCTTGCTTACTACGTAAATGAGATAGAGGAGGGGTTTGCCAGAACTCATCATGGAAGCATGTCAAAAGAAAAAAGGCTTCAGGCCGAGCAAGACCTCAGGGACGGAAAGATCAGGCTCCTGTGCGCTACATCATCGATGGAGCTTGGAATAGATGTCGGTGAAATCGACGTCATTCTTCAAGTGGGAAATCCCAGAACCATATCTTCTGTAAGACAGCGTTTGGGACGCGCAGGCCATAGCCCAGGCGCCGTCAGCTTAATGCGAATGCTTCCGCGCACAGTCCATGAAGGGCTGTACTGCGCACTAAGCGCCTGGGCCGCCGCCTGCGGCGGCGTTGAGCCTTCAAAGCCTCCGCGCCGCTGCCTTGATGTACTGGCTCAACATCTTGTTTCAATGGCTGCGGGAGAAAGCTACACTCTTGACAATGCTCTGGCGGTGATTAAAAGGGCCTATCCTTTTAGGGCGCTGACAAGGCAGGATGTGCATGAAGTCCTATGCATGCTGGCGGGCGACTATGAGCACTTTAGCGATGCGCCAGCCAGGCCCAGGCTTCTCTACGATAGAATTAACGGAAAAGTTGAAGGCGACGCCTACAGCAGAATGCTCGCCCTTAACGCGGGAGGAACAATACCTGACAGAGGATTGTTCGCGGTCAAGACTGAAAGCGGGGTTAAGCTGGGAGAGCTGGATGAAGAGTTTGTTTTTGAGGCAAGGGTAGGGGACAGATTCCTGCTCGGAGTGTTTGCATGGAAAATAACTGGGATATCGAAAGATGCCGTAACAGTCACCCAGACTTCAACGCAGGGGGCTCAGCCTCCATTTTGGAAGGGAGACGGCGCCAGCAGGGCCATTGATATCAGCGGAGCGTTCGGAGCTTCGCTTAGGCGCCTGCAGGAGGCTTTGAAGAAGGGCGGGGTGGTTGAAGAGCTTCAGCGCATGGGAGTAGAGCCTGCGCTTGGTGAAAAGGTAAAAGGATACTTGGAGGAGCAGATAGCCTGCACCGGATGCCTTCCCAGCGATACATGCGTCATCATGGAGCATTTTAAGGATGCGGCTGGGGAAAGCCAGCTTATGGTTCACTCGCTATTCGGCAGAGCTGTTAATGCTCCGCTTGCGCTTCTTGCCAGAGAAGTCGCCAAGAGGAATTCGGGAATGGATATAGGGGTGTATGATGAGGATGATGGCTTCCTTTTGTTTGGCTTTGGCAGCGCTGATATACCGCACGGGCTCCTGCGATTGATAAGCCCTGAAGAGGCTGCGGGAATCCTTGAAGCTTTGCTTCCCTCCACAGCTCTATTTAGCATGGCATTCCGATACAATGCCGCCAGAGCCTTGATGATGGGAACGAGAAAATCCGGGCGCCAGCCCCTTTGGATTCAGCGCCTGCGCGGAGCGCGGCTGCTAGAGCAGACAGCGCGGTTTCAAAGCCATCCGCTAATAATGGAAACTTTGAGGGAATGTCTCGAGGATTATTGGAATCTTGACGGTTTGAAGCAGGTTCTTGAAGGAATGGGATCGGGAAGAATAACGGTTCTGGAGCTTAATCTTTCACATCCGTCTCCTATGTCCTTGCCTTTGCGCAGGGCTGCAGAGGCGGAGTTGATGTATGAAGCGGTAGTCCCTTCAAATGCGGTTCTCGCAAGCGAGAAGGCTCTGGATGGCATTTTGGCGCCTGCCCGGCAGCAGCTGGCTGACGCGGCGAAAAGGGTGAAGCTTCCGGAAAGCGAAGCCCAACTGCATTCTCTACTTATGATCGAGGGTGATCTTATATCAGGGGAAATTGAGGTTCCGATAGCCTGGTTGGAATCATTGGAGTCAGCGGGTCGGGTTCTTCGCATTTTTCCAGGGATTTGGATAGCGGCGGAGCACGCCGGCGAGTACGCGTCTGGGGATGATGAGTCCTGGGGGCATATAATCAGGCGATGCTTGAGGTATAAGGGTTCCTTTGACGCAGTCGGGCTCGCTGACAGATATGGGATTTGCGCAGAGGAAGCTCAAAGGCACCTGAATGCTCTTTTGGAAAGCGAGAGCATAATATTTGACGGCGGTATGCATTATCACGCGGATGTGTATGATAGAGCCAGAAGGGAAACATTGGCCCTTAGGAGAAAAGAGGCTTCAACTCACCCGCCTTCCTGCTTCGCGGCATTAATGGCAGGAAGGAAGGAATTTGCCGGCTCAAGCGAAGAGCAGCTTGAAGCGGCGCTTAACGCTTTAAGGGATTGCGCTTATCCAGCCGCATTATGGGAAAGCGCGATTCTCCCTGCAAGAGTAAACGGCTACAGGCCGGCTCAACTGGACGCTTTGCTGGCTAAAGGAGATTTCGTCTACTGCATGGAAAATGGGAAAAATGTTTCTTTTCATAGAACTTTAGATATTGACTGGGATGCCGAGCTGCCCAGCCTTAGCGAGGATTTTACCCAAGATGAGCGCTTGATAGCCAGTACGCTTAAAAAGAGGGGAGCTTCTTTTTGGCAGGCCATCGCTGGGAAGCTTGAGGGGCGTTCGCCATATGAGCCGCTTTTCTCCTTGCTTGAAAAGGGAATTGTACGGACGGACAGCTTTTTACCGGTGCGGCAGTGGCTTGATCAAGGCAGGCAAGACAAAGCAGCGCAAAAAAGCCAAACTCTTGCCGCTGTGAAGCGGCGCGCCAGTTCACGCTCGCAATCAATGTCTTCCGGCAGATGGGAGCTTTCTAGGCCTTTGATTGAATCCTCAGATAAAAGGCTTGACGCTGTCTTTGATAAGTGCGTCATTGCCTGCAGAGAAACAATATGCGGCATATCTTGGGCTAGTGCTCTAGAAAGGCTCCGGTCTATGGAAATATCAGGTAAAGTGAGAAGAGGCTACTTCGTTGAAGGGCTTTCGGGAGCGCAGTTTGTAAGAGCAGAAGAGTTTGAAAAACTGAACCTGGCTTTGGATCGACCAGGAGATGCCATAGTTTGGCTATGCGCCGCAGATCCGTGTCAAATATGGGGAAAGCTCATAAAACTGGAGCCAGAGCGCTCATTTATGAACCTACCCGGAACCTGCGTCGCTCTTCAGGCGGGCGCGCCTTCAGCTCTTTTTGAGAATAAAGGGCAGACGCTCAGGGTGCTTGATTATTCCAGGCTGAGCGAGACGCTGCGCTTGTTTGCGCAAGAATACAAAGCCAGAAGGCTGTATGCTCAGATAACGAGGATTATTGTGAAGCAGTATCCAGAAGACGCGAAGAATGCTCTGGAGTCAGCCGGTTTTTCTAGAAGCGCGCAGGATTACGTTATTTACCAAGGGTATATATAAGCGCATGTTTGATTTGCAGCCAAGGCACCCATGCTGGAGCTTGAGAGTCCGCTTTTAATGTGCGTAATGCCAATATATGCACTTCGCACTCCCTTACAGCCATTCTCCAAATATAGGAACTATAAACGAAAGCAGCAACGGAATTTGATAAAATCACCTGAAAGATTTATTAAGCTACAGCTTTCATCATTAGTGGAGAAGCTTAGACTCAAAAGCTGAAATCACGCTGAATTTGCGCATGAAATAGAAAGTATTGCTTGGTACTTTAAGGCAGGCGTTCTGGCATCTGCAACTGCCTCCAATTGCATCCAAGATGTTTTATCGCTCATTTTTTGCATGTTGCGGGGTAAACTATATGTGAAGAAAAATGCCTGATGAGTATATTCTCCAGATTTTTCTTGTTTTTCTCGTGGCGCCATTGGAGATTCCTAAACATAGGAATCGCGCCTTTAGAGTTTAATCCGCTGCTATGCTGAAAGCAATTGCAATTTTAGAGAATTCTTATTTTAAGGCATTTCATTTAATTTGCGGATAAGCTCTAGATCACCGCTGACGGAATTTTCAAAACATCGCATATGAGCGCATATTTCAAATATGTCCTATTAAAGATAAGTTGGTGAAACATGCAGGATAGGGGGCAGTGAAGATGCCTATGGAAAAGTATATAAAAGAGGCCGAAAGGCTTAAGGAGGAATACAGCTTCTACAGCAAGAAGCTTTTGAATTTGCTTGCAAGCGAAGATGGGCAGAGGAGAAGCCAGAGCATTTTGCTGGAACGCATGGGAAGGCCGCTTTCGGAAGTCGAAAAAACCGGGATTGAAAAAATGCTTGATATCTTGGATATCGAACTGAGGCGCATCCAATCCCAAAAAGCTGATGCATGCGATGAGATAGACAGGCTGAACGAAAAATTGCTGGAAGTCATGCGGCGCCAAAGAGAAGAGATGTCTCGCCTGAACTGCAGGATATCGGTTACAAAAGCCCAAACTGCAAAGCTTAGAAGCATCCTTGGGGGTGTGGACAGAGGAGCGTTCAGGGAAAAGCTGTCTCTTCTTTCATTTTCCAGCGCATTTGCGATTTCAGGCGGCCCAAAGAAGAATCCTTCGACTAAGGACATATGCATGAAACTGGAAGGAGGAAGCTACGCTAGCCTGGAAAGGCAGTTTAAGATTGTCAGGACTTATGTATTAAGAACCTTGCGCATGGATCGGAGATACCGATTGGGAACATAGGAAGATAAAATCGACTTTGGGGCGGTGCCTGCAGCTAAGGCGCCGCATAAAAAGAGGGCGCATCGCGCTCTCTTTTTATGTACTGATTTGAGTATGGATCTGACTGTAATAGCTGTTTTGACTGAAAATCTCTAAATGCGGAGGATACCATCGGCATTTTCAGCTGTTTAAAATGTGGTTGCATAGTGGACTTGATTTATCTCTAATAATCCATTAAACTTTGATAAGCGGACATGCATATGCATCAAATTGTCTTATTTTTGGGCATGGTTCGCATCTGAAAGCTCTGGTTTCAGGGATGGCTTCAAGCGGTTTATCCGCGCTGAAACCATCATGGATAATGGATTGGAAGGCTGAAAACCAAGGCATTGACTAAGCGCTGTCATTTTCTATACTGATTTACAGCCAAATGCACCGATTTTGGAGCTTGAGAGTCCACTTTCAAGTTGCGAAATGACGATATCAATCTCACTCGCTGTACAGTCAAACTTCAAAATAAGAGCTTTCATATGCAAGTATACCGATTTTCATTAAATGTCCTTTTTTTGTTGACTATCCATTGAGTGGTGCGAAATGCCGATATCAATCGCACTCGATGTATAATCAAGCTCCAAAAAAGGTATTATCCAATGAAAATCAGTAGAAGCAAAGCATGCGTTCGGCCAGGCTCAACATCTAAAAAGGAGGACTGTACATGGACTTGACTGACAAAACCTGCAGGCAATTTATTGCCAGGCTGTCATCCAAGGAACCCGTGCCGGGCGGTGGCTCCGCATCCGCTCTGGCAGGCGCCGCAGGCGCCGCCTTGGGCAGCATGGTTTCAAATCTGACTTTGGGCAAGAAGAAGTATGCGGATGTGCAGGAAGACATTAATAGAATCCGTGATAAAGCAACTTCTTTGCAGGAGTCTCTTCTCTCATTGGTTGAAAAAGATGCCGAAGCGTTCGCTCCTTTGGCTGAAGCATACACATTGCCAAAGAATAATCAGGAAGAAATGCAGGCAAAGGCGCTGGCGATGGAAGAAGCGCTTCGCGCCGCTTCGGTTGCGCCGATTGAAATAATGGAAAATTGCTGCGAAGCAATCGATCTTCATGAAGAGCTTGCGGAAATAGGCTCATCGGTTGCTTTGTCAGATGTTGGGGTAGGCGTTTTGCTTTGCAAGGCTGCTCTTATTGGAGCAAGTCTAAATGTCAGCATCAATTGCAAATCTATGGCGGACAGAAGCTTCGCGGAAAATCTTAAGGGGACGGCGAAGCGGATGATGGAGAAATACAGCGAGAAAGCGGATGCCTGCTATCTGCGCGTTGCTGAGAAGTTGGAATAGACTGGCTTCCGCGACTCGAAGAGATCAGGAAATGAGCGTTATTTATACTGATTTTCATTGAAAACTGCCTTTTTTGGAGCTTTATTATACAGCGAGTGCGATTGATATCGGCATTTCGCACCATCCGATGGATAATCAAACTCTCCAAAAGGAACATTTGATGAAAATCGTTTTATGCTGATTTGCACTTGAAAACTCTGATTTCGGTACATGCGGCGGCAAATCATCGGTATGGATAATAAAGATATGAAGTCATTTACCGCCACTTTATGATGCCATATGACGTCAATCCGTTTATCTAGGTCGAATTGAATTCAATCCTCTGATGAATTCGATTCGTCCAAGGTCGAATTGGATTCGCCGCCAGGATGAATTCCAATTCCTCCCCAGGGCGAATATCCCCGGACGAATTCCATTCGTCCCCGGACGAATTCCATTCGTCCCCATTAACGTCTAAGAGGGCGGCAACAGTGTATTCGGCGCCTGAGATTATAGATAACTACTGCCTGGCTGGAAAAGCAAAGACAGTCAAGCCTGCCTGGCAGCTTTTTGCACTTGCAACGCTTGCTTGAACATTTATAGCTTCGGCGCCGTTGCTTCAAGCATCGCTTCCCATAGCTTGCAAACCGTCTCTGCTGCGCGGTTTGCAAGCGGCTTGCTTTTTCCGTTCTGGCTGGCTATGCTCATGATTCTGGGCGCGGAGCTTTTTACCGGAAACTGCCTGATAGTCATTTCAGTACTCAATAAAGACGCGTCAGTATGTAAGATGCTTAAAAACTGTTTTGTGGTCTATGCCGGAAACTTTGCCGGAGCTGTGACGATTGCGGCGGTATGCGCATACTCTGGAGAATTCAGCTATACCGCTTTTCATCAAATGTTCCTTTTTTGGAGCTTGATTATCCATTGAGTGGTGCGAAATGCAGGTATCGGCATTTTGCGCTCGCTGTATAATCAAGCTCCAAAAAAGTAATTTTATATGAAAAGCAGTATATTCGCCAGGTGCGCTTGCGGCAAGAGTAATGCAAACAGCGGTTTCTAAAAGCGAGATTTTTTTCCCTGTGGCATTCGCCTTTGGAGTGTTGTGCAACATCTTCGTTTGCGCAGGAGTTCTTTGCAGCTTATCCGCATAGGATGCAACCGGCAGGATACTCGGCGAGTACGTGCCGGTGGTGTTTTTTGTAATCTGCGGATTCGAGCATAGCATTGCTGACATGTACTACATATACTGCTTTTCATCAAATGTTCCTTTTTTGGAGCTTGACTGTCCATTGAGTGGTGCGAAATGCCGATATCAATTGCACTCGCTGTATTATCAAGCTACTAAAAAGGCAGTTTTGTACGAAAATACATTTTATGGACATTTGTCCATGCCTCAAACACACAAATGGCTTAATATTTTCATCCTTAGTGGTGAAGCGAAGCTTCATAGGGGTTTATATGAAAAGCAGTATA
>JAISZB010000067.1 GCA_031269465.1 Clostridiales bacterium | reverse complement strand
ATCCTTCCGTCGCCCTCCTTCTGCGCGGCGGCGTCCTGGTTGAAGTTCTTCGGAGCGCGCATAACGTAGGTAAATCCCAGTGTTACCAATTTATGTATGAGATCGAAGGACGGATAGCCCCGATCGAAGACGGCCGGCTCCCTCGCGGAGCACCTCTTTCCCGAAAGCGAGTCCAGGCGCCTTTCAGCCATGGTACTCTCATCTGTCGACAAAGGATCTATCTCCGCGTCGACCGCAACTTGGTTGTATATGTCGCAGATAATCGAAGCCTGCGCCGTCGGCGCGTCCTTTTCCGGCCCCTGGCATCCGAACGCCGCCCCGGGCGCATCCGCTGCGGGCAGCGCGATTCTGCTCCCGTCGATCGCCGAAACCCTGTATCCGTGCCATGTTTGGAAATATCCGCTGCAGTCGAGCTCGACAGTAGTGTCAAACAATAATTCGAATGCCTCCAACTTTATTTTGGACCCCCCTCGCGGAAAGACTGCTGGGTCGCCTCCAAATCGGTGTCTTCGCTGAAATGGATGTTCGTACGAGAGACACGGCTGTGCGCATCAGCCGATCGAACGGCAGCTTTCCTCTTATGCTCTTTTGACTGGTCAATAAAGCAAACAGAGTTGTCGGAACAGTTCCAAATTTTCTAAGGATCCGACCTGAGTAGACTAATTACTCGCCAAGCTGACTATTCTTTAATGTTCACCCCGTTAATATGAATGTAAAAAAACTTATGATAGTTGTTTAAAATTTAAAATGAAGGAGATAGATATTTTGAAGGACATAAAGGAACTGAAGAAGCACAGTGCATCTGTAACAATACTACTTCATCTTGTGCCAGGTTTAATCAATATTGCAGTATATGCTTCAATTTTACCATTGGCAAAAAAATCAGGAGTTACTTTAATAACTGCGTATTATTTAACAGTGCTAGCCTCAATTCTTCCAGTTCAATTGTCAACGATGATTTTTGTTGATTTTAATATCTTTAAGCTGATTCCTTGCTTGAAAAAATCAAAAGTCTTTGAATATCTAGCTTTTACGGTTGTTTTTGTTGCTTATGTCGCACTTCTTGCAAGATATAAGTCAATTGAAAACAATTATATTTGGTTTGTTCCTGCTTTCAAGTGGAGCGAAAGCACCTTAACGGAGTTTTCAAAAGGCAGCCTAATCTTCACTTCTATATTGGGCATGTTCACGCATGGCATAATTGCCCCCTTAACGGAAGAATTCTATTTTAGGGGATATCTTCTGTCGAGGATAAATCTGTCGCCATTTTGGGCGGTTGTCGTCAACACAGCACTATTTTCCTTATACAATTTCTTTTCTCCCTGGGGCTTATCAAGCCGTTTATTTATAATGTTGCCTGTATACTACTGGGTGATGAAGAAAAACAACATCAAATTCTCTATTGTAGCGCACATGTCTGCCAACTTATTTTACAGCTCGATAAATCTTATTGCAGTTTTATCGATGTGAGAGCAATCAAGTTGTGACTGCCCTCGGGGACGGCAGATATACAGGCGTTGATTTCGCCGCTGAAGCGGAGTTCTTGAACATACGCTGGGGTTCAAGCCGCCAAAAGGCTTGAATTAATCAGAAATTCCCATTTAGAACTTTAATAAAGGGTTGATTACTCCCACCTGAAGAGACGCAGCCTCCCGGAATATTTACTTCGGCTAGAGGGTTTTGAGATTCATTTGATCAGACAGCCATGTCGTTTTCATGAATTTGCTTGCCTTTGTACAGTAAATATCTTATTTTATACAAAGTTTACAAAGGTCTATTCATTGATGTTCACCCCACTAATAAGAATGTAAAAAAATCTTATGATATTTGTTTAAAAATCTAAAATGAAGGAGATATATATTTTGCAGGACGTAAATGAACTTAAGAAGCACAGTGCATCTGTAACAATACTTCTTCATCTTGTGCCAGGTTTAATCAATATTGCAGTATATGATTCTATTTTACCATTAGCAATAAAATTAGGAGTTACTTCAATAACTGCCTATTATCTTACAGTGCTAGCCTCAATTCTTCCAGTTCAGTTGGGAGCGTTGATTTTTGTTGATTTTAATATCTTTAAGCTGATACCTTACTTGAAAAAATCAAAAGTCTTTGAATATCTAGCTTTTATGGTTGTTTTTGTTGCTTATGTCTTGCCTTTTGTAAGATATAAGCCAATTGAAAACAATTATATTTGGTTTGTTCCTGGTTTCAAGTGGAGAGAATATACCTTGACGAAGTTTTCAAAAGGAAGCCTAATCTTCACTTCTTTATTGGGCATGTTCACGCATGGCATAATTGCCCCCTTAACGGAAGAATTCTATTTTAGGGGATATCTTCTGCCGAGGATAAATCTGTCGCCATTTTGGGCGGTTGTCGTCAACACAGCACTATTTTCCTTTTACGATCTCTTTTCTCCCTGGGGCTTCTCAAGACGTTTATTTATAATGTTGCCTGTATACTACTGGGTGATGAAGAAAAACAACATCAAATTCTCTATTGCAGCGCGCATGTCTGCCAACTTATTTTACAGCTCGATAAATCTTAATGCAGTTTTATCGTTGTGAGAGCAATCAAGTTGAGACTGCCCTCGGGGGCGGCGGATATACAGGCGTTGATTTCGCCGCTGAAGCGGAGCTTACAGTTTCGGTGCAGTGTGAAGCCAAGACATGAGCGTTTTGCAAGGCGGCAAGATCAACGGAGCGCGGCAACTGCTCGCCGACGGAACCAAGCTTCCTTGGCAAGGCGATCCCGCTGAATGGCGTGGAGACCGCTGAGGAGTACATTGAGGGGTTCGTCCGCGACTGCCCCTTCAAAACTTTAAAATACATCGTTCCAAGAAAAAAGCGATTTCCATAGAATTCGAAGGCGTAGAGCTTGAAGCCAAGCTACTTTTTTAAAGTCGTAGTTTCCATCTGCACTGAATTTATACAGAACGAGGATAGTTTGCGGCTTCTCCGCAATCGCCTGCCCGAAGGCGAGGATGAAAGAGTTGCTCCTGAACGCCTGCAATCTGAGGAAGAGCTTGAACTGTCGCAAAAAGAGCTGTTTCAAAGCCTTTTGGACGAAATTCCGGGGTTGCTTTATCTAAAAGGAGAATCAAGCGCATATATTCAAAGTCTAAAACTGTCGCATTCTATGAATCCGGCTTGGATCCAGGAGCTGAAAAGCCTAGAAAGTCAGATGTCATAAAATTAATTAGCAATATCAGGTAAATTACATAATTATATATTCATGCCTTAAAGTCTTTCATTGAGAAGTTGAGTTATCTATTTTATTATGTGATAGTAAGTTTCTTCTCAGAGACTTCCATTTCGTTTAAACTGATTTGCATCGCCAAAGTGATTTTTATTCAGTATTTAGGAGCATTCAAAAAGATTAACGGCTAACGGAAGATGTCGAATTTCGCCGGGAGGCTTCGCCCCATATTTCCCAGAATCCGCCCTGCGCCATCGAAACTGGCGGAATACCAAGGAATTAAGGAATAATTTTCCACTTGATATTTTGCATGATTTCCGCAAAATGTCAAGAAAGAGGAATTCAGCGATGCACAAAGGACGCGAAGGCTGGCCGTTCAGCATAAAGACGACAGCCGGCGAGGGGGTTCCCGTGGAGGCCTGGGCGCTTCCTGGGGAACCAGCCGCGGGAGGCGCCTCCCGCTCTGAAATTTCGGCGAATATAAGGATAAATGGACAGGGGCGTAATTCCAGTTCCGGAGCCGGTGGCCTGGTTCAAGAGGACGCCGGCGAAATCAGCGGGGACGATTCGGAATATATAGGCGTACTGCGCAATTTAAAGGAAAAGGCCAAGGAATTGGCGGATCCTTGGCAAAATGGGTAAGTCCGCCACAGCCTGGCGTGCATGGCGATCGTCACCACAGCCGCCATTTTCAGGGGATGCCGCACTTTCGCCGGCTTCGCCTCCTTCGCCATGGCGAACGGATTCTAGCCGAACCTGTGCGGCGCCCGCTGCGAGGCACGGCGCCGCCTACAGGAGAACGCTTTCAAGAATCGACTCGAACGGGCTGGTGGAGGAATTCGGCGGCTTTTTCGCGGAAAGGGTTGAAGCCATCCTCGCAGCCTGCGGATTCTCCGCAGGGGAGAAGAGGGTTCTCTCCTGCGACAGAAAGCAGAGCGCCACGTCAGGAGCGGGCGAAGTCAAAAATCCGGTATAATATTCCAAATGCAAATAATCACCAGGTAGATATAGACCTATATAAAAAAAATCACTATTACCGCAAATATAATTAACAATATTCTCTTTAAATTTTCTATCATAGCTAAGATTTACTCCATTTCTGTCATATGTCAGATCTCAATTGTATACATTGATTTTTCATTGCTAAAATCCTAAGAAGAATATCTCTGCTAATATGGCTTTAAATTTCGACGGCTAGGGCAACTAGCCCTCGGCGCGACACCGGCGCTTTCCGCCCGATTCTTCAGCGCCAATATAAGTTTCGCCGACTTCCACGCGCCGCCGTGTTACAACCGGTTGGGAAAAACCATTGCCTCCCGGATTTTGCAGAGCCGAGGCGACTTGCGTCTTGGAAGGTGGCCCCTGAAATGGCAGATGCCTGGAGCCCTCATTTAGAGCATTCAAACAATAGCCCGCCAACTCGCCAAGATTCGCCGCTCACAAACCCGTTCTAGACACTTCGCATAGGTAAGCACTGCACTGCATCTTTGTCGTTTTCTGATGTATAAACTCGTCAATTGTCAAAGGAAATTCTTTCATGGTCAGTATTATATGTCCAGGTTAACATTTATTGCAGTGAGGCACAGTACTGATTCCTTTGCAAACTCGCTCTAGTCCCCGCCTTCTTTGAGCGGCTTAAGAATGCAGTTGCTTGCCCTAAATCGGCATGCATTAAAATCCCGCACTAGATGAAAATCCATCGGAATGCGAAATCGGTGCACTCAAAGCTTTAAAAATCCGCCGTCATATGCTTGAACGGCGCCGGCGCGGCCGGGAGGCCGCTTTATGCCTGCAAAAAGCTTCGATCAAGAAATCACATGCGCAGAGATCATCGCCTGCCTCCATGGAGGCGGAGCCGGCTCGGCCGCCCGGAGCTGAAGCCCCAATACTATCAGGTTAAGAAAAATCGACACGGATTTGGAGGCTAGAGCTGTTTACAATTAACCCAAAACTTGCTATAATTTGATTTGCATTGCATTATAATTTGATTTGCA
>JAISZB010000009.1 GCA_031269465.1 Clostridiales bacterium | reverse complement strand
CTATCCTGCCTTCCATATTTTTGCCGATTTTAGCGGAAATAAAACTTTAAATAAGTGATGGTTTCATCCTTAGTGGTGAAGCGAAGCTTCATAGTAGTTTATATGAAAAGCAGTATATCTAAGTCCTTCCACTGCTTAAGAATAAAGAAAAGGTTGTGATTTTGATTGTGATGCCGGTAAAAGCTCAAACGAGATGGGGATATTTGGCTTTAGGCGTGGCTTTGCTTCTGTTCTTTGGCTTGCTGTACGCCTGGTCGATTTTCCGGGCGCCTCTGGCATTGGCCTTCCCGTCCTGGACAATGCAGGCGCTTTCTCTGACATTTTCCATTTCCATGATTTCTTTTTGCATTGGAGGTTTTGCCGGAGGCCGTCTGCTCAGCCGCTTCGGTGTTCGCGTTGCGCTGATAATTGTTGCGGGAATGCTTTTGATTGGGTTCTTCGGAGTATCCCGCCTGCCTGTGGATGAACCGGAAGCCAGCCTGATCATGCTGAATATTTTTTACGGCGTATTTTGCGGCGGCGGCGTGGGGATTGGATACAACGCCGTCATCAGCACCGCAATGAAGTGGTTTACGGATAAGCCGGGAGTGGCGTCAGGCATTTTGATGACGGGCTTTGGAATTGGCGGAATCGTTCTCGGCGGCGCTGCCAGCGCTTTTATCGATGCATCCGGCATCTTTTCCGCTTTTCTTGTTCTTGCGGCAGTTGTTCCCGTTGTTGTGCTGGCCGCTTCGTTTTTTATGAAAGCTCCCGCAGCCTGCGCATTGCCGAAAATGTCTGGAGGAGCGGATTCCGCTAAGAAGGAGGCGCGAGAAGATGAGAAGGCGCTCTCTCCCGCCCAGATGCTGCGAACGCCGCATTTCTGGATCTATTTCTGCTACGGGGTTAGCGCCGGCGCCGGCGGGCTTTTGGTTATCAACAACGCAGCCGGCGTAGCGTCAGCGTTTGGGCTGCCGCCTGTCATGGGTTTGATTGTGTCTGTATTCAATGGATTTGGAAGAATTCTCTATGGATTTATGTTTGATCGGTTTGGCCGTCGAGTGAGCATGGCGGTTAACAGCGCAGGTTTGCTAATGAGCGGGCTTATACTCCTGGCGGGTGCATTTTCCAGCGCAGGAGCGTTGATCTTCGCTGGCATCGCGCTTATCGGTTTAAGCTACGGCGCAGGCCCGCCAATGGCTTCTGCAGTAGTGGCGCGTTATTTTGGACAGCGCTTCTACCCCGCAAATTTCGGCTTGATGAACTTTATGCTGATACCCGCCGCATTGATAGGTCCGCTTATTTCCGAAGCCTTGATGGCTGCCAGCGGAGGGCGATACAATTCTACCTTCGTCATGATCATCGCGTTGTCGGGGCTGGCATTTTTCTTTACTTTTTTAATGAACAAATGCGACAAGGAGGAAAAGAGGCGGTCCGAGGCGATTTTAACCTCAACGGGCTGATGTCGCGCCGCAGCCCGGCAATGAGCAAATGCGCAATCAGGCGATTATACTGGCGCGCATCAACATAACGGGAAAGGCCTCGCTGACGGCGAGGCCTTTCCCGTTATGTTGATTTTCATCAAATATTTCTTTTTTAAAGCTTGATTATCCATTGAGTAGTGCGAAATGCCGATATTGGCATTTTGCACTCGCTGTATAATCAAGCTCCAAAAAAGGTAACTGTATATGAAAATCAGTATAGTTCTGACCTTCTGCAACATTTTGACTATTTGAACAGTTTTGTGCATACTTATAAATTTCAACTTATTGCCGATTCTCTCTGCTGACATGACATTGTGTCTGAAGGCGGTATATCCCTGATTGTTGACGCTGTTCTTGTGGGCGCAGTCCTATTGCCAACCCTCCGCAGACAAGTGCTGACGAACCCTAAAACCGAAACGGCGGCTATGTTAAAGCATGCTTTGCTGGATAACTTTCTTCCTGGAATCGTTGTTGCGCATTATGGCGGAGGAGTTGCATGCAAAGAAGAGTTTTCCCTTTCTGCGGAAAACCCATCGGCATTAAGGCTTGCGAAACCAGCAGCGTTCCAGGCAATGGGGAAAAGAGACTAGTGCTGTCGCTCTTAATTGCGTGACACGCTTTTAGCCTATAAAATGCTTAATTATAGCTAAATAGGACTGTAGCGCAATTAAGACTGTCTGCACTAGCTGATTCTCAAACCGGGGATTTCCTTAAGATGAATGAACTTTTAAAATCCTCCTTCCACTGAAAAGGTCGAGCTTGAAGGCGACGAACTTGGGTGTGGATAAAGAAACGATGTGGGAGCTCAGAAGCAAAATTAGCTTATAATTTTTCTAGACTATGTCTCCTTTGAAATAGATATGCTGATTTGAAATCAAATGAACATATCTTGAAGCATGGTTATCCATAGAGACTCTGTACAGTCAAGCTGAAGCAGGAAATTTCAGGCCAAATGAGCGCAGCAATTCACAGCGGAAGAAAATTAGCGCAGGGATTCAGGCCAAGTTTTGACAAGCTCTCCGCATTTATACAAGATCTAATAAAGAGAATGAAAGATGGACAGGAAAGAAAACAACATCAATTAGAAGGCGTCAAAACATGCTTTAGGTGGTTTTGGATTCTTTAAAAAGCCGCTTTGCAGGGGCTGAACCTCCAGCACCTGCAAAGCGGCCTTTTTAGGCTCTTGCAATTATAGGCATAGTTTAGTGGGCATAGCGACACAGGCATCAAGAAGATCTTATTAAATCGAAGGGTGATGAAATTTTTTGCTGAACTCTGTTGGTTGCGCGGCCTTTATAGAGAAGAGACTTGATGCTATACTGATTTGCATTGAAAGCTTCCATTTCGGAGCTTGATTATCCATTCATACCTGCTTATTCACGCTCCAAAATAGGCGGCACTATATGCAAATTAGCATATAGCGACTTCGCGCAGAGGTTTGACGCTCGCTTAGTTAAGCACCGGTCGGAAGAATAAAAGCCAGATCGCAGCCAGTACGCTGAGGTGAATTGGATAGAACCAATAAAACGGCCATTTGAGCTTCAACCCTCTCTTGCCGTTGTAAAGAGCAATGCAAACGCAGGCCAGGCAACCGAAAGAGAAAAACATTATATAATTAAGCGACGGATCAGAGATTGCTGTCAGCCCGTATTCGAATGCCACACCGCAGAAGACCGCCAAAATCCTCAAAAGTTTGGTTTTAGCCAAATATATGATCAAAATAAAGGCAACTCCGAACATTCCATAGTCTGTGCCAAGGAGTTCTGCCAGGTATAGCGCTGGAAGCGCGGGGATAACTGATATGATGGAGCTTAGCGCACTTGGAGGCGGACTTCCCTCCTTCGCGTCGGGAAGCAGCAGGCTTACTGCCAGGGTTCCGGCCGTAGACACGGCAAGGGACGCCAATAATAGAAAGAAGGCGTTGGTACGGTCGGAAATTAAGAGGGCGGGTATGAGAGCCGCCATCGGGATTAAAGCGAAAAGCCTTCCAGGCTTCAACCGGAGCCGCTGGTAGATGCTTACGGCGGCAGCGCCTAAAAACAGGGTGTAGTAGACATTGGTGTCGCTTATAAAGTCGAAGCTAATCGGAATGTTCCCATAGGAGAACTGGTTGAAGGCCGAGTCAAAGGGAATCTCGCTTATAAGGGCGAAAATGCCAAGACGCAAGAGATATTTATTAATATTTTTGGTTTGCTCGCATCCTTGAGCGATCAAGAAGCAGTATATCGGAAATGAGACTCTGCCTATCCACCGGAGATAAATCGGCATGCTAGGAAAAACGGCGCCAACATGATCGACAAGCATGCATGCGGAGGCGAAGATCTTAAGTGCGAACGCAGTCAAGAAGCACCTTCTTTCATCAGATTTGGCGCAGGAGACTCCCGCCTCAAATTCCATTAGGCGGGAGAGGAATGCGCCCCGTTAATTCTGCATTGCCGCGGCTGGCCGCCCTCCGCCAATGCTGTTCCAAGGCTTTGCATGCTTGCGGCTCTGTCCCCGCCCGTCAGGGCTTGTTCAGCCGCAAGCCGCAGGATCCGGAGCAAGCGCCCCGGAGCGCCTGTATATTCTTGGACGTCGCATCTTCCCAGCGGAAGCTTGGGCTGGCCGACCAGGACTGCAGCTGCAAGCACCCGCCTCAAATATCAAAAGGCTTTAACCTTGAGATATTAGGCGGCGGGTTATTGACAATATATGATGTTGAATAAGCAAGCGTTTCAGTCAGGCCTTAAAGTGATAAATGTTGAGGATCTAATACTGATTTTCATTGAAAACTGCATTTTTTGGAGCTTTATTATACAGCGAGTGCGAAATGGCGATATCAATCGCACAATCCAATGGATAATCAAGCTCCGAAAAAGGAATATTTGATGAAAATCGGTATATTTTGGCGCCTGATTATCAGATCGCTGTACAGTCAAACTCTAAAGCAGGCAGTTTCATATGCAAATCAATGCTTGAAGGCATCTTCTGTCGTGCCTGTAGAAGGATCCTTTCCGAATATCGGAGCAGCAGATGGTTTTTCCCGGAGAACTCATTCGGCCGCCTCCAGGCGGCCTTGCTTGCCAGGCGCATAGTTGCAGGCTTATAGATCGACCGCCCTCATCTCAAGAAAATAAGCTCTCCGTTGCGTTCATTGCCGAGCGGATTCCGATTTTTTCTTACGATAGATCAAAGGCAAGGGGTTCTGAAAACTCCTTGACAGAAATTTACCGGATCGCCGCTCTGCGCGCAAAGGCTTTGCCTTGCGGTTGCCATAGGAGGCGAACATTATCAGCGGCATCAATGCTATAAAATCTCGGATATTCGCATGGTGGGCTTGCTTTTCATTTGATTTCCTCTCTGCAAGCGGCAGGCCGAGCTTTAAGGATGGCTCCGGTTATGAAGCGGCTTATGATATATCTTCGTAAAGATAAATATAAGCATTGCATACCGATTTGCAGCCAAATGAACCTGTTTTGGAGCTTGACATTCCACTTTCAAGCTCTGAAGTCAAGCCTCCAAATAGGCCAATGCAAATCTGCATGCAATCCGGCTCCTAAATCGGAACTTTCCAAATTGCAGCCTCCCTGGCACTGCGCTCTCCGGCCCGCCAGACGCGCCGCCTCTTGGACGGAGCGGGCGTATGAGGAGGTCGGTTTAACGGGAGCATCACCCGATACAGTATAACCGACTTCTGCTGTCGCAGCAACTGTTTCTACATCTGCGGGAGGTTTGAGTCTATTGCCGAGGAATGGCGGAAGAACGGAGTTCTGGAGAACATTATCGTCAAAGAGCTCGATTGCGGGTAACTGCGGCAAGCTTAAATATAATCGTATAGCAGCTATCGGAATCTAATAAGTGTTGTATTGACAAATGTATTTATTGCTTATACAATTAGAGAGTGAGGAGTGAGAAGCTATGGGAAAAATGATAGCTGTCAGGGTAGACGACAAACTAAAAGCTGATTTTGAGGATTTCTGCAAGAATGTAGGCTCCAACACCAGTGTTATGCTTAATATGTTCATGAGGAATGTCACGAAAGAAAAACGTCTGCCTTTTGATGTGAAGTATTATGATGGAGACAAAAAAGAAAAGCAGGTTGATAATAAATCTTGAATTGCGTTGGAAGTGTTGAGGCTTGAAAAAAGCAAGTAAAACATAACGCTTAGAGAGTTGCAGTTTTGCTGGCTTTTTGTAAGCTGTATCCTAAGGGATTATTTGCCGTACATATTACTGTAAATTATTAAGCGACAAAGAAACAGTGAAACTTCACCCCCTGGCGGCTCTAAAACGGAGCGGTCGGGGGGTTTTGCTTTGCCTTAATTGAAATCTAGAGAAAAAGCCAAAACCGCTTATACAAGAGAGGTCGGAGCGAGATTAAGAGCATTACTTGTGCGAGATGTAACATGCATTAATTAATCTCAGCATTTTTCATGCGCTGGCGTCTCATTTCCTAGTCACTTCCATAAAGAGCTTTAAAATTAAGGATGCATATCTCCCATGGATCATTATAATGGGCTAAGAAAACTGGAAAAAATGATTGGATTCAAGTGATGGTTTTGGTTATGATTATCCTGGAATAAAATCTAGGAGTGTGGCATATGAGGACAACGCACAGTCCCCAAGAGAAAGTGAAAGTCGTCGGCGAGGTGTTGCAAGGCCTGAAAACTGTCGGCCAAATCGAGGCGGATCACAGCCTGAACCCCGACATAGCATCGAAATGGAAGTCCGAGGCCCAAGTTGTGCGAGAAAAAGCGCTGTCGCTGGCAGCGGATGCAAAGACTAAAGCGCCGAAAGAGGACGACGGGATGGAGTATTCATTCGGTGAAGAAAGTGGTTTTGCATATGCAATTCTTAGCGTCGGTCAGATTTGTTCCGAAAAAGACGCCATTTACTCGGTATCAGTTTGCCAGTTTGCGCGCAGTACGGCAATCTTCAGTTGCTTCCGTCCGGCTCTCTATCCGGCGAGTCTTTGCGTCTGTCCTCCTGCATTGCTGGCGCGGTACTGCAAAAGCTTGCTGCATACAACATTAAGACTGCGGCGGTTTTAGACTCAACTGTTGATACGAACAGCTTCAGGGAGTTTCAAGAAGATAAAGGCCGTAGTCAAACTTTCGCGTATTTAAGACGGTTGGCGATGCCGAGGACTGGTTGCTGGGAGGGCGGCAGATATGAAATCGGTATATAAAACCGAAGAGGGAGAGCGCGTTGTCCTAAGCGTTTATAAGAAAACCTTGTGGCATGGCCGGTAGAAAATAAACAGTATGCGGCGGAAACGGCATTTGGCGGAACATTTGTGATTGAGTCAGGCAATCGGGAGAATCCTCCGCTTGCATTACATCGCGATGCTCAGCGAAGAGAATCATGTTTTCGCAGTTGACCATGTTGGCGAAACAGGGTTTTCGGCGTAAAGCCGCCCGGACACCTGAGCAGCGCGTATGAGCAATGGCTTCAAGAATTATTCGTCAAGCTGAGATTGGAAAAATGCTCGATTGACGTACTGTCAATGGGCGTTTGGATGGCTCTGAGGTACGCGACTTCCTATCCTGAGAGAGTATCCAATCTCCGCCCTTCTTTGTCCCAGCGGGTTGTGGCTGCAAAGGCGGGATTTCCCACTTAAAATGCTGTTTCGCAAAATTGCCGCTTTAGGGAGCAGGTCAAAGACAATCTACGGGATGTTGGAATATACCGATTTTCATTCAATGTTCTTTTTATGGAGCTAGATTATCCATAGAGACATTGTATAATCCAGCTCCATAAAAGGCAGTTTAGTACGAAAATCAGTATAGCTCGGAATGCAAAGATCAACGCTTAAAATGCATGAAGCAATGATTTAAATGTACGAATCAGCGATGCATGAGTCAACGCCTTAAATGTATGTTTTAACGCTTTAATGCATGGATCTCCGATTTTAGGCCTTAGTTCCCAAGGGAAGGGTGCGCCCCCGCTCCGCCAGCAAAGACAGCACGCAAGCCGCAAGCGGCTTGCTGGATCTAAATAGCTGCCTTAAATTGATATACTTCAAGATCAATCTGGAACTCTGCGCAGCGCTCCCGCATCTGTAAATGCATCCATTTATCCTAAAGGACTCGGCACTGGGCTAAATGGATGCATCATGCTTCAAAAAAGCACATTTGACTGCCAATCTGAATATAAGCTAAAAAGGAGATGGCCGGTTCTTGCCGGCCTTTTCTTTTTAGTTTATAAAAACTCAAGGCATTTATATTCCTGATTAGCAATCCATATATTCTATCTTGCTCAGGCAGTTCTCGAATGAGCGCTTTAAGGCATTTTAGCTGCCTTCTCGAAGCTGAGTTTTGAGCATGAAAAATCCTCCGGCCGCTTCTCTTTGGAGCAGCCGGAGGATTGACATCTAGATTTGCCTTACCTAGATTCTATCGCTCTCGCTTTAGGTAGACCATATCAATCAGTTGCTTTCCATCTTCAAACATTGGATGATCGTAGTTATCTATAAAAAAGTTCTTTATTCTATGCGATTCCGTAAAGCCGCAGGCATTATAAAACGAGAGGGTCGAATGGCAGTCGCCTGTTCCGGCATACAGAGCATCGCAGTCAGAATAATGGTCAAAAAGAAATTCCATCAGACCTTTGCCATAGCCCTTTCGCTGGCAATCAGGCAGAACTGCAATGTTTTTTAACTCATAAGCGCCGTCTGTCTCTTTGGTTACTACGCACTCAGCCTTTATGCCATTATCGTCTAAAACAAACATTTCGCCCCGTCCGAGGTATTTATCTATCATGCTTTCCTGCTCGTCCCCCAGCAACAGCAACTCCATAAATTCTTTTTTATTGGTCGTGATTTTTTTGATGTTCACAGATGCTTGCTCCCTCTTTATTGTTGATTCCTGCTTTTTGGCCGCAGACAATAATGCGTGCGAAGAATCTCTTGAAATGCTCATCACTGCTCTTTGAGAGACGCAGGCAAAGCTTTTCGCCCTTGCCCCGTTTGCGGCAGCCTGTCAAAGATGGTTTTAAACTTTGCTTTTGCGGCATGACCCCGCAGGGTCTTATTTATAGACGATAGCTTTTTCAGGTTTGATCTTGCCGACGCGCTTTCCGCAGTCAACTTTATCATCGCGCCAATTCCGCAGGCGGCGCGCTGACTGCGGAAAGCGCGTCAACCGAGGCGGCATAGCCCATATTTGATAGGCGCGGACATCGCAGAATTGGCCTACGTGCTGACTCTGGCATCTCTTATTGAGCTTCTCCAGCCGCCTTCTAGAGGTTCCTGCTGCCTCTTTCGGTTCTCGCTTGCGAGAAGCCGTACGCATTTGCTTCCTTGTTTGTCTTTTTAAGCCGCAAGGGAAGATTGCTACCGCTGCGGTTCGAATAAATCATAGGACACGGCGGCTCGCCGCAGTTTGCCAGCGCTCCAAGGGCTTTAATGCATCTTAGTCAAACTTCTCCGCTCCAGCCGCTCTCCTTGAAGACGCTCCTTGACGCTTTGATAGCGGAAGCAAGCTGGCCCCTTAATGAGCTGATTGCTTCTACGCTCTCAAGATAGCGCTTTTCCAGAGCCTCCTGCTCATCCAGCGGCGGGCAGGGAATGATGATTGACTTTAATGCCTCTATTTGCAACATCGGCATTGCGGTTCCCACGGCGATGCCGTTGAGCGCCTTCATCCCCGCGACGCTCTCGAAGAACGCCTTCAGGTAGTGCGGCTTTACTCTGGATTCGTCAAGTTCGATGACATAGAGGTTTCCATTGGCCAGAACTGCCTTTCCGCTCAAGTCGCCAACAACGGCGGCCCTGAATGGGGAGCCGTTTTTCGACAGCAGCAGGTTGCCTTGGGAAACGCAGTATTTTTCAAGGCGAGGCTCGATGCGCTTCAAGTATGGCAACTTGCCGCTGATCATGCCGTCCTGGATGTCTCGAAGCATTAGATACTGGAAGCCTGTCGGCTCGCTTGACGACAGTTCATCCAACGCTTCGGCGCTTAGTTGCGCGCCGCGCGTAATGCGTTTTATTACGTCTCCAAAGGGGACGCCGTTCGCTATCTCGACTGGCTTTTCCAAATGCTTGGCCGGGTCTAGGATGAAGCCGAGGCGCTCCAGCTCCGCTGGTGCCGCTGTGCGGCCGCATTCACTGTCAGTTTTCAGCGCGGCCGCGATTTTGCGTATGTCTCCATCGGTGAATTCCGATTGCCTGCGCCCGTTTTTATGCCACTTTTTTGCGTCTACTAGCTTGACGCAAGCGTTGCCCTTGCTTAAAACGACCATTTCCGTGGATACGTTCGTTTCAGGAAACATTCGAGGCGGCAGGGCGATTATCGCCTCGATGAAGCCGCTCTTGACGAAGAGCTCCCTCATCTCCCTGTCCGCTCCGTTAATGCAAGCTCCGGATGTCATGACTGCGATTGCCTTTCCTCCGGCGCTAAGGCTTTCCAATAGAAGGAGGTTGTAGATCCAATCCATCGAGCGATATTTTGGCAGCCTATATTTCAGCTGTCCGACAAACGGCTCGCACTCTTTAATGCCGTTGAATCCAAAAGGATAGTTGGAGAAAATCTTGTTGAATTTGCGCGAGCCGCCGCCGAGCGAGAACATGTTCCCTTGCTCAACGGTAACCGCCGGGCCGAGAAGCTCGGCTCTCACAGCGGCTATGGCCGCCATTTCCCCGTTAATCTCAATTCCATAGTACGCCGCATTGCCATTCTCCTTGAATGCGGAAACGAGGAATCCCCCGGCGCCGGCTCCAAAATCGGCGACGGCGTCATAGTCGCTGATTTTCATCAGCTCCAGCGCCAGGGCCGCGACTGAATCCGGGGTTGCCGGGCATTCCCTGCGCGGATCCGCAGCCTCCTCGGCGTTGAGGATGTATGCGGCAAGCGTTTTCTGGCTGTAAACGCCATAGAGAGGCTTGAGCGCCTCCCAGCAATCCGCCGCGCCGGCGGCGACTGAGCGGCGGATAAGGCCGTCTCCTTTGATGCTCTCGAGCATGGCCTTGAACGCTGGCATCGAATCCGGAGAATCGGATTGCGCCCTGTGCAGGGCGTATGCTGACATCATGTGGGCAGAATAGTCATTTGGGAGCTTTCCGCACCCCTTCAGGCAGGCGGCGAGCTGCTCGGCGAATTCGCCTACTTTGCGCTCGCTTGCAATAATAAAATTTTGCGTCATAGTAAACCCTCCTAGTTGCAATGGCATTATTAATGCCTTGCTATTCTTGCGCTAATTAAAAAGATGTAAATAATCAAAATTAATCTTTGAGATATTTCCTCATACTCTCTTGACGGACAAGCTCTAAAGATTCACGCCTTGAGTGTTCAATGAACCTGTTGGGAACTCCGCGCCCCGCCAGGAATTCGGCCAGCCGCCCAGGAACTCTCCGTCTATGCCTCACTTAAATTCTTTGGCATATCGCCCCCTTGCTATTTGATATTGAATTGCCTTGCAGAGATATTCTATCATAAAATATTAAGGATAGCAATAACCAAATAAAATATTTAAAAATATTTCTCTTATATACTGGGGCCAGCTATAAGATTTATGCTCTAGAACATTCAATGAACAGTCTTTTGGGGCTCCTCGCCCATTCAGGTATCCAGCGGTTGTACAGGAAACTTCTCGTCTTTGCAGATCACTGGCAATCATGAAATTATGCTGCATATTGTCCTCTTGCTATTTGGCATTGATTTGCCTTGCCAAGTTTATCAAAGAATAAACAAGGATTTAGATAGCCAAATAATATATCTTTAAATTTTTTCCTAAATATACTGATTTGCATATGAAAGTTCAGATTTTGGAGCTTGATTATACAACGCACCAGTGGATAATCAAGCTTCAAAATCGGTACGTTTGACTTGCAAATAGGTATACTTGCCGGTTCACCAGTACTGACAGTCTTAAATGCGCTGCAGTCTTATTTGGCTATAAATAAGCATTTTACTAGCTTAAAGCATATGACGCAAATAAGAGCGACAGCACCACTATCGATAATTCTGCGGGATAGCTCTCCCTTGCTATTTGGCATTGACTTGCCTTGCTCAGAAATCCAATGTTGCTGCTGTATGAGAAAGAAAAAGAAGAATTGAGATTAATTGACATGTTTTTGCAATATGGATTTTATCAGCCTGGCGAGAGAAAAGAATTTCTTTGAAAATTGCGCGAATTAAGTGTTATTAATCCAAAAGATAACAAAAATAGCATTAAATCTTGACTTTTTACAGAAAGTGGTTTATACTGATTTTGCTTGCCAGAAAGCATTGCATTTCACTTTTTGAAAGGAGCCTTATGTCAATCACCCCATAGCTAAAAGCTAGGGGCTTAGCAATAAGTCCTGATTGACTAGCCTAAGTCTCATTCGAGAGACTACGCTGTCCAAGAATATATAGGTACTCCGGGGCGTTTGCTCCAACTCCGGACTCTGCGGCTTATGGTTAAACAATCCTGATGGGTAGGGATAGTGCTATAAGCGTACAAAACCTTGGAACAGCATTGGCGAAGGGCAACTTACCCTAGAGATAGGGATTTATATGCGCTAAAGGCGCATAAGAAGCTGATTTTATGGTTTATGTTCTGAATAAGAATGGCAATCCTTTGATGCCGACGAAGCGCCGTGGGAAGGCAAGGCATTTGCTAAAGGATGGAATGGCTAAAGCTGCAAAGCTTGAGCCTTCTGCAATCCAACTGCTGTACGATAGCGCGGAATATGCTCAGTCGATAAGCCTGGGAGTAGGCGCGGGAAGCAAGACTATTGGAATTTCCGCGAATGCGGAGAAAGAAGAGCTATATTGCGCTGAAGCGGAGCTGAGGACTGATATAGTCGGCCTGCTTTCGACGAGAAGAGCTTTCAGGCGTTGAAGGCGCAGCTGAATAGCGCCCCGTCGCAAGGCGCAATAGGAAGACGCGGTATAGGAAGCCTCGCTCCAACAATCGCGTCCGCTCGAAGCATAAGGGCTGGCTGGCTCCTTCTATAGAGAACAAGATCCAGACGCATATTAAAACGCTGGACAGCGTACATAAGATATTGCCGACAGCGAAAACGATTGCAGAGGCTGCCTCATTTGACACGCAGAAAATCAAAAACCCCGGTGCGTCAGGAAAGGACTGTCAGAATGGAGATCAGATGGGATTCTGGAATGCAAGGGGAATATGTCTTGTTCCGAGACGGGCATATGTGCCATGGACGGAAGAATTGCAAAAACCATATACTGAACGTCCACCGCATTGAAAGCAGAAAGATCGGAGGCGACGCTCCGAACAATCCAGCCGCATTATGCGAAGATTGCCGCAGCGGCTGCCGAGGTGCCGCTTTCATGGGCGCTATGCGGGAAAGCTTAAGCTAAACTTAAAAAGAGGGCAATCCTTCAGAGACGCCGCGTTCATGGGGATCATGCGCTGGGCTTTCTATAGCGGGCTGAAGGAAGAGTACGCGGATGCGGGTGCGGCATGCGGCTATACCGCTAAAAACACAAGAATCAGAAATGGATTGGAAAAAGATCATGCGGTGGGAGCGAGATGCACCGGCGGAAATCCGAAGTCCATTCCATTGGATGCAATCTATATGCAGAAAGCGGCAGGGAGGCGCAATCGCCAGATTCATAAGGCGGCTGTCAACAAAGGCGGAAAGAGGAAGTTGAATCAATCTCCAAAATATGTGTTTGGCTTTCAACTGTTCGGCAGGGTTCAAATGCCAGGAGGGCTAAAAGGCTTCATCTTCGGGAGGCGATCAAGCGGAAGCTTTGATATTCGCACACTGGACGGAACAAAGCTGTCTGCGGGAATCAGCTGCAAGAAGCTCAACCTCTTGTCCAGGAGAACTGCTATTCTAACTGAAAAGGAGGACATGCGGCTTCCTCCCCATGCCTAAAGGCAGGGGTATCCGCCGCATAACAACTGTGATGAATAAGGTTGCATTCTTTGTTTTTCTGGCTTTCATATGCTTTGCATGGACGCCAGCCGCATCTGCTCACGCCCAAGAATTGACTGAAGCAAATTTAAATGGCATTGATTTAAGCCTTAAGCCGAATGACTCATACATAAAGTTCAATGACGGAAGCATCGAGGCTATAAACGACGCTTCGCAGTACATAGCGCTTTTCATCAACGGAACGTTGATGAAAAATGCCGGCATCTCAAGAGAAGGGGATCGGACGCTTGTGCCGATAAGAATGTTGGCAGAAAGCCTTGGAAGCAGAATAAGCTGGAATGAAGCCGAGCGAAAAGCCACCATAGCGGACGGGCCTAATACGATAGAACTTTTTGTCGGCAGCAGGACTGCGAAGCAAAATGGGCGGAATATCGTGCTAGACGCTCCGGCAAAGATAATCGGCGGGTATACGTATGTGCCGCTTAGATTCGTTGCGGAAGCCCTAAACGCAAAGGTGGGCTATTTCGCTGAAGGCGGCGAATCCGAAACTTGCATCATGCCTCGAATTACTCAAGTGATGGTTAGCAGGTATCCAGCATACGCAACTCCTTGGACAAAGGAGGAGGCCATCAGTAAATTGCGGGATCAGCTTATAACTGCTTATGAGTCGCATTACAATATTAAGTATGTACCATATGGCGAATACGATGCAAAGCAGCCTGCCTCGCCGCAGAAGACGGGAGCGGGTAGCGTGGAGGAGATGGACTCCGTACGCAGGCGCATAACTGAAGAGCTTGAAGTAGCTTCGGAAAATGACAGGTTTTATGCGATTCCTACCTTTAGAACGTTCTGGGTGGATAAATATACCGGTGAGATTAGCATCTTTTATCAAGGCGACATCCTTTCAGTGAGACGCTTTGATCCATACGGCGGCGATACGTTTGAATATGCCGGATAAAACTAAGCAAGGCTTAGAGAAATCTAAAAGAGCAAGGTGAAGCCGTCATTCGGGCGGTTTCTCCTTGCTCTCATTTTTTAGGAAATTTATTTATTCTTTGATATGCCGTCTTACAGCCAAATCAACCGTCATAATGGATGATTAAGCTCAAAATCGGCAAATTGGCTGCATATTGGTATAATTTCATATGCGCGCCACAATAGGATGCAACCATTCCTTCCATACGCTCGCTCTGTTTCTAACCACGGATGCATGCAGGAAAGGTTCTGCGTACTAGCGGCATACTCCCGCCGCCCAAAGAGGCGGGGGGCTTCTCGCACCATTCGCCTATCGGCGCAGGCATTCCACGAGCCGGCCCCATGCGTCCCGGGGCTGTCTGCTTTTTATTTTCAGATTGCTTATAGAGCCATCGCAGGAATTTTGCGCAGACAGCCTTAAATGCGTTGCAGTCCTTTTTGGCCATAAATAAGGGTTTTACAGGCTAAAAGCATATGACGCAATTAAGAGCGACATCACTAGATTTGAAAGGGATGTCATGGTTTTGGGGCGGGCGGAAAGATTGGATCCGGCCTGTTATACAAAGCCCTATGAAGCTTCGCTTCACCACTAAGGATGAAACCATCTCTAATCTAAGGTTTTATTTCCGCTAAAATCGGCAAAATATGGGAACCAGGACGGGTTCACTAATTTTTGCTGGTATAACCAGCTTAGAAACATAACCGCCTGCAGGTAGAGAGCCATTTACGCATTATTATCGCGATGGAGATACAAAGGAAATTGATGTTTTAATAGAGGCGAACGGTTGCTTGCACCCTATAGAAATCAAGAAAACAACCAGTCCAAGTAAACAGTTCATCAATGTATTTTCAGTTTTGGATATAGATGTTTTACAGCGCGGAAATGGCGCTGTCCTCTGTATGTATAAGGGATTTTTGCCGCTTGAAAGAGAAAATTTTGCAGCGCCTATTTGAGCTATATGATTGCATCTCTATGGAGATGATGCTGGAGAGAGTTCTGAGTTATGATAAATCTATGCTAAGAGCAACGGCTCGGATAGGCATTAAAAGAAAAAACGGCTGAGCTGGCGGTTTTGGCTGTAGAGGCTGGCTCTGATATTTTGTTTAAGCTAGTTCAGACATATGGCCAATCATTGAATTTGAACAATCCGAAGATTGGTCGCTTGGAAGTTTAGAGCAGAATTTCACGAACTAATGCGGTTCATTTTCGGCATCTAAAGGACATCGTCATCACCCCATGGCTAAAGCTGGGGGCTGCAATGTACCTGCGCAATTCATGAAATCGTGATAATTAGCGCCAAAAGGCGCTCAATCGTACTGGAGGAAAAAGTAAATGTTTGATAAAGTAAGAGTTATCATGTACCATAATAAAGATGTGCATCTCAACACGTTTTTGCGAATCCGTTTTTCCGTCAATGGCTGCAATATTTTCTCATCAATGTGGGACATGGCTTGATTCCTTTAAAAATCCATGATTTTAAAGGGCTGTTGGGATATAATTTACATTATTCCAACTCGTGCCTAAGCTATAATAAGAGGAGCAAATGGTCTGACGTACATCTCCTTGGACTACCCACGTCCGTGAATAAGACAGTCAGCCATCCTCTTATTTGATGATTTCTCTTATTTGATGATTTGATTTTGCCTGTGTTCAGCGACAGGCGGCGCATAGTTGCCGCGCAAGCATTCACGGCGGGCATTTTTCAAACTCTCTCATAGAGCAAGCCCTCCGTTAAATCCGTATAAACGCGAAAAGGAGATTGCCCCAAACAAAGGCGGGGCAACCGCCGTAACGTGATAAGTGTTTGATTTTTGGGCGAACAAATGAGCGGAATTATCCGCTTACTTGCGTGAGCCGTGAGCCGTTCAAATTATGTGCGTTGATTCCCATTTGTCAAGTCCTTTCGTGTGAATTTTGCGGGGTTTATTAAGCGTGGTAAACCACTTGTCCCGTTGCCAAAACGTGCTTTGCAAAGCCGCTTGGGTCGTGGGTGGTGTCCAGTAAGTGGGGTTCAATATCCCGACTCAAATCATAGGCGATGTTCCAAAGCCGAGAGTTCGTTTTTCGCCAATCACCCGAAAAGCCGTTGAACAAAACGCCGATGTCAATGTCGCTGTCGGCGTTCCGTTGATATACGAGCCAAACAGGATAACGGCGGCAGGGTTAAACTCCATGCTTACGGCTTCGGCATGTGTAATTGCCTTTTCATGGATAAGTCCTCCTAAAAATTTGATTTAGTTTTGTCAGTGGTAAGCGAGGGACTGCGCTTTGTGCGTTGTTCCTGAGGCTAATTTGAAGTGCCGCCGCTTTCGTCCTCCGGCGTGATGTCAACCCAAATCGCGGGGCGGAAACCTTCAAGTTGATACACTTTGGCGCCAGTCGTGTCAAGAGAACCGTCATAACTTATATTCGCCGCTCGTCCCAAGTCACCGCCCGATGTCCGCAACCACCACCTATCCGTTGTACCATTGAACGAGTTCAAATCTGCCAAAACTTCATCATAGGATTGCTTTGAACTCCAATTATCTTTGTTGCCCGCTTCGGAAATGGCTTTTGCCAAAGCCTCCATTTGCGCTTGCGAAGCGTTATACTTAACCGAGCGCGCTCCATCGCCTGTGAAATACTTGGTCACTTCTTCAAGCGATAGCAGGAAAACCCTCTCTTTCGTGTTTGCGCCGCCGCCAATGCCGGAATTAGCGGGATTGTCAATGTAGGATTCAAGAATTTTCGCCTTTTGTTCGTCTGTAAAAGCGGCAGTATAAAAGTCGCTGTTCAGCCATTGCCGTATGGTGCTGTTTTCCCATGTGATGTCTTTGTTCTCGCCATTGAATACCCAATAAGAAACAATCTCTTTGGAAATCAGCAATGCTCTTTGGTGTTCCTTGTCGGAAGTTTCAACGGCGAGGGTTTGCCACTCTATCGGCTGTCCGTTGTATGTGCCGTAGCTTGCGGTATCGCCCACCTTGCTCACAAGTCCGCTTTCTGCGGGTTTGCTTGTGCTGTCCGTCCCGCCGGGCGTGGACGTGGTGGAGCTTGTGTCGGACGGGGTGGATGTGCCGCCGCTCGGCGTGTTGTCACTCGTCTTGCCGCAACCCGTCATTGTGCCAATGACGAGGGTAAGGGCAAGAACGAGAAGTAAAATGCGTTTCATGGTCTGAAAACCTCCTGTTACAATAAATTTGCGGATAAGGCATCGCAGCCAGCCGTGCTTTATACTCGTACTGGCACTTTCCCTGCTCACCGCTTGCGGCGGCAACGACAACGGCGGCACAGACTCGACAGGCGGCAACAGCACGACCCCACCCGCTTCGCAGGGCGGGAACGACACCACGCCAAGCAATAACGGCGGCGCAACAGAGGAATGGCCGGACAACGAATATACGCAGCAAGTGCCGAAACCACCGTTTACTTATACTGGTAATGTTGAGGTGATGAGTACATTTATGGCCGAATTTTCGGATTTAACCATTGAAGGCGCACTGTCCTATGAAGAAGAATTGATTGCGTACGGCTTTTCTGTTGATGAAGCGCTTTCCACCAGGGGGAACAATAACGCTAAGATACATCTGGAAAATAGTGCCGGTTTGGATTGTTGAAATAATGGCTTATCCAGACGGAAATGGGAATGCAATACACATCACCAAACCATAAGATTGAATCGGCAGGCGGGGCGGTTGCGCCGCTCCGCCCGTATCAAAATCAACAAGAAAGGCGGCAAGACATGAGAAAAATATTATCTTTTCTGCTTGCGGCGGTGATGGCGTTTTCCCTTGCCGCCTAGGCAGGGCTGGACTTTCGCTGTCAATCGAGCATCAGCTTGAAATGCTGCGGCGGTATGTAAAAGACCACGGGTGGCAAACGCCCAAGGAGTTTGGTCGTCGTCAAGCTCCCGCGCGATTACGGGCATAGCGTCAAGCCCCGCAAGCTGACAGGCGCGTTTGCGCCAGTTGCCGAAGAGAAGTTCGCAGCTCGCACCGGACGGTCCGGCGCCGTCCGGGTGAGGGCGAGCCAGTCCCGGTTCGCGCACTCCAAAGCGCTTGACGCTTTCCACAACCGCGAGTTCATTGACGGTCATCAGGTCAAGCGTCGGCGCGGTGTCGAGAACGATGTAGCCATACAGCGGCTTCACCTTGTCGATATACTGACGCATAACTGTTTCCCGCCCGATGATTCCCGCAAGCGAGATTTCGAGCGCGGAGAGGCTGCTGTTGGCGGGCATTGCGTCCACGCCCTCCGCATTGCGGATTACGCCCGCGAGAGGGTCGGAATCCGTTTCGTTTACTGGGTCATCGCCGTCGCGAGCGTGTTCGCAAGCTTGTCGGGTTCGGCTGCGCCGAAACTGACCGGCATCGAGCCTTGACTGTCCGCGTCGATTGCGAGGACGCGCTTGCCGTGCTTGGCGATTCCCGCCGCAAGGCGGATCGCCGTCACTGCTTTGCCGCAACCGCCCTTGCGGTTCGCGATTGCGAGCGTATGCGCCGTTTTTTGAGTTTCGCCCATTATGGTTTTCCTCCTTGTTCTTGGGGCAAAACTTTTAGCGTTAATGTAACGTCGGGTTTTTTAAGGCAGCTAAGTCCGCCCTTTTGGGGTTGGGAATTGAGTGGAAAAGAATAGCGCCAAACCCGCAAAGCCTTGATTCTACTGGCTTCTTGGATTTAGCGTTATTATACCATAAGGGCGCTTGTGCGCGTCGGTACTGCTCGCCAACGGCATTTCGCTCAAGGAGATCCAGGACTGGCTGGGGCGCTCGACATTCGCGACCACCCCTGACATCTATGCCCACCTAGACAAGTCCAGCAAGACGAACTCGGCGAATACCATGTTGAAATCCGGTTTGAAGCTGAGCGGCAAAAAGTGAAAGGCGGCATCCCAACCGGGATGCCGCCACAAGAAAAATGCGGGTGAAGGGACTTGAACCCCCACAATGTTGCCATTAGTGGATTTTGAGTCCACCGCGTCTGCCATTCCGCCACACCCGCTGATTCACCATTGTCCTGGGGGAAACAATAAAAAGAACTTTATGATTCTCTTTTAACATCAGAAGCATGCTTGCCAAGGATCATTTCTGTTTATTGCAGTTTGGTTCTGATTAATCTGCTTCCAGTCTCTCCCAGGCATCTATTGTCCCAGCAAAAACTCTTTAAATATAATAACTCAAGCTCGAAAGAAAATCAAGATCTTTTTTTATTTTATTTGAGATTGTGGAAAGTTGTGTACTGCAAATATCGAGTGATATAAATCACAAATCATTAACGTGATTTTTATAACTTAAGAGATTTTCAGACAACCCTTCTGTGATATAGTGATGCTCAGACGCAGCGATCTTGGGGCCTGATTATCCATCGAAGCATTATCTGCTTAAAATGATGGGACTTAATGCCTATAGCGGCATACTTGCATTCCCCTGCGAAGGCGACCGAATCGAAAGCGCCATGCGAAGCGAACTCACTGCGTCCAATAAGACGACATAAGCATTCATTACATTGGCGGCCTGTCTCTTCGCAGCGGCCTGGAAATCGGGATGAGCTTGGAGGGGGAAAGAAGATCGCATCCGACGATTTCTTCATCGGCACGAGTATTTCCGTTGCAGCCATGCTGCTTTGGGAGTCTGAAGGGCGGTTGCGGAAGAACGATATCCTGGCGTCCCAAAGGATATCTTCTTTGTTTGCCTTATCTCTCGGGATGTGTGCCAAGGAAATGGAATGAGACGGGAATCGACGGAACGGGACGGAAAACCTCGCAGGCAAAGCGCCAGCTGGGGCTGGCCGATCTGGCGCGATCTCCTTGCCGCAGGGCAAGATTGAGAACCTGCTTGTCGGAGAAAGATGCATTGGCGGCTGAGGCCGTTGCATGAATCCTGCAGACTCTTTTTCGGCCTTCCCCGACCTTCTTCCAATGCGGCCAGCTTTACAGCTTGTCGCATGAGCAAGCAAGTAAAAATCTTTGAAACAAAGAGAAAAAGTAATTATAACGATTTATATACCGCTTTTCATCAAATGTTCCTATTTTGGAGCTTGATTATCCATGGTAATAGTCGCGATTGTCATTGGACTTACCGTTGAGATATAGATAGCATATCTACAGTTAAATTTCAAAGTTTGCTGATATTGTAAATAGCCATAGCAGCATTAATTGTCATCAAATTTTTTATTGTGCATAATGACAAATAAGAGCACAAGCCATCTCTTTGATATTATGTAGATGCCAGCGCTCTGATAGCCGGTTTCCTCCTGAGGAGGAGGCAGTTGCTAAAAGATATTGCATCTTTCATCATTTAAAAGGTTTAAATAATCCTTCTCCAAAATCAGTACATTTTATAGCCCTATAGTATAAAAAGGGCATAGTCCATATTAGCAACGCTAATAGAACCATGCCTTTTTATAAAGAAATCTCTTAATGCTGAGAGACTGATGCAACGGAATAGATTATTGATGAATATTGGGAATTTTAGACATTGAGGACGCGCTTAATAAAGGCCTTAAATCGATGCGCTTGACTAGCATCAATAAAAGCCTCATGAATGCTCACGGACGCTCCAAGATTCTTCGCGGGAAAAGCTACTGGACAATCTCAACAGTAACTCTCTTGTCGCCATGAATCGCGGAAGCTTTGACCACAGTGCGGATCGCTTTTGCGATTCTGCCTTGTTTGCCTATTACCTTGCCCATGTCATCTGAAGCTACTTTCAACTCCAGAAGGATGGCGCCGTCTCTGTCTGTTTCTGAGACCGAGACGGAGTCAGGGTCATCGACAAGATGCTTAGCTATAACTTCCAACAACTCTTTCACTGACAACCCTCCAAATTCTTTCATGCCTAAGCATAATAAGGGCGCTCAGGCATTGGCAAAATTCGCCGAAGATGCAATGCGCTTTACAGGCCTGCTTTTTTTAAAAGTGCGCGCACAGTATCTGTAGGCTGGGCGCCTTTGGATATCCATGCTCTGGCTGATTCTACATTGACATTTAAAAGCGAGGGGTTCTTTGTGGGATCATAGACCCCAATCTCCTCAATGGCTCTACCGTCTCTGGGGCTTCTGGAGTCTGCAACTATTATCCTGTAGAATGGAGCTTTCTTTGCTCCTAATCTCTTGAGCCTTATTTTCACCATTTTTTTCACTATGCTGCTTGAAATGAAGGATCATATTATGTGATCCAGCAGCTTCTCCTTTCGAATTGGGTTTGATGATTTCTACACTCTTTCGCATTCATGGAAAGTCTGCAGCAACTTGCAGAGGCAGACATGCGGCTTAATTAAAGATTTTGGGGAATCTTCCGCCTCCGCCTTTTTTCCCCTTGGCTATGCCGGAAAATTCTCTGAACATTTTTTTAGTCTCTTCAAATTGCTTGAGGAGTCGGTTGATGTCTTGGACCGATGTGCCGCTGCCTTTGGCTATCCTGCGTTTGCGAGAGCCATTTATAATATTGGCGTTTCGCCTCTCTGCAGGCGTCATGGAGCAGATGATGGCCTCCACCATGTCAAAGGCGTGTTCATCTACATCAACATCATCCAGCTTGCCTCCCATTCCGGGTATCATGCCTAAGATATTCTTTAGGGGACCCATTTTCTTGACTTGCTTGGTTTGAGCGAGGAAATCCTCCAAAGTGAAGTCGTTTGATCTCATCTTGCGCTCGAGTTCAAGGGCCTGATTCATGTCATAGGCTTCATGCGCCTTTTCAACCAGCGTGACGACATCACCCATGCCCAATATCCTGCTGGCCATGCGGTCTGGATAGAAAGCTTCCAGATCTTCGACCTTTTCGCCTACAGCTACATATTTAATGGGCTTTCCGGTGATGGTGCGGGCAGAAAGCGCGGCGCCGCCGCGCGTGTCGCTGTCGAGCTTAGTCATTATGATTCCGTCGATTCCAAGCTGCTCATTGAAGGTCTTTGCTACATTGACAGCATCCTGGCCAGTCATGGCATCTACAATAAGAAGAATCTCCTGAGGATGAATGGCCTTTTTCATCAATCTTAGCTCTTCCATGAGCTCCTCGTTGATATGGAAGCGTCCGGCAGTGTCGAGAATCACGACGTCATTTCGGTTCGCTGAAGCGCGCTCAATCGCTTTTTTCGCTATCTCCACAGGGCTTGCCTTGTCTCCCATTTCAAAGACCGGAAGATTGTAATTAGAGCATAGTACTTGAAGCTGCTTGATGGCAGCCGGGCGGTATACGTCGCATGCGGCAAGCAATGGGCTTCTTCCCTGCTTGCGCAGGATTACGGCCAGCTTCCCGGAAGTTGAAGTCTTTCCTGCGCCGTTTAATCCCACCATCATGTACACTGTCGGAGGCTTGGAGGAAAAAGTGAGCTGGCTCTGGCTGGAACCCAACAGGGATGTGAGTTCGTCGCTCACTATTTTAATGACCTGCTGGCCAGGGGTTACGCTTTCCAGCACATCGCCGCCGACGGCCTTCTCTGTAACAGTCTTGATGAAATCCTTGACTATTTTGAAATTGACGTCAGCGTCGAACAAAGCCATTTTGACTTCTTTCATCGCTTCATTTACATCTTTTTCAGTAATCCTGCCTTTTCCGTTGAGTTTCTTGAAAATGTTCTGCAACTTTTCGGACAGGGCATCAAATGCCATAACATCACCTAGCCTTTGCGCAGCTTCGCGGGATGATTCACTTAAAGCCTTAATGATAGAGGCTCGATATGCCGATTTGCAGTCAAATGCACAGATTTTGGAGTTTAATTTTCCACTTTCAGAGTGCTAAATGACGTTATAGGCATTTAGCGCTCGCTGTACAGTCAAGCTAAAATCGGAACTTTCATCAGAGTTGTTATGCGGCGGATACCCCCGCCTTTAGGCATGGGGAGGAAGCCGCATGCTCCTTTCCGTCAATATTGTTTTGCGCTTCTCTAAAGGCTGAGTTTTTTGCGGCCGG
>JAISZB010000389.1 GCA_031269465.1 Clostridiales bacterium | reverse complement strand
TGAAGCTTCGCTTCACCACTAAGGATGAAAATATTAAGCTATTTGTGTGTTTGAGACGTGGACAAATGTCCATAAAATGTATTTTCGTACTAAATTATCTTTTTTGGAGCTTGATTATAAAGCGAGTACGAAATGCATTTCGCACCTTTCAATGGATAATCAAGCTCCAAAAAAGTAACATTTGATGAAAAGCGGTATAACAACAGTTGCCCAGATAAACTTTTATTGCCATCGTCTGCTTGTTCCCCCTTATTGTACGCCGATGCCGAGCTTAAGGCAATACCTGCGCATGTACCCATGAATCCCTAGTTGTGAATCTCTGCCCCGAGTTTTGGGTGATAAACAAGTGAGTCCAGCTTTCCGGTTCGATTTTATAATTTCAAAGCCCCGCAGGGCAAGCATTTCTGTGACACTTAAATGTGTTAGTTTTTGAAAACGGCTCTGTTTCAAAGCCCCGTGGGGCAAGCACCTCCTGTGACTCTTCGCTCTCGGTACGACGTTTTTAGCGTGTTTGCGTTTCAAAGCCCCGTAGGGCAAGCACCTCCTGTGACAGACCCCTCTGGGAGGCCTTGATCTTACTGGTTTTCAAGGGCGCGTTTCGCAAACATCCCCCTGTTTTTGAAGTGGCGGAGGTTTGCAAAATCCGCTTAACAGCCAAATAATAGCAAACAGAAAACGCTTATAAATCAACTATCATTCTGGCATGAATTTTGACGCAAGCAGTCGAATGTCGATTTGTTGCATGTAAACCCCCCGACTTTTTCGTCTGGGTATGGGGTTTGCAAATTATACCCATAAATCGACATCGGAAGCGCTAATGCCACTTGACGCCTTCTATGCGTGAACTGCCATTAATTATATCGCTTCATTGCGCTGAGGGCAATAATATTTTTGGGGAATCGTCCAGAAAAATGTATCCTATAGCGCTGATCTGATATAATGTCCCCGCGTTTCTTTATTAATCCAGGTTTCGACCGCATATAAGGTGTGAATATATTTAGTTATACGAGACAGGTGGTGTATCCCATGAGAAAGAGATTTATTACAACCATACCGCTTCAGGGCAAAGGACAGTTGCAAGAGGTGACATAAGACATGGATGAATCCTGCCATTTTACTTTTAATATATACCGCTTTTCATCAAATGTTACTTTTTTGGAGCTTGATTATCCATTGAGTGGTGCGAAATGCCGATCTCGTCATTTCGCACCACTCAATGGATAATCAAGCTCCAAAAAAGATAATTTAGTACGAAACCACTTAAGGAGGCGCCGTTTGCGCAAAGTTGCGGTTTTAGGTATGTAAATTTATTAAAAGCCAATATATAGCAATATACAGCAAAAAAGAGCGCACTTAGTAAACCACCTGCCGCTATGGCTTTTCAAAAAATGTTGCATGTTCAGGCAGCCATAAGGGATGGAGCTGTCAGGCGAGATTGCTATTTGGCATCAGTGCATGTCCCAGCCTGCTTGCTTCAGCGAAAAGCTTTCTTTTTCCGGACTCCTCGCATCTTTTTTTCGCCTCATTATAATATTCTCCGCTGTAGGATGCATTGTTCTTCAGCATGCAGCATATAATGGCCGCCATTTTGCGAGCGACGGCCGCCAGAGCTTTTTGCGGGCCGCGCCCCGCTCGCGGCTTCCAGTGGAATTTTGAGGGATGCGGGTCTTTTTTGCGGATCATTCCCCAGGCGCATTCACATAAGCTGCTCTTGATATAGGTATTTCCGAAATTTATTCTCATGCTTTTTTTTTGCCGGCGCTTTCGTTTTCGCCGGGGCATAGGCCAGCCCACGAGCAGAATTGAGCGGCGGCGGGGAATTTGCCCGGATCGACGCCTGTTTCGCCGATGACGGCCTTCGCGGCGGTCGGGCCGACGCCCGGAATCGTCTCCAGCAGCCCTATTTGCGGGGCGAACTCGGAAGCGGCTTCGCCGATGTCCATTTCAATGGTTTTTTGGCGGTTCGACAATAAATCCAGCATATCGGGCATTCTGCGGGGATGCGGCATCCCGGACGGGCCGGGGAAGCCATTGAGGGCGAAGAGCATGCCTTCCGTCTTGCGCCTTGCGGATCCGCACAGGCCGCTGCGGATGCCTTCGGGCGATATTCTTCCTTTTTCGCGGAGGACTCCCGGCGAATTTCGCCCGGACGCTCCGAACGCGTCCGCTGAAAACGTCGGAAGCTTGAAGCCTTTGCGCTGCGGGAATCTTTCCATGCGGCTCTTTTGCGCGCGGACATCTTCCCCAATATGCTTGCGATGCCTTGCGGGATCCCGCAAATCCCGCGCGGACGCCTCGGGCGTGAAGCTGTCTTCAAGCGCCCCCGCGCGCAAAAGCGGCGATATCCACCGGGCATCCTCCTTGCCGCTCTTTTTTCCGCGGGCATTGTGCATATCTCGCGCATTCGCGGCAATAATGCCGACGCCCCCGCCGAACGCCCCTTCCAGGACGCCGCAGGCGGGGCGCCAATAAACGCCGGCGCCCTCCATCGCGGCGCCGCGGCGTCCGCGGCCTTCGATCCAGCGCTTCAGACGCTGAAGATCGCCGGGCGGAGACTTGAAGGCCTTGATCTCAACATTCAGCGGGCTTTTCGATTTTTCGGCGTCCTCCCGCCTGCCGGCGGTGCAGGCGGCGATCGCCTCCTTGCGGACGTCCAGCCCGCAGCCGGCATCCAATATGCCTTCCATTAAAAGCAGCCTCCTGAAAATATGAATTTGGCGGGATCATGGCCCAAGAAATTTGTTGGAATTCACTGCTCAAGCTATCGCGCAAGACGGGCGCGATGGATGATTGGCGGCGCTCTTGAGGCCATGCGGCTGTGTTTCTGCACGCTGGCTGTACCGGCAAAAACTAATGAACCTATCCTGCCTTCCATATTTTTGCCGATTTTAGCGGAAATAAAGCTTTTAATTAGTGATGGTTTCATCCTTAGTGGTGAAGCGAAGCTTCATAGTAGTTTATATGAAAAGCAGTATAGCAACCAGATTCCCAATTATCCCGGTTCTGTATAATAGTTTTTTGGCGAGTGATAACATTGAACTGGTTCTGATCAAATTCGCCCGCGAAAATACGGAAATGAACTTAACCCTGTTTATGGACGAATTTAAGCGGTTCACCGACGAGCGTCCCGGAATTGATTTCCATATCACTCCTATCGAGATCTCCGGAGATGAAACAAAACCGTCGCATAAAGATCTCTTCAGAAAGCTTGTCGTGTGTTTCACAGACGATGAGATCCTGTTTGCCTGCAAAACCTATGGGCAAAAGCCAGCGCCGATAGTTTTATTGATGGCGCTTATATATGCCTGCAGAATTATGGATGGCGTCGAGATAGGCGCTCTTGTGTACGGTCAGCGTATTTTCGGGACGGATAAAAGCCGTTTATTCAATGTAATGTCCCTGTTCTACATCAATGGCATTGTTGCAAACATATCGAACCTTAAAGGGCTTGCTCTGGAACAGCAGAAGCGGATGTTATCAATGTTTTTGGAAGATTAATCGCCGCAGCGGCTAAATGGGGATGATCCTTATGGATAAGCGGTCATGGAACGAAAAAGTAGAAGCCATAGACAGATTCACTATCGAGCTGTACAGAGAATATGACGGCGTTTCAGAAAACGCGCGGGCAATATTGTCTGCTTCCGACATTAAGATAAGGCTCTTTGATGAATTCTTCAACACGGGCCGGAACCTAAGAATGTATTTGTTGTGGACATTACGGACGCGCCGGGGCGGTTAGCGGAATCTATGGCGGACTACGCGAAGGCCGTAAAGGCCGTAAAGGCAAACAGCCTTGAACGCGTCAGTAAGGAAGCTAAGGCGTATACGATAACACTGCTGGGCATATTAAACAGAAAATTGCTGTACAAGAAAAACAGGTACCCCTATTGCGCCGCCACAGGCAGGACTTTTGAGGAATATGTGACATTTGAGTGTGATTTGGCGAAGTTTGGCAGTTATGTAAAACTCAAGGCGGAAGCCTCGAGTCAGTATGAATACGGGCGTACTGCCGCGGCAACGGATGGCGGCGGTCAAAAGAGCGTAGCTCTAATTTGACTTTGTTAAATTAAGTATATTATCCATGTCTTTGCGATTTTCCTTTAATCCTGCAAATATTGCTGTGAGGCCCCTGATAAAGGGCATGTTTAAGTTTAAATTGTATTTTGAGGATATAACCAAGGACGAACTGGAATGGTTGATTTTTTGCCTTGACTTATTCGGCAAAGGCCGGCATAGGATAGGCAAAGGCAGGACTATAGGAATGGGCACTGCAAGGATCGACGCTAATACGGTAACTTTACGGAAATATCTCCTTCAGGGCGGCGGTGTGAAGGTGACTGACGTGCCGTATAAACCCTCCGGGCAGCTTCCTGCGGCAATTAAGGATGCCGCCGCGCGGATTTTGGAATTATACAACGCCGTTGCCTGACGGCGAACGGGAAATGGTGCATTATCCGCGTCTAACGCCGCAGGGCAAGATCTTTGAATGGTTTGGAAAGAACAGGGGAAGAACTGTTCAGAAGCCTGCTATTCTAAATACTATACCGATAATTGGCGGCGGCAAGAAGACTTTGCCCGCCGATGCGACTGTAACGCCGTCACCGACGCCGCGCGCGTAGAATAACCTATAGTACAGAGGGCGCGGGCATGGGTGGAAATTCCGCATTAGCAGCTATTGACCTCAGTAAATTAAGTCAAACCGACAACAAAACAATGACGCGGAAAAAAGAGGTTAAGCCACACTGCCATCAGAAAAAGCTATAAAAAACCTTTTGAAAAAGCATAATAATCTGCCTTTGCCACAGGCTTCGGAGGATATATTAATTAAGCTTATCCATGACATCAACGAGAACGAAGCGAATTATTCAGTGTGGAAGGATCATATTAAGAACGCGAAAAAATGCTTGAAAAACAACGGTTATACATTTGACTGAATCGACGGTATACGAAAAATAAGAACCTGGCTGGGTTTTGGCTCAGCAGGTTCTTTTTTGTTAATTAATCAATTATTTCAATCCACATCCAAAGCCCCGTAGGGCAAGCACTTCCTGTGACCTTTAGAAAGCTGACGTGGCTCGCACCTGAGTAAGTTTCAAAGCCCCGTAGGGCTCGCACCTCCTGTGACAGACCCCTCTGGCAGGCCTTGATTTTACTGGCTTTCAAGGGTGCGTTTCGCAAACGTCCCCCTGTTTTTGAAGTGGCGGAGGTTTGCGAAATCCGCTTGACAGCCAAATAATATCAAACAGAAAATGCTTATAAACCAACTATCATTTCGGCATGAATTTTGACGCAAGCAGCCGAATGTCGATTTGTTGCATGTAAACCCCCCGGCTTTTTCGTCTGGGTATGGGGTTTGCATATTGTCCCCATAAATCGATATTGGAAGCGCTGATACCACTTGACGACTTCTATCCATGAACTGTCTCTCAGTATATCCCATCATCAAGCTATTGACAAGATCTTTCTCTTATTTTTTCCATTTTTTAATCAATTTTTTTAAAAACCCGATTGATCACACACATATAGCCAGTGAAGGGACAAACATCGCTGCAGCGTCTTTAATCAGCGAAGGATCACCTGTGATCCGCTTGGCGGGTATATCCCTATCAACAATATGCGAGGAGGCATTCCACAACATGCAGAAAGTTGTTGTATTCCTGGATTACGCAAACGCAAGCAAAGCGGCGCGCGATTCAAGCGTCAGGATCAATCACGAGCATCCGCTCAAAAATTATCTTGCGCTCAATGAAGAAGGCCGCTCCTGCGGGCCGCCTACGCCTACGCTCCGATTGATCCGCGAAAAGAGCGCGCGTCCGACTCATTGATAGATCAACTCTGGGCGGCGGGGCATGTGGTCAAATCTAAACTGGGTATAATCACCGGACACACACACCTACAAGCGCAATTTCGATATCGAGATATCCATGGGCATTATGAAAGCCATATATGACATTAAACCCGATGCTATTGCCAGCGTCAGCGGCGATAGTGATTTTGCGCCATTGGCTATAGAATTGAGAGAGATGGGCGCATATGTCGAAACTGCCGCGTTCAGGAACGCTATGTCGCGCCTGTTGGCCCAACGCGCCGGTGGATGTATCTGCTTGGACGGCTATTATTCGGAATTTTATTCGCCCGAACCAAGAATGGATAATCTTGATGAGTCCGCTGCGGCAAGAATATTTGAAACACAGAAATCCGCTGAGGATATGGCCGAAACTGGCATCGATCCACGCATCAGCGTGTCGAAGCGCGGAAATTCATCCGCCGCGGGCATAATGGAGCTCGCTTTGGAGGAAACGCCTGTAAATTTGCCTGGGGCGGAATAAGGAGGAGGCTATGGCATATTTTGCGAGAATTAATGGCGAGATGGTTGAACTTTCCGGCGGAAGCAAAGCAAAAGGCTCCGACATTATTAATTGCGCGACTAAAGGCGCGGCTGGCAGGCGCGCTGCAATGTCAGGCGCCAAGGGAGTGCATAATGCAAGGATCGACCCGGACAAATGCTATGATTATGCCGCGTTTACCAAAAGCAGCGGGAAACCGGCGGAAATAAGAGCTATGCCCGAAAGGATCAAAGGGGACGCGTCTATCTGCCCGGCGGGCAGTTTCTTCAGACCGCGCGGTCAAACGTCATTGGCTTGCCGATCAAGTCCTGCATGCAGCCGGGCATTTATTCAAAGGCCAGGATATTGAATTTGGCGCGGAGGGCGGCCATGCAACGGTCGTCCCCAACTGCAAATTGCCTGTCGGCTGGAAACCCGCGTCAACGCCGCTTATGATGATATTCCCTGTCGAATATCCGGAGCTGCCGCCTAACGGCTTCTATATCCAAAGCAATGCAACGGCGCCCGCGAATCACGGACATATCTATACGAGGGCTTATAACGAAGGTTTTGGCTCGATCGCGGAAGAGCAAGACATGCTGAACAGGAACGGCTGGGCGCGGTACTGCGCCCATGCAGGCAGCGGATCGCGGCAGACGGCAAAACTCAAAAGGATTTCAGATTGGCATGCCGGGGAGAATCTCTTTGCGTTTTTTCCTTGATTTCAGAGGCGGTGAATGCTAATGCGCAAGGAACTATGCTCTATCAGATTTAGAAACGGCGATCTCGGCGATCTGCGCGCAAGTCTTTCGGCAAACTTGAACCGAGAGCAATTTGCCGTACTATTGGGCAAAGCAGAGGACGCGGGCGCGGCCGAAATTGTTGCGGCGCGAGATGTTATATACCCAAGTAAGCGCGACATAGAAGACTCCAGCATTGCGTCCTTGAGGATAAACAGGAATTTCGTTGCGGAAACGCTCAAGCAGATGACGGACAGGCTAGACGCGGACGCATATATAGAAGTCCATACTCATCCCTTTTCCAAAGGCCTCGTTGTGTTTTCTGGCGCAGACGGCATGGACGAGAAGCGTTTTTCAGATTATACGGCTAAGGAGTGGCCAGGCATTGAATACGCAAGCGCGGCGCTGTCACAGACAATGCATGGCGCCCGTTTTTGGCATTGTGGAGCCAGGCGGTACAGCGGGGCGGCAATAAAGACTCAACTCGCATATGAAGCCATATATAAAAAAACGGATCAAAAGGACATTGCTATCGACAGCGAGCAATCTGGCGTGTTCAACAGGGGAATGCTGGCGCTTGGGCTGGAGAGCTAGGCTCAATAATAGCGGAAAACTTAGCGCATATGGGGTTCCGGCATATTGTGCCAGTCGACGATGATGAATTGGATGCAAGCAGCTTAAACCGTGTAGCCGGCGTTGATTATAAAGACGCGCAAAACAACGTGTATAAAGTTGGCGCCATTGCGAACCGCCTGCGCGGGATCAATCCGAAGTGCGAAGCCGAAGCATATAGAATAAGCGTACATTCTACGGCGGCCGAAATAGCGCTCGCCCAAGCGAATTGGATTTTGGCAGGTACGGATAGCCATTCAAGCAGGTTTAGGGTCCAGCAATATGCTTTCAAATATTTCGCGCCGTTTATTGCCGCCGGCGTCAACATAAGCGTTGAGGGGGATATAATAACGGTCGTCAGCGGAGAGGCAATTGCGGTTCGCATGGGCGGCGCTTACTGCCTGTCATGCCTTAACCGCGTTAACTATACTGCTTTTCATATAAAATCTCCTAATGTGCATTTTGAAAAATCACAAAATATCTAACAATATAAACGTGCTTTTGAAATCAAACTTTAAATTAATTGTGAAATGTGTACAACAATCCAAGCGGCAAAGTCTGTATTATAGTTGCAATTCAGTTCATTATACTTAAAAAGCATAGACTATTGAAAATATTTCTGCTAGATCGAAAAATGCACATTAGGAGTAAAATTACCTTTTTTGAAGCTTGATTATACAGCGAGTGCAAAATGCCGATTTCGGCATTTCGCACTCGCTGTATAATCAAGCTCCAAAAAAGGAACATTTGATGAAAAGCGGCATATGACTCGATGGCTGCTGAAATCCATCCGGATCCCGCTGTAAGGGAGGGGCTTGTAAAACGCGGCTATATCAGCGGAAAGGATGCTAAGGAACCCGCTGTAAAAACACTTAATTCCATAGCAGCCGACCGACAGCGTACTATGCCTGCGCTTGTATATGAAAACAATCGAGAGCCTGTTATTTGCGAGGATGAAGAAACGCTGGATTTGCGTAAAGAAAATTGCGGTGTTCGTGGGTAGCTATGGCCGATAATGCGAGAGAGGCGGCGGCGCGATATGGCGAAGATAATCTGCCAGATAAAAGAAATGGACATAAACGGTAAACCGCGGCCAATCACGCTATACTCGCGGGACGACTTGAAAAAGCAAAAAGAGCTTTATGCCCGTTACGCTCCTTTTTTAGCCGGATTTACACATTCATCAGTATATTCATTCATCCCCGGCTTTTCGAATTTTGACGCCGCCGCTGCCGCGAGCCATTTTCTGCGGGCATTCGACTATTTCATGATAATAGACATACAGCGCTGCTACCCAAGTATGCGAAGAGATTTGCTTTTTTCTATGCTGTTAGAAATACTGCGGGAAAGGGAAGCTCGCGTCATCTGCGGGTATGTTTTCTGCTGTCCGGAAGGAATCTCCGAAGGTTCTCCGCTCCCGTCCGCAATGTCCAACATTTATTTGAGGGATTTTGATCAGGATATGTCTATGCCGCCTGCAACCTTTTATTTGAGATATTGCGACGGCATCTTGTTTCTAAGCAATATATTTCTAAGCAATATATCGCCGGCGGAACTTTTCCCTCATATTGAAAACGCCTTGCTGGATTACGGGTTGCCGATTAATAGCGAGAAATTCAGCGCAGGCTTAATAAAGGAAGCCGTGCGCTTTTTAGGGTATGTTATCACCGCGAATGGAATTGCCATTAAGCCTGAAAAAGCAATAGGACTTGTGGAACGGCTGCGCGGGGAGTCCAACCCCAAAAAGCGCGATAAGATGGCGAAAGGTTTTAAGGCATACTATAGAAGTCCAATATTCTTGTCAATCTGTGAGGAGAGCCTTGAATATTTAGGGAGATACGGCAAGAAGGAGGATCTTCGGATTTTTAATGGCAGGTTGAATGACGAGATGGAGTATAATCCGGAGGGCGCTTTATGAGGAAAAATATATACATATGCGAAGAATGCGCCGTAATCAGCAAATCAGGAGCGCAGATTCATATTCATGCACAGGATCAGCTTGTTTACAATAAGCCATATTCGAATATAGAATCCATGGCGCTGTTCGATCTTGCCCAAGCAACAACACAATGCCTATGCGCCTTAATGCGTCATGGCGTGCCTGTCCTATATACCACACGCTCTGGGAATATCATCGGATGCGCTTATCCTCGGCATACCGAGCGTCCCGCTCTTAAACTTGCCCGGTACAGTATGGCTGGTGATCATGCTGTTGCTCTGAAATACGCCAAAAGAATTGTTCAGGCTAAGATTTCAATGGAATACACTCAATAACTATCGCAGCGAATGCGCTCCGAGATTAAAGCGGGCTGCGAGCACTTGTCTATCCGCGGATGACCGCCAGAGCCTTCTCGGTTATGAAGGTTCGGCGGCAACGTTGTATTTCGAGGCGTTTAGCCAATGTCTGCGCGCAATGGATTTCAGCGTACGGGAAACTCATCCGACGAACGGCGCGGTGAACGCCTTGCTAAACCTGGCATGCGCGCTGGCGCTTTATAAAATCGGCAGTATTCTATTTGCGCAGGGGTTCGATACAGCACCGAGGTTTCTGCATACAATTTTTCGTGATAGGCTGTCGCTTTCTTTGGATGTGCTGGAACCATTTCGGGGTACGCTGGAACGGTTGCGCTGAAGCTCGTCAACCGCAAGGAAATACAAAAAGATGATTTTGAGTATGGCGAAGAAGGCTGTACTCTGAAAAAGGACTGATTTAAGCGATGCATTTAATCGACATAAATATTCATAATCCTATCATTTAGGCGTGAATTTTGACGCAAACAGTCGAATGTCGATTTGCTGCACGTAAACCACCCGGCTTTTTCGTCTGGGTATGGGGTTTGCAGATTATCCCCATAAATCGGCATCGGAAGCGCTAATGCCACTTGACGCCTTCTATGCGTCAACTGCCATTAATTATATCGCTTCATTGCGCTGAGGGCAAGAGTATTTTGGGGCGCGTTTCAAATCCTGTTGGCGCCCCTGTGTTTCGGCAATACTAATAAAGCTCGTAAATACAAGCTTTTCCGGGATTATCTCGCATAAAAAGCGTCAACAAAACATAGGTGCCTTTGAAACGCGCCCACTTTTTTCATCTATCAGATCCTACTCATTCCTGGCGACGTCATCGTCGACTCGCTGAAATTTGTTCATGCTTCATCTGCGGCTTATGCATGCAGGCCTTTCCAAACGCGCGAGTACATTTGATATAATGCGTCTTGCGGCTGGCGCGCTGTCGCCTGGGATTGCACCCAGACCAGGATTGAAGCAAAGAAACAAACAAGAATACGCAAAGGCGCTGGCTATGGTTCTATCTGACGACATACTCCTTCGCGTTGAGAAGCCGGAGGTGCGTCGGCAATGAGATGAGCATGGCGGAGAAAGACGTTTCAAGAGTTGATATACGCCTCGCCTTCTGTCTTCCCGATGTCTATGAGGCGGGCATAAGCCGTTTGGGAGCGCAGGCGCTCTATTTTTATCTCAACGAACGTGTGGATGCCTATTGCGAACGCTCATACGCCCCGTGGCCCGGCATGGGAGCGGCAACGTTATTTGCCCTTGAAACGTGCGATCCGGTTAAGGTCTTTGATTTTATGGGCTTTACCCTGCAGTGCGAGCTGGGTTGCACCACCGCGCTGAATATGCTCGATCTGGCCGGAATCCCGCTTCTCGCCGCGGAGCGAGGGGAAGGCTGCCCGATTGTCTGCGCGGGCGGCCCGTCAGCTCTGAATAAAACGAATTTTGGATTTACAATTAATTTATATATTTTAAAATATAAGGGTTTATTTTGCATAATTCAATTAATTATTCGAACACATTCAACAAAATCCTCAAGTCAACTTGCAGCGCCAACTTCATTTTGGCGTTCCAAAGTCTTAGGGGGATGAATGCTTCAGGTTCGTCGATGAAACTTCATTACACATAATATAATTGAACAAATGCATCGAAATAAAGCGCTTCAAGGCATAGCTTTATCATTAAATAATTATGTATTTTAAATTATATACAGCCTAATTTTTATGCCGCCAGGCTTTTTGCCGGCCAAGTGCGCCTAGGCGGCCTTTCCCGAATTCTCAGCCCCTGGATCCAAGCCGGGTTCATTATAGTTGGAATTTGCG
>JAISZB010000388.1 GCA_031269465.1 Clostridiales bacterium | reverse complement strand
AGTACGAAAATACATTTTATGGACATTTGTCCATGCCTCAAACACACAAATGGCTTAATATTTTCATCCTTAGTGGTGAAGCGAAGCTTCATAGGGGTTTATATGAAAAGCAGTATAGTTGGATGCATATTGAGTTTATTGCAAGACTCCAGCAATTTCAAAGAATTTGCAAGTATACTGATTTGCATGGAAATTCCTATTTTGGAGCTTGATTATAGAGCGCCTCTATGGATAATCAAGCTCCAAAATAGATGCGTTTAACTGCAAATCTGCATATAAATCTCAAGCATGCTTAAACGCTTTACTAATTCTCATTATTCACGGTTAAGGCTTTCCAGCCTGCGATATACTGATTCTCATTCAATGTTCCTTTTTTGGAGCTTGATTATCCACTGAGTGGTGCGAAATGCCGATTTTGCATTTCACGCTCGCTGTATAATCAAGCTCCCAGAATAGGCAATTTAGTACGAAAATCAGTATAGAAAGCAGGCTGGAAAGCCTGGGCATTGGATTTGATTCTTTCCCAGCACGCTTTTTTAAGCGCTTAAGAATTAATGCCTGAGTTTATATCAGAGATAATTGTTTGAAACTGCGAATCAGTGCAGGTATATTTCAGACAGAGAGCTTATGAACGTATTAGCCTGCTGCAGGGAGAGGATGCCCTTGTCAACGAGGGTATATATGAATAGCTGCTCCGTTTCAGGATGATATGCGGTCAATGCATCCGCTAGAGCAACAGCAGCCTCATTCCTGGAGAAAGCTTTCTGTTCAGAAAACACTTGATTTTCATTGAATGTAAACAACGATGCCTCAACGGATTTATCCAGGGCCTTGTCAAATGCAAAGCTCCCTTTAGCCTCTGTATATCCTAAGACGCGAAGCAGCATTGCCGTGAATTCTTGATATGTAATATCTCTTTTTGCGTCCATTGAGGTATTTTGCTCGTCAACGCCAAACACCAAGCCCGAGTTGAAGGCATAGGCGGCATATTTCTGAGCCCATTCAGGCACATCCCGGAATGGATTTTCACCGGAATACTTGGCGGCTTCTCCTTCAACGCCCAGCAGGCGAAGAATTAATGAAAGCGCTTCAACGCGCGTCAATGGGCGATCCAGTTCGAATTCAGGTTCTCCGACATTATTTGCGCCTGTACCCAATAATAGTCCTAATTTATACAGTTCCTTTGAAATCTTCTGTCCGGCTTCCTTTATGATGCTGATGCTTAATTCTAGGTTTTGCCTAACATCTGCATTTCCGAGTTTCAAAGGAATTGCTGAAGCGAATCTTATGCCTGCAGGCAGCGTCTGCGTTCCAATCGACGGGAAGCTCGTTGCAGAGCTTGAAATTGAACTTGATGTTCCAGAGTCGCTAGACGTTGAGCTGTTGCTAGAGGATTCGGATCCCGTTGAGCTGTCGCTAGAGGAATCGGATCCTGTTGAGCTGTCGCTAGAGGAATCGGATCCTGTTGAGCTGTCGCTAGAGGAATCGGATCCCGTTGAGCTGTCGCTAGAGGATTCGGATCCTGTTGAGCTGTCGCTAGAGGAATCGGATTCGCTGGAGCTGTCGCTTGAAGAATCAGACTCGCTGGAGCTGTCGCTTGAGGAATCAGACCCGGTTGAACTGTCGCTAGAGGAATCAGACCCGGTTGAGCTGTCGCTTGAAGAATCAGACTCGCTGGAGCTGTCGCTAGAGGAATCAGACCCGGTTGAGCTGTCGCTAGAGGAATCAGACCCGGTTGAGCTGTCGCTAGAGGAATCGGATTCGGTTGAGCTGTCGCTTGCAGAATCAGATTCGGTTGAGCTGTCGCTAGAGGAATCGGATTCGGTTGAGCTGTCGCTTGCAGAATCGGACTCGGTTGAGCTGTCGCTTGCAGAATCAGACTCGGTTGAGCTGTCGCTTGAAGAATCAGACTCGGTTGAGCTGTCGCTAGAGGAATCGGACTCGGTTGAGCTGTCGCTCGCAGAATCAGACTCGGTTGAGCTGTCGCTTGAAGAATCAGACTCGGTTGAGCTGTCGCTAGAGGAATCGGACTCGGTTGAGCTGTCGCTTGAAGAATCAGACTCGGTTGAGCTGTCGCTCGCAGAATCAGACTCGGTTGAGCTGTCGCTAGAGGAATCGGACTCGGTTGAGCTGTCGCTTGAAGAATCGGACTCGGTTGAGCTGTCGCTAGAGGAATCGGACTCGGTTGAGCTGTCGCTCGCAGAATCAGACTCGGTTGAGCTGTCGCTAGAGGAATCGGACTCGGTTGAGCTGTCGCTCGCAGAATCGGACTCGGTTGAGCTGTCGCTCGCAGAATCAGACTCGGTTGAGCTGTCGCTAGAGGAATCGGACTCGGTTGAGCTGTCGCTTGAAGAATCGGACTCGGTTGAGCTGTCGCTTGAAGAATCGGACTCGGTTGAGCTGTCGCTAGAGGAATCGGACTCGGTTGAGCTGTCGCTAGAGGAATCGGACTCGGTTGAGCTGTCGCTCGCAGAATCAGACTCGGTTGAGCTGTCGCTAGAGGAATCGGATTCGGTTGAGCTGTCGCTCGCAGAATCAGACTCGGTTGAGCTGTCGCTAGAGGAATCGGACTCGGTTGAGCTGTCGCTCGCAGAATCGGACTCGGTTGAGCTGTCGCTTGCGGAAGCGGATTCGCTGGAGTCTTCACCTGTGGAACCGAGAACTGTAGCAGATCCAGAAATGAGCAAGGACTCAATGTCAATCTGTACGGATTTATCAACCATATATTTTACAGATTGACCATCTTTTAGCCGCAAACTGAAATCATAGGAGCCTTGCGGTATATTCGAGGCTGCTTTGAATATTAACTCCACCAAAGTTCCGTTTTTTGTGAAGTTTGCCATTGAGCCTATATCAATGGCCACTGCGCTTTCATCGGCGGTTATCTGGATGAATGAAAAAAGCACATTTTCTGGAACATAGCTTTCGTATCCGATAAATTCAAAATACTCACTGTCAAATGCCAGCTCCAGCGGTATGATGGCAATGCCTGAGTCGCTATACAGCTTGACATATACCTCGAAGATTTGTTCAGGATATATGATTTCAGGCGCTTCGACGGTGAACGTGGGGATGTCTTCAGCAAATGCGGCTTGCACTGTCTGAAGTGACATAGCTATGATTACAGCAAAGCATAGGCACTTTTTTAAAGCTTTCACGACTTCACTCCCCTATAAGAAACTCTATTTTGATAATGGAGTAAGAATCAGCTGCTTAATAAAATTCACTGAAAGATCCTTCAAGATACTGCGCTAGAAGAATCAAATCACTTGTGGAGATATCACCGTCTTTATTAAGATCCGCGGCAATTATGGAGTTTCCCGCCAAAGTGACATTTCCATAAGCGATATAATTGATGAGAATTTGCAAGTCAAAGGAATCTGCCGCGCCGTTTCCGTCAATATCTCCCATCACAAGTCTTGATGCGGAGTAAGCTTCGGGGTACGTCTGCTCGCCTTGTGAAGGCGCTGAATGCGGCTGAGGACCTAAGACGGCTCCATATCCTCCAACATAGTACTGGGCTATGAGAACCGCGTCCCCCAGCGTGATGCTTCCATCTGCGTTCGCATCTGCCGCGGCTCGCTGGGATTCATTGAAAACTACCCCGTAGCCGCCTACATAGTACTGCGCTACAAGTATTGCGTCTCCCATTTGCACTTTTCCGTCATTGTCTACATCGCCGTAAATTTGATGATTTTCGATGATGGTGACGCTCCCGTGCGCTATTGATGGAGCGTATGGCTGAATCTTATTATTAATAATGCTATTGCTTGGATAGGAAAGCGTAATGGGCGTGCTGCCTGTGGCCGCCGATTGCCCTATCCGAAAGCGCACGGTAAAGAGAACGCCGTTTCCGCTGTAGTCGTTTATTGCTCCCCAGTCAATCTTAACTGTCGAACTGTTTTGGGAAGACGAAAAAAGAATCCCGTCGGGCAGTTCGATTGCCTTTGAGGCTGATATATATGTAAGCTTGGATGAATCGAACGCCAGATTGATAGTAAATCCAGCCATGCCAGGATTATTGGAGATTGAAACTGGCACATCAACTACTGAGCCCTGCATTCCGCTGACATTTCCCGCCTCTAAAACAGGGTTGGCTATCGTGTAGCTGAAAGTTGCCAGCGCGCTGTTGGCATAGCCATCCAATGACGCTATAGCCTTTATGACTGTATTGGAAGTGACGGCAATGGGCGATTCATATCTTGCGCTTGCCGAAGTCGGCGTAGAGTTGTCCTTTGTGTAATAAATCTTCGCATTTGAGAGGCTCGTGCTCAGAGTTATTCTTTGTCCGGGGCTTACAGCGCCGCTAGGCGGGTTTGCTGTCGGAGCGGGCGCTGCGGCTACAGTGACGGTTTCGGATGTCGGAGATGAGTTTGCCATTCCGCTTCTGACAGAAATAGCCTTTATTATTGTTGTTCCAGGCAGTGTAAAAGATATCGGAGCGCTGTAAAGAGCGCTTGACGCCGTCGGAGCAGAGCCGTCAATGGTATAGCGAATCGTTGCCCCTGCAGTAGCTGACGACAAGGCTGCGCTCTTTCCGCCGGCAATGTTAGTGACGGAGATTATGGGCGCAAGGGCCTGAGCGGGCTCGTTTGCCCTTAGAGTGACGGTGTAGGAGGCTGTGCTTGTTGAAAAACTCCCTGCTCCAAAGTAATATTCGGCTCCCGCGACAAGATTGCACGACAGCCTGAAATTAAGATGTCCGGCGCTGTCATCGTCTAACGTGATGAGAGTGCCTCCGCCGTTGTACAAGTAAGAGTTGGGATCGCCAGTTTGCAGTGAAGACTCAAATATGTAGGTTGCTGTGACGGACGGAGTAAAGGAGAAAAAAACAACTTTCTTGCTGAAATTAATGTTGACTGTCTTCGGAGAATTCAGCTCGAGGATTTCAGCTGGCTGCCAAACGGCGTAAATATTCTTGTTCTCGCTGATTCCGGAGGTTGAACCTTTTGGAAGAAACTCTGCGGTTGAGGCGGAGGGGCTTGTCGACCACCCTATGAATGTATAGCCTAAACGCGTCGGAATCGTAGCGCTGATTATGATGCTTCCCGGAGTTATGTACTGGGTGGGGGGCGCTCCGGCGCCGCCGTTTGCGTCGTAGAAGATTGTATGCCTCGCTCCTTGAGAGGCTGTTATCGAATATATTCCGCTTGCCGTTTGAGTATACACTTCAGCGCAGAGGTAATAAGATTGGCCTGCGTTCAGCGAGGCTGTAATTCTGAAATTGCGGAGCCCAGCCGCGTCGTCGTCGGCTATGCTGTCGTTGATGCTCGCGCCGTCGCTTGTATGCAAGGTTGCATAGGGATCAACATCGGCGCCGGCGTTGTAGGTGGAATCAAATGTATATATGCCGCTTGCGGAGGGGATGAATTTATAGTACTTCACCTGGCCATTGGAGATGGATACGGTCTTTGCGACATTTAGTGAAATAGTCGCAGGCTCTTGCCACACAGCGTACAAAACCAAGCTTGAATTTAAGGCGATGATTGCTCCAGGGCTGTATGTGGCTTCTGTCGCGTTAATTGAGGTCGACCATCCGAGAAAGTTATAGGCAAAGCGCGTAGGAACGCTCGAGCTTATTGTCACTGATGATCCGGGTGAGGCGGTCTGCGCGACAGGCGCGTTGGAACCTCCGTTGGCATTGTATGTAAGAATGCATGCGCTGTCGCTTTGGGTGGATCTGGGCTGATCCGTCACTCCTGCGCTTCCGTTTACAATTCCGTATATTACCGCGTTGTGGCCTGCGGCGCTTATGTCTGTCCATGTCGAATAATTGCTGTAGCGCATGTAGCTTTGATCTGGAAAGGTGATGGCGCGATCCGACCAGCCGGATATCGCATACTCCACAAAAACTTTCAGGGCTTGAGAACCTGGCTTTTTTACGCTTCTTACAACGATAGCGAATGATTTGCCGCTTACGTTTACAGGAGTTTGGAGGTCAACGGTGTAGTATCCGGGATAAGGGTGCTTGGATGAAGGCAGGCTTCCTATCGCTGCTGAACTTATTGCTTGGCTTAGAAGCGTCGATGAGGACGTCCCAATCGGACCGGTTGCGACATAAACATAGCAGTCAGCGGATTCATTCCCCAGGTAGAAAGCCGCCTGGGTGAGCGTGGCGCTGGGGTCGTAGCAGTCGAATATGTTGGCGTGGTAAACAGATGAGGATATGTTGTCCGAATAATATCCAATCGCTCCAAGTGGCGAGTAGTCGTATATGCCGCTTGTGAAGTCGGATTGATATCCGGTAACGGCGTTTACATCGTTTATAGGGCAATAGTATGACATCCAAAAATAACCGTCTCGGCCCCATGCCTCGCCCCAGCTGTTCTTCACGAGCCATGCTCCGTCGCCGGCGGGACGAGTCGCGAAATTTGAAGCGGCATAGCTGTCGTCCCAACCTACAAGCAGAACTTCATGATTTCCGGCTTTGACTTCTGGGTTGTGATAGGTTTGATCTCCATTTGAATCAAGCTTATAGAGGCCGTCCAGGGAGTAGTACGCCATGTCCAGGCCGCCGTAGAGTCCTATGGCTGTTTTCAGCTGGCTCTTATAGGCTTCGTTTGTTGCCGGAACCCCGCTTGCCAAATTTGGTATGTTTATTGTTCCTGTAACCTTTCCTATGCGTGGGGCGGTGTATAAAAATGGATCTTCCGTCAGGCTATGGGTATATGGATCCGCTGTTTCATATACAGGCCCGGAGACGGCGCGGCGCATGAAATACGCTGATGCCATCAGGAAAGTTCCTCCACTGCCGCTTTCGCGGGTAAAGCCGTATGGATTGCCGTGATCGCTGCTCAAGGCGTACCGCATGTGGTTCTCGGACCAATCAGTGGTGATGCCCGTGACGGTCTTAATAAACGATTCCAAAGCGCCGATTGATCCGTGCGCCCAGCATGTTCCCAAAGAGCCTTGGCTTCTGACGCCGGTTATCGTCTCGTTTTCGTTTTCGCGCGGATCGTAACGCGAGGCCCCCGGGACTGCCGCATCTTGCGAAGAAGGATTTTGAGTGAATGTAAAAGAAGGCGGAATATGGCCGGCTGCCTTGCTGCCGTCGCGAAGCCACTGAATAAAATCAGCATTAAGTGAAGACTCTATAAGCGACCTTTCTTCCGGTTCATGTTCGGTTTCCGTGGAGGAAACTGTCAGCCTCGCGGGCTTTTCTGGAAGCGGGGCGGGAATGGAGTCGGCTGTCGAGCTGAAGACTGGGGGTTCGGGTTTCTCGCTTTTTAAGCTTCCCTCCGAAATTGATGCTTGCTGTCCTTCTTCTGCCATAGCGGCGAAGGGCATGGCTGATAGCATGAACGCCAGCATGAAAAAGGCAGTTAGAAGCTTTTTGCATCTTGTTGAAAATACATTAAGACTAAACATTAAAAGCTCCTTCCCTTTCTGTTTCTAGCTCTTTGGTTTCATCTTCAGGCCGAGATGAATAAAAGAGCTTATTTCATACTCACAGACCATTTACCACCACCTTTATGTAGATGCTTTTTCTACTGATTTGCAGTCATATGAGCTTGTTTATCGGCTTTCAAGGTGCGAAATGCACATTTAGCACTCCCTGTATATTCAAGATCAGCAACAGGCAGTTCCAAATGCAAATCAGCATGGATCAAGAAAGCTTTCAGAAATAGCAAGGCAGGCATGATATTCTAGAGTCATATGAAAGATAAGTTAATACGCTTGTTATGGAATATACTGAAGCTATCCTTTAACACATCTTCTTAGCCAATGAAAATTATCAATTAACTTGCTAACAAAGTTAGGTTAGTATATTGTAATTTATTTTAGCATGTCATTTAGGAAAGCAACACAAAGTAATAAATGATTACATTTTACAAAAATATGCAAGCACATCTTCATTTAAAAAGATAGAAGACCTGTTGAAGCCCTTAACTTTAAAGCGAAGTAGAATGTAGAATTAATCCATGGAATAAAAACCGAATTTAAAAAGAGATCTGCAAGAATCTAGTAATACTGAGATATTGAAAACAACTAAATAAAAGCAATAACAGGGTTTTACCTTAATGATTAACTAGCTTTCATACTTAAATCTAAAAGGATATATAAGCATATTATTGTGATAATAATTTAACAAGATAGATAATTTAACAAGATAGATAATCTTATAAATTATGCAATAAATTATAGATATATATTTTTAATTGAAGGAATACAAGAAAGTTATTGGAAATTTGCAAATGCAAAATAGTTAGACGTTTTGTTATTTTAAAAATCGAGATTCGCGCTTATTCGTCGTTATTATATATAATTTGCCATACCATGTCAAGTGGAAAGAACGACGAGATGATTAAATCAATAGGCTAAATGTATAAATAAAGGAAAAGATCTGCTTTGAATTTTTTGAATTTACATAATATAGATACATAATTTTATGATTAAAATTTTAATCATCATATTTAGAATGATAGAGTTAATTGTATTTTCACCTTATAATAGTGCATGTTAGCTGAAAACTTGTCATCAAAAAGATTTATAACTAAATATAGGTATAAAGACATTGAGCCAATAATAGAGATTCTTAATATACATATTCAATTAAGGCGTGATGTAAAATGCATCGATTTTGAGCCTGATTATCCGATTTCAAGGAAGGTGAATGCCGAAATCGGCATTCCGCACTCGCTTTTCAGCCAAGTTGAGAAATCTGAACTTTAATAATATGCGAATCAGAGTCAGGATGGCTGAAGGAAAGGAGCGCTGGCTATCCGCTATCGAATTCTTGCTTTTCAATGGTTTATTTGTTGGATAGAAAGCAAAGAGAAAAGGCGTTCATATTATGAACACCTTCGTTTTCGCCGAAAAAATTAGCAGTTGCCATTGAGGTTCTAACGTCTTTTATACTCTGCCACAGTATCGATATTTCCTTCTGCTCCAGCAGCTTCACATACGCATCGATGTTGCAGGGCAGCTAGAAAACAAGTTGCTTTGACATAAATCCAAAGAAATCATGGATTGTCCCGATGGTTATATCCTCGTTCCCCTCGCTGGCGAACGTCTTTTTATACATCAAGTCGTTTCAACTGAAATGGAGCAACCTAAGGTTGTTCGGAGGCAATTGGCAGACTCTGCGACGACGGGAATCTTGATGTCGAAGCATATTCCACCATCGTCACCGCAAACGTCGCCAAATCCCCGTACTCATGTAGTTAGGGGATTTTTTCTTTGCAGCCTCAGCAATGGTTCAAGGAGTAAAGCACTTGTATTTTCAGCAAAAGCGTACTATAAATAAGTAAAATGGGGTAAGTAGAGCCTCGGCAATCCATCCTGTGAACTGAAGAAGTCCATATAGGGGGAGAATGCTTGGCGCAAGACAAGGCGCTTCCGACCTGCCAAAAAGGCAGCCGAAAGCTGGTTTATACTGTATTTTCCTTGACGTTAAATGTTGAGATTTAGCTGTATACAAGGATTGATTTAACGCTTTCAACCCTTATTCCGACTATCACCAAAAAATGGGTCTGTAAACTTATACGGATTATACATTGAGTGGTGCGAAATGCCGATATCGGCATTTCGCACTCGATGTATAATCAAGCTTCAAATAATGTATTTTTTCTGTGAAAATCAGTTTAGCTGGGCAAAAAGCAGGAATGCACATGTAAGAACTTTGTAAAATCAGCGCTTGAATCATTGGACGCAGGGCAGTACCCGCTAGTGTTTAAAGACCCAAAAAAGTCAGCATGCAAGTATATGCTTTAGCATTCCCAAGAAACAGAAAGGCCGATCTTCTTCATCTTCGAGGCGCTGCGGATGCTTAGGCCAAGCCTACGAGACAGACCGCATTTCAAATCCTGCGATTTGCCCGCATCCATAGAGCTATTGACAAAAGGATCAGGTGGAAATATACTGGAAAGAAGATAACTAAACCCAGAAATGCAAGGCGATTTCAGAATTTATCGCCCTTCATCCTCTAATAAAGCTTTTTATCTTCCCCCATACTCGCCGAACTTGAACTTGATCGAAAGATTCTGGAAATACTCGAAGTCTGAAATGCTGAATAGCGCGCATGCAGACACTTTCGCCGAGTTTAAGCTGAGAAACGGCATATTTCTTTATGCGGACGGTAAAAGCAACCGCAACAAAGTCAATTCGCTGATATCTGAAAAATTCCAATTATTCGACGAAGTTGAAAGCCTTACAGTGATCAATGGCAGCCTAAGGGGACAGCTGGTATATTACGGGAAATATGTTGCTGTTTTTTATATCCCAGCCTAAGTCAGCCTCTTAGCTATAAATTATTTCCATATTAATGTCCTTCAGCAAGCGAAAAGATGATTTCGCCCTGCCGATGGGGAAAAGGCCTCTAGCAGCCTGTCTGAATTATACCATAAATTACCAATGAAAGCAGTATATATGCCTGCATGAGTATAATGCCGCAGCAAGCATTATTGCTGCGGCATTTTTATGCTTAGGCTAGTGTTTAGGCCTGTAAAATCAAAGATCTGATTTAGAATGATCTGATGGCTTGCCATAAATCTTCCAAGGCGGTGAAGCGGAGTGAAAGCATCTACAAATTGGAGGGAATGCGAGTATTCTTTTTTCAGCCATCGCAAATGCGAAGCTTTTCCCTGCCATGAAACAAAGGACGAAGAAAACTTCAACTGCTTGTTTTGCTACTGCCCTCTGTACCTTCTGGGCGAAAAATGCGGAGGGAGGTACGCGTTTCTTTCAAACGGGATTAAGGATTGCAGCGCTTGCGCTTATCCTCATGAAAGAGAAAGCTATGGGGCGATAACAACGCGTTTTAAAGAGATTGCCGCCAAGATGGCGCGAGAGTGAACGACTTAAAAGCTTGTCCGGGCTTCCGCTTCTTATTGTTTGTTCAATCGTTCACCGTGGGAAGGCTTCGCATGCTGATCGCATCTGAAATGGTTCTATCAATGGCCTCCTTGCCATATCTATCTACATCCGACTTGCTTTTCGGTCCATGCGTCAAGCAGCCGGCTCCTCCGATGCAGCCGTCTACGCATGCCATGCCTTCGATGAAGTTTCCAGGAAGAACATTCTTGGATTTTTTTAACAGAGCGCTTCTGCAAGCTTCAATGCCGTCGCAGGGCACCGGATTGAAATCAAAATTATCGAAGCCCTGCTCTTTAAGCCCTTGGGAGACGGCGGAGGAAAGCCCTCCGCTTCTCGCGAAGATCCGGCCGAAATAGGAAGCGCTGTTCAAGGCTTCTTCAGGCAAGGCTGATATGTCTATTTCCCTGCTGTCAAAAAGGGCGGCCAATTCTTCAAAGGTGATCACGCTATCGATATACGGCTTGACCTCCTCCCTCTGGAACTCCATTTTTTTTGCTGTGCATGGGCCGATGAATATGATTTTTGAGTCTGGATAAGATTCCTTGACTTTCTTAGAGATTAACGCTCCCGGAGGCAGATTGTGAGAAACGAATTCTATCAAATCAGGAAATTGGTTTTTTATGAATTGCACAAAGGCAGGGCAGCAGGAGCTTGTCAAAAATCCCTTTTCATGAAGCTCCGCTGCTTCAGCATAGGCTACCATGTCGGCTCCTAAAGCCCCTTCTATTACTTCGAAGAATCCAAGAGCCTTAAGGCCGCTTATCACCTGTCCGAGCTTTGCGTAGTTGAATTGGCTGGATACTGAAGGGGCGGCAACGGCAAATACTTTATACTTCTTATTTCCATCGCTCTGTTTCAATATATCAATGGCGCTTAGGATATAGGACTTGTCCATAACCGCGCCCCATGGGCACTGGTATACGCACGCCCCGCACCATATGCACTTGGATGCGTCAATTTGAGCTCCAACAGATCCATTTACAGAAATGGCTTTAGCTTTGCAAGACTGCTCGCATGGCCTTCTGAAGTTTATTATAGCGCTGTAAGGGCAAACCTTGGCGCATAGGCCGCATTCTATGCACTTGGATTTATCTATGCTCGCCGTATAATGATGGTCGAAGTTAATGGCTCCGCGCTTGCAGGCGTCTTCGCAGCGGTGCGCCAGGCAGCCTCTGCAAGCTCCGGTAACCTCGTACCCCCCCATAGGGCAGTCGTCGCAAGCGATGCCTATGACTTCGATGACATTGGGATTGCCTTTGTCTCCGCCCATTGCGAGTTTAACGCGCTCTGATATTATCGCCCGCTCCTTATAGACGCAGCAGCGCATCGTAGGGGTATTGCCGGGGACAATCATCTGAGGTATTGAAAGAAGATTATCAAGAAGCTGATCTTTCCAAGCAAGCTCCGCTACTTTTCGCAGGACTTTGTATTTTAAATCTTGAACTTTGGTGTCAAACTTTCTCATAATATTCTCCTCGCTTTAGTGCGTGCAAAGAAAGCAATCATTGGCATGCACTTTTCCTTTTGCGCTATTCATCTATTTTTACCGGTTTTGGAGCTGGATTATGCAGAGGATTATAGTGTTTCAAAGGCATGAGGTTTACGCAATTCAGTATACCATATATTCTATATCCATGCACTGCTTTGCCCAAAGACTTTTAAACTGTTTGTTTACAGCTAATGCACTGATTTTGAGGTGGTATCATACTATTCAAGCCGCAAAACAGGAGTGTTTGGCTGCAACTCAGAGCTTATGGCCACTGCTCATATTAGGGCAATAATGTTGAGATAAGCTTAACAGCTTGAATTAAGCTGCTTTTTTTTCTCATTTACAATTGCGTTGAATCGATCTATAATATAAGTTAGCTAGACTAACTCAACCTGCAAGCCTCCATGCAGCGTTTACCTTGAGGCTTAACATGCTGATTACGCTGATTGTCATATGAAACTGCCTAAGATGGAGCTTGAATGTGCAGCGAGCGCGAAATGCCGATAACGGCGCTTCTCGCGCCTTGAAGATGGACTTTCAAGATCCAGCGCAGGTTTGCTTGAGCAAATCAGCATGCGCTTGAAAGTTGCGGTTTTAGTCGAAGCGTTTGACTGAGCGTCAGTATAAATTAAAGGGGATGCAACCGTATGCCAAATAACATCCAAAATACAGATTACGGCAATTGGGTTCCAAAGAAAATGCTGTTTATGCAAGCAGGCGCAACATTGGCTCTCATAGTGGGGGCCAATCTGGCTCCTTGGTTCCCGGTTCGCGTCTTTCTGGGAATTGCGGCTTTGCTGAGCCTTTTCTTTTTCATCTATTATTTCTATGCTTTTCAAGCCTTTTCATATGAGGGAGGATGCGTGTCGGGCAAGATCCTTGACTACCTGCTGACATTTGTAGAATGGGACGGAAAAGGTCGAGGGCTTGACATTGGATGCGGCAGCGGAGCGCTTTCCGCCCGCCTTGCTAAGAAATATCCTGAAGCGGAAATTGCCGCCATAGACTATTGGGATGGAAAATGGGACTATGGGAAGGAGCAGTGCGAAAGGAACGCTAAGATTGAGGGCGTGGAGTCAAATATAACGTTTCAGAAAGCCAGCGCTTCAAGCCTTCCATTTGAAAATGAAAGCTTCAGCTTGGTTGTGAGCAATTTCTGCTTCCACGAGGTTATGGACGCCAAGGATAAACGGGATGTAGTTAAAGAAGCGCTGCGCGTGCTGAAAAAGGGCGGCGCTTTTGTCTTTCATGATTTGTTTTTCTCAAGGAGGCTTTACGGAGAGCCTGACGAGATGCTGTCGGAGCTTCGCAAACTTGGCTTGAAGGAAGTTATTCTCAGCAACTCTTCTAAAATCCCTTGCATTCCGAGGTTTTTGCGCTTGCCTTCAATGCTAGGGAGAATTGGGCTTTTATACGGGAAAAAATGAGATCTGATAAGCTTCTCAGAACTCTGAATTACTGATTTGAAGTCGAATGTAACTATTTTCGAGCTTGACTGTCGATTGATTCCTATAATCAAGCTCCAAAATTGGAGCTTTTATTTGCAAATCCGCATGCATGCGGAAAAAACAGGCGCAATTGCAGGGGTGGCGGAATGGATGCGGCGAAGTGCAGCGGGAGATAGCCGCAGAGGCTTGGCGATATTGCTTGCATTTACATTTGTAATGGCAATAGGCTTTGATATGATCATGCCTCTGGTTATCGGACATTATGTAAATGACGTTGGCTTTACAGCGACTGCTGTTGCGATTGCCCTTGCGATAAGGCAGTTTTCACAGCAGGGGCTAGCCCTTGTTGGCGGGGGACTTGCGGATAGCTTTGATATTCGCTTGCTTATTGCATTAGGAGTGCTGCTTCGCGCAACAGGCTTTGCGGTTCTGGCATTTGCGGAAAGCTTTTCAATGCTCGCGGTTTCAATGGCATTGATTGGATTGGGGGGCATAATATTTGAGATGCCTTACCAAGCGGCGATTGTGATTATGACCACGGATAAGAACCGCTCCAAATATTATTCGCTGAGCAATGCAATAATAGGGGTTGCTGGCGCGATAGGGCCTCTTTTGGGGGTAGCGCTGAATAGATTCAATTTCAAATGGGTCTGTTTCGGAGCATCATTTTGCTTTTTGGCTGATTTTGCGATTACCTGCCTTGCCATGCCGAAGATCTCTCGGAAAGAAAAACCCTGTGCGCCTGCCTCTGCGGCAAGAGGCCTTATAAAGGATCGGCAGTATCTTTGCTTCGTGTTGTTCATGCTTATATTTTGGCTTGCTGCATCTCAAATAGATGCAAGCTATCCTCTGAAAGCGCAGGATCTGTATGAAAACGCTGATGGGGTAGGCGTGATGTACGCTGTATACGCTGCAATCACTGCGGTTTTTCAGTATCCGCTTGTTTCTCTGGCCGCGCGAAAGTTTTCGGCTCATAAAAGCGTCGCAATCGGCATTCTGATAGTTGCGGCGTCTTTGTTTTTTACGGCTTATGTTAATAGCCCTTTTCTATTTATGGCTGTTGTTGCATTCTATGCGATCGGGATGGCCTTGGCGAGGCCGAATCAGCAGAATATCGCTGCTTCAATGGCAAAGCCGCGCGCTATAGGGATGTATCTTGGCTTGAATTCTCTGGCATTCGCCATTGGCAAAGGCTTTGGAAGCATTTTAGGCGGAGTTGCTTTCGATGCGGGAAAAAAATCTGGATTTGATGATTTGTCGTGGCAGCTGTTTGCTCTTGCGGCGTTCTCAGCGATGCTGGGATTTCTCGCGTTGGAGCGCGGATTATTGAATAAAGCTGATACATAATCGCCGCCTTAAGATAAACAAATTCACTTGTTCAGATCAATAAAGAAGAAGTTAGATTTCAGGGTGTTTTATTAGTGGAGATTGCATTTTTACCTATACTGATTTACATTGAAAATTACTTTTTTGGAGCTTGATTATACAGCGATCCAATGCAGTGCCGAGTCCTTTAGGATAAATAAGTTATATTTATAGATGCGGGAGCGCTGTGCAGAGTTCCTGATTGATCTTGAAATATATCAATTTAAGGCAACTATTTGGATCCGGCAAGCCGCAAGCGGCTTGCCCGCCGGCTTTGCCGGCGGGGGGGCACCCTTCCCTTGGGAACTGAGGCCTAAAATCGGAGATTCATACATTAAAGGCGTTGATTCATGCATCGCCGGTTCGTACATTTAATCATTGACGAATGTATTTAAAGCGATGATCTTTGCATTCAGAGCTGCGCGCCCGCCTCCATTCCCATCTGGGCGCCTGCAGCCGCAGGGGGGCCTCCTGAATCGGCCTCTTCGCGGCGCAGGCGGATGGGAGAGCGGGAAAGCTTGAATTTCAGCATTTCGCCGCAGCATTTCGGCGCGCGCTTGAACGCTTGGATCACCTCTGAGCGCCGGAGGGCGGCTGCGCAGTGCAGCAGGCCTTTTGAACCGGGCGCTGGCGCGCCTTCATGGCTTTAGGATTCTTGCCGGATCTGCGGGCGGGATGCATTTGCATCTTCCGGCTCTTGAAGCCTTCGCTTCCAGCCGGCCGTCCCTTCCTTCCAAGGGCGGCGCTCCCGGCTGCCATGCGCTTGGACGGCATTTTAACGCCGGCTGCGCGTGGAAATGCGGAGCTGCCCGGCTTCTTCATGCGTGCCCCAGGCACTGCATGGCCGCTGCGCATAATTTCAGGCCTGCAGGCGCATTCGCTTCTTGCGGGGGATTGTCCGCCCTCCTTTTCCTTTTAAAGGCGGCTTGCCTTTCGCCCTCCCCGCACCCGCCCTTGGCTACGCAGATTTTCTTCGCCATTGAGGGGCCTTGCCGCTCTGCAGCCTAAATTATGCAGTTGCGGCCGCGTTTTTCTGTGAAGCTCGCCGCAGACTGATCGGCATGCTAGGCTGTCCATGGCGGAAGCCGCCTCAGCACCGAGGCGGCTTTTCTCCAGCTGCGGGGGCCTTGCTTTTCTCCACAAGCTTCCGCCGCGCGCCTCTCTCTTTGACCTTCAGCTTTTTTTCGGCGGCATTTGCTTTTTTATTCGACTCCCTCTTCTCCTCAGCGCTTTTCTTCCCGGCCCGGCTTCCTCCCTCGCGCGGCGCTTTCTAGCGCGGAAGCTTTCTGACGCGGCGATTTCGGCCTCTTTTTTCCGCTCCCGCTCTTTCTGTGCCTCCGCCCATTCGCTGCCGGGAGCCAGGCCGGGCTTCTTGTTTTCGGCTAATGCCGGCCCTAAAGAAACGACGATTTTGTCGAATACTGCCAGCTTGGCCTCCAGCGCCAGGCCGCGCTGAAGGCCGAGCGCGGATTCCCCTCGGCACCGCAGCTCTCAATGGCGGGATCATGGTCTCCCATGCGCGCGCGGCTTGAACTGGGGCATGAGGCGCCTATGCGAACTTGAACGCAATTTCCGCATGCGCCTTGATTTTGCCTGTCCTTCAGGCCCGCCGGCCTCAGGCGGGCGCTCGCGGGCGTTTCCCCCGGCCTCTCCGGAACGGCGCCTCAGCGTCTTGCCGGCGCATTCCCAGCCGGGTAGGCGGCCTGTTTCTCAACCCGGAATTTTCCCATGTCGCTTATGAAAATTTCTTTCTCCTCTATAGCGGCTGCCGGCCATTCCCCCTTTGAGAAAGGCACAATATAGACACAGCAGTCCTGCGCAGTAGAACTGTCTTGATATTATGGGTTGGATGCTTCCGCAGATCCTCAATCTCCCCAAGCTCTTCCAAAATCATGGAGAGCCTCCCGCCGAGCATGATCTTCATATCCCCGCCATGTCCGGCGTACTTCAGGGATTCGCCCAAAGCCTTGATTTGCCGGTTTTTTTCCGCAACTGGAGCCTCTCCCGGAATTCCCGACCCCTCCCGCCCCTCCAGCTGGCGCTCCATTTGCGCAGCGCCAGCTTGCAGTCCGCCTTGCAGGCGCATTGGGCCGGGGCTTCAGCTCTGGACGACTGCCCTCGGCCGCGCTTCCATGGAGATCGGCGGAGATCTCGGCGCCGGCGGCTTCTTGATCACAGCTTTTCGCAGGCATAAGGCGGCGTCCCCGCCATCGTCGGTGCCGTTCAAGCATATGACGGCGGATTTTTCAAGCTTTGAGCGCGTCAATCTCATATTCCGATGGATTTTCCCCCGACTGTACGCAGAATATTCCGTGCAGGCCGATTTTGGACAAGCGGCTGCATTCTAAAGCCGCTCAAAGAAAGTGCGGACTACAGCGAGCTTGCAAAGGAATCGGCACTGGTTCCAATGGATAATCAACAAAAAAAGGAACATTTGATGAAAATCGGTATATTTGCAGGCAAATGATCCTATTTTAGAGCTTTGTTATCCACTTTCTAGGTGCGATTGATATCGGCATTTCGAACTCGCTGTACGGGCGGCTCTAAATATCCAACGCAATTCAGCAGGGTGTTGCATAGCTCTTCCAGCTGTGATAGATTAATAAAATAACATCCCGCTGTTCTATGCCGATTTTCATCAAATGTTCTTTTTTTGTTGATTATCCATTGAGTGGCGCGAAATGCCGATATCAATCGCACTCGCTGTAAAATCAAGCCTCAAAAGGTAATTTAGTTCGAAAATGCATTTTATGGAGATATTTGTCCATGCCTCAAACACACAATTGACTTAATATTTTCATCCATGGCGGTGAAGCGTAGCGTCATAGGGGTATCTATGAAAATCAGTATAGATAATCTGGTTTATACATGTGAATAAATAAGACAAAAATTCAACTAACGGTCAAGGCGCAAGTCAAGACCTGACTTGCAGGATCGTTTTCCATATACCGATGGTTCATTGTAAAATGATATGCAACAGAAACAGCCATTGAAAATCCATAGGGAGACGCGGCATCATTGAGATTGCAAACCATCAACGAAATGGGTGTTCCCTATGGAACAATGCAAATGTACCACAGAAGGCCGCACATTTCAACGCCTGTCGCCGTTCGAGCGCGGGCAGATCAAAGCGCTGTTGGGGGAAGGGTTCGGCGTGTTGGCCATCGCCGCGAAAATCGGCTTGGACAAGGGCACTGAGGACCGCGAGATAAATCGCGGGACAATGAGGCAGCTAAACAGCGATTCAGCGGAGAGATTCGAGCATTTCGCCGAGACGGGCGGGGCTGCGTAAGCAAAAACAGCTGAAACGCCTGAAAATAGGCGAATGCGGACTTCATCGAATACGCCGGGGAAAAGCCGGGGGAGGGGTGGTCGCCCGACGCGGTGGCGGGCGCGCGAAGCTGGAGCCGGAGCTAGAGAGGAAGCCCAACCTTTGCGCCAAGACGATCTACAACTATACTGCTTTTCATAGAAAATTGCTTTTTTGGAGCTTGATTATACAGGCTTCAATGGATAATCAAGCTCCAAAAAAGGAAACATTTGATGAAAAGCGGTATACATAGGTCTGGGACTTATGTCGACTAAAAACATTGATTTGCCGCTGAAGATCCGGCGCAAGCCCAAGAAAGTGCGCCAAAGCAAGAGAATGCTGGGCATGCGCATAGACGGGCGCCCGGAGTCCGCAGATGCCTGCGATGAGTTCGGCCATATTGGGAAATCTACTCGGCCGTAGGGAAGAAATCGGACAAGGCTGCAGTTCTGACGATAATCGAGAAGACGTCGCGCAACCAGATCGCGGTGAAGCTCGACGGGCGCGGCAGCGGTGCCGTGGACGCGGCTGTGGGGGAGATTGTCGGGGGCTTCGGCGAGGCGGGCTTGGGGTCTGGTGGCCCCCGCTACAGCGTCTCTCGGAGGAACAACATCCATATGGCATCTATTGCATTTGATATTGCTATTATTATTCCATATACCGATGTGCAGTCAAACGCTTGAATTCTGAAAACTTTCCTAAGATCTTCCATGAGTTGCTCCTGTGGATGCCAGCCTGTTTGGGAGAAGCTCTGCTTTCCAGGGCTTCACTATTTCCAGTAGCTTTGTAAAATTTGAATTCTATGAATCTGCTCTCACCCTTTCAGCCAGGCTGTTCCCCGATCTATTTTCGTTATTCAGCATGTTCAATCGAGATAGAGAGTATGTTTATGGTTGTTGATTCAATAGCTTGCAACGATAGTTATACTGATATGAATGTGAAAGTTACTATTTTGAAGCTTGATTATACAGGTAGTGCGAAATGCCTATATCGGCATTTCGCACCATCAATGGACAGTCAAGCTCCGAAATGGATAATTGAAAGCTAATCGCAATATTCTTGCCAGCAATGCCAATTAGAAAGGATGTATAGAAGTGTTCATTGGAGATTGGAATGAGATTGAGTTGACAACGTCAAATTTTCCGAAGACCATTAGGAATGGAAGGCTTTTTGTAGATAAGAGCATATTTATTGAGCATTTCTTAAGGAACGCGCAAGACGTGCAGATTATAGCGCGTCCAAGGCGTCTGGGCAAAAGCATGAACATGATGATGCTCTACTGTTTTTTGACTGACAGCGAGGATTATCGCCCTCTGTTTGAAAATTTGATGATACGCCAAAGCCCCGTCTGGGAAAAGGCGCATGGAAGCCCTGCATTCCTCTTTGACTTCAAGGGGCTTAATGTGAATCAATACAAGAGGCAGATACAGCTTATGGTGAATGAATATTCATCCATATACGCATCAGATCCTAAGTGTCCCCAATACTATTTAGATCTGTACAATGAATACCGCCCTGAAGGGAAATTCACCACCGACGCCATTAAAAACCTCACTAAGATGGCGCACGCCGTAACAGGAAAGACTTCATACGTGCTTATTGACGAGTATGACAAGTTGCTTATAGATATCATCAACACTGAGGAGTACACGGAGGTTAGGGACTGCCTGACTCAGGTGCTGTCAGCCGCCATGAAGGGAAACATGTGCCTGGAGAAGGGACTCCTCACAGGAGTGATGCGAGTATCGCCCGAAGGCATGTTGAGCGGGCTCAACAACCCGCAGACTTACGATGTTTTTAGGGATAAAGCTTACACTGCCGACTACGGGCTGACAAAGGGCGAGGTGGATGAGCTTTGCGACGCGGCCGGGCTTGACTCTGATAGCATGATAGCGATTTTGATGCCTGATTATCCATTGAATTATTGCAGACAAAGATATGGATAATTTACTTAAAAAATTTATAACAAGGAATAAAAGAAATAAAAGGAATAAAATTTAACGCTTATATCAAAATTACATTTCCTTAATTACAATTTTTGATGCGGATTTTTGCGCTCGCGGCCTGGTTGTCCTGGATCCCATGCAACCGTTTCCTTCGACATTTGCCGAACCGTCTTCGCCGCTTCCCCGGCCAGCCTGGAAGCGGCAATTCTGAGAAGGTGGATGAAATTGTCAGACAGAATCGATATGAGCTGAGTTTTGTTGGTTAGTCGCAAATGTCTGTTAAATTTGCCGATCCGCCCCTCCTCCGCGATCGCGTCCGCCCCCGGCAGTCGGCGGACGCGAGGCTGTCCATGTACGCGACGGCGTAGAAAGCGAGTCCAGATGACTCTCTCAGCGGTTTCCTTAATAGATATGAGGGCTTGACAGAATCTGCATGTAGCGAGATACTAATCATGCGCTTACATTTAAGTTAGGGATTTCAACTTTAAGAATCTTATTTGCCTTAAAAGATTTGGGTCTTTAAACTTAAGCGGGGTTAACTCTGCATCGATTTCATTATAAGTGGATTTCGTGGGATTTATTTTACTACTTTATTTAACATTTTACCCGGTTAAGTTTAAAGACCCAAAAATCTTTGCTTGGTTCTTCATAAAAGTAAACTTATCCATAAAATCTCTTCTTTAAATATCAAATTATTTTATGATTAGGGTGTCAAAAGCCTGTTTTGGGCGTTTTGCGTAAAATCAAACCCCTAAATCAAGCCTTTCTTAAGTGCCTATTTACGCTAAAAAGTAGTTTTGTCACCTCAATCTATTTTATCATACTCAATAGGAATTAAATAGAGTATATTATTTGCTCTTATGATAAACAATCCAAGCTTTTAATACTCTATAAAATCGAAAGGTGCAAAGGAAGTAAAAGACCCCTTTTTGCCTTTAAGGCGTTGGAGGTGCAATGTGAAGCAGAAAGGCGCAGTTGAGCAAAGAATATGCCTTAATCCCCTTTCGGCGCTTGAAAATTTCAAGAAAGCCCTTAGGGCTAAAATATACGTTGACAAATCTGGCATGCTGTCATATTTGAATGGGGTGGCCAACACAACGGATGGATTTGTGTGCGTGAGCCGTCCCAGAAGATTCGGCAAAACCTGGGCCGTGACCATGGCGGCCTCCTATTACAGCAAGGAGTTCAAAACAAGGAATCTGTTCAAGGGATTGAGAGTCAGCGATGATCCTTCTTTCGATGAGCATCTTAACGAATACAATGTGATATATTTGAATATCCAGGATTTCTTGAGCGTTCCAGGCGTCAATGGCATGGTCAGGGTCAAGGGCGCCCAAGAAATGGTCGCCAACATAATTAACGCGATATTCAATGATTTGAAGAAGGCTTTTCCAGTCCCTGACTTGGTGGATGAGGGTGATTTGGTCAAGACCCTATACAACATCAAATTGAGCGCGGGCACGGACTTTGTCTTCCTCATAGATGAATGGGACTGCATTTTCAGGGTCTTAAAGAATGACATTGAGGGGCAGAAGACTTATCTTGATTTTCTAAGGCATCTTTTCAAAGACAGAAGCTATGTTTGCTTGGCGTACATGACTGGAATCCTGCCGATAAAAAAATATGGAACGCATTCAGCCTTGAACATGTTCAATGAGTTTTCAATGTCTGATCCCGCCAATCTGGCTGAGTTTGCCGGATTCACAGAAAGCGAGGCGAAAGGCCTCTTCGAAAGGGCTGGAATGAGCTTTGAGCAGGCGCGGGAATGGTACGACGGCTATGTTTTTGACGGCTTGCATATTTACAGTCCATTGTCTGTCGTAAGGTCGGTCACGAGAAAATCATTCAAAAACTATTGGAATCAAACCGAAACTCATGATGAGCTGAAAATGCCAATCAGCTTGAATTTTGACGGCCTGAAGGACTCTGTGCTGAAACTTTTGTCTGATGTTCCCGTAATGGTAAATGTCGAGAAGTTCCAAAATGACATGTCCTCTTTTTCATCGGCCGATGATGTGCTAACACTTCTAGTGCATTTAGGCTATCTGGCGTTTGACTCCAGGAAATCAGAGGCGGCAATACCAAACAGGGAGCTGCGGGCTGAATTTAAAAACGCCTTGGAAGATGCGAATTGGGCTGGCGTATCCAAGCTGCTTCAAGCATCCAACCAGCTTTTGAGAGACACTTGGGCTTTGAACCCCTCTAAAATCGAAAACGCAATCCAGGAGGCGCACAACGATCATTCTTCTGTGCTGAAATACAACGATGAGAATTCTTTGTGCAGCGTCATATCAATTGCATACTACGCAGCCTATGAGTATTATATAGTGCTCAGGGAGCTGGCATCTGGAAAAGGCTATATAGATTTGCTTTACTTGCCTAAACCAATGCATTTTGACAAGCCGGCTTTATTGGTCGAGCTGAAAAGCGACAAGACGGCGAAAGGAGCCATTGAGCAAATAAAGGAAAAGAATTACACTGAGAAAATACAGCAATACACTGGCGACATCATTTTGGTTGGAATAAATTATGACAAGGAAACGAAAACTCATTCCTGCGCCATAGAAAAATACAGCAAATGGTGATTTGAAAGCAAGAGTTGAAGTTTATGTACAAACTGTCGCCCCATTCAAGCGGGCAGCCGGGAATTTTAAACGGCCGAAAGGCGAACTTTTCGTCTTTATCAGGCTCGCAGCGCCTGCGAATGTTGCGCGGAGCAATTCCCGGCTTTCCGCAGCCTGCAAGGGACGATTCGCCGATCGGGGAGGCGGTTTCGCCTCTAAATGCTAAACGGATTTCCCTAAGCGGTACAGGACGGTCTTTCTGCCACTCCATATGAAGAAAGTGCGGCCGCGCAAAAATGCATCGCTCTGATTTCTGGTTATGCTGATTTGCTTATTGAAGCAGCATTTGGAGCTTGACTGGCCATTGAGCGGTGCGAAATGCCGATATCGGCATTTCGCGCACGCTGTATATTCAAGCTCTAAATAGGAAATTTCATATGCGAATCAGCATGCCCGCTAGAGAGTATTCTATCGACGAAAAGCTAAATGGCTTAGGGGATTGGAACAGTGCTTTGGCTTGAACTACTTCAAGTCTTCGCGTTTTGGAATAGGAGTCGAATGATATATGTATTCTCCGCTCTTTGCGCCAGAAACGCGTTTTGCTCCGCTGCTTTTTTGGATCGCCTCAGATGGAGGCTCTTTCCGCTCGGCGCATTTAGATTCAATGAAGCCATTATCATTGGCAGGCTCTTCTCTTGAGGCGAATTCGGAGTCTTCCTCAGGTTCATCGAAGGATATGTCGAAATAATCAAGGCTTGTTTCTTGCATAGCCTCTTTTGCAGGAGTAGGCAGCGGCCTGATTTTCGGCAATATGCCAGGAGAGCCGTACGCCGGATCTTTGAAGGCGTGCGTTTTTTTGGCGGGCATAAGATGCGGGATTGCCGTTGGCAGGGATGGGCGCGCTTTATGGGAATTGTTCGCAGGCTCATCGAATGCCCGGCTAAGCGGTTGTTTGCCAAGAACATTAAAATTGGAGGAGGCCTTTTCAGCGCAAGGCCCAAATGCTTCACTTCGATTCGAGATCTTCTGGCTTTCATGAGCGCTCAGATCCTCCAGTCCGCCGAGGCCCTTTAAAAACGAGATTTCTCCAAATCCCTCAAATACGACGGTTTCTTTCGCCATGTCTTCGCTAACGACTCTTCCAACGCCGTATTTGCGGTGGCGCACCTTTCGGGCGGAGGGATTTTCGGGAGCTTGAGCTTCCGAGGCCGAAGAGGGATCTTCTGCGGCTGCATATTCCAGGCAATCGATGGGCTTTTCAGGATCCGCGATATCTTCCAAGCCTCCTAAGCCCTTCAAAAACGATATTTCTCCGAATTCCTCGAATAAGACGAACTCCTTTGCCGCGTCTTCGCGAATGATGATTCCAACGCCATATTTGCGGTGTCGAACTCTGCGGAGAGCGAGGCTGTCAGGTGCGGCGGCGTCTTCTGCCATCTTTTCAGGCTTTCCGGGATCTTCAACCTCTTCCAGGTCTCCTAATCCCTTTAAAAATGGAATTTCCCCGAAACCTTCGAAGAAAACAGTCTCCTCCATTTCGTCTTCGCGAATGATGGTTCCAACGCCGTATTTGCGGTGGCGAACTTGCCTGCCAGCCGGGCGCTCTTCTTCTTCATCCTCATCTTCCATATATTCGTCAAGTCCGAAATCGGTTTCCTCCACATGATCTTCAAGTTCGGAAAAGCCTTTTAAAAACTCTATTTCACCGAAACCAGGGAAAAAAACCGTTTCATCATCCTCTGTTTCGAGTACAAGCGTTCCTATGCCGTATTTGGGGTGCTTGACTTTGCGAAGCTTTTTCAGAGCATGGCTGCGCGCTGAATTTCCGCCGCTTAGCTTCGCAAGCTCTGTTCGGTACACGCGCAAATCAACTGGGTTTTCCTGCTCTGGCTCCAAGATGCAAAGGCGAGGCGGGATCATTCGGACTAAGCGGCTTGGGCCTGATTCAATATGAAGATTTCCGGGATTTGTATAAAAGGAAACCTCTAGGAAATCCCTGGCTCTCGTAATGCCTACGAAAAACAGCCTCCGCTCTTCGTCCTGCCCTTCCGGGGCCTTTGTCCTAAGCGGCATCAAGCCGTCATTGTTTCCAATCATGAATACGGACTTGAACTCCAACCCCTTTGAAGTGTGCAGGGTCATAAGCTTCACTGAGTTTTCGCTCGGATCCATGCCTTCAGCCAAAAATTCCATGCCGTAGACTGCGGAGGAATTAATGAAGTCCTTGATGCCATCCAATAAGCCAAAGCCCTTGGATTCGCAGTATCCTCCCATATTGTCGAAAAACTTTTTGAGGATCTTTTTATCCTCTTCAAACGACGTTGAAGTTGGGTTTATTGCATAATCCAGATTGAAGTAGTCGTATAATGAAGAAAAACTCCCTGACTCATCGCACCATTCTTTGAAGTGAAGCATCTTTTCATAAAGCTCGCAGCTTTCTCCTTCTCCACGAATAAGCTCTTTAGCCTCAAGCTTTGACAGGCAGGCGCCGTATTCAGAGTGCGCCAGCGCAAATAGAGCGCTGTCTATGTCCCTTGCATTCGAGGAAAACTTCAAAAGCCGGATGATCCATGCCAAAACAGGTTCATCGCTTATATCTCTAGACTGGGAAACATCATAGGGGATGCCTCTTGTGGAAAGCACATTTTCCAGAAGCTTGGATTGGTTTTTAACTCTGTAGAATATCCCTATGTCTTTGTAATCCCCTTTAGCTGGAACAAACTCTGCGATTGCGTCGCAGATGTGATGCGCTTCAGAGAATGGATCATAGTGATTCTTCACCGATATAAGACTTCCCTGCTCGCGAATCCCGTTAAGCATGGAGTCTTTGTTCAAGAAGCATCTGGCGGCTTCCAATATGGTTCCGCTTGAACGGTAGTTTAAGGGCAGAGACAGTTCGCAGGCCGAGAATTCATGTTTGAAGTCCTCGAATATGCTGGGGCTGCTGCCTCTCCAGGTGTATATAATCTGGTTTGGATCCCCCACGGCGAAAATCTTTGTTTCTTCTCCTGCCAGCGATCTTATGAAATCCAATTGCGCTTTATTGCAGTCTTGGAATTCGTCAATAACTATGAAGCGAGGTGTATGCTTGGAAGTTTTTAGAAGCTGGGTTGCGTTTAAAATCAAGTCGTCAAAATTCATCCGGTTTTGGGCAAGCCGCTCCTGTTGCAAAAGATGTATGAGGGTCATTATATCATCGCTGCGCTTCATTGTTCCGAAGAGAGGCTTGCCTTGAATCGCGCTGTCAATTCTCTTTCTCAGCTTCTTATCGAACTTTATTGAAAGCTTACCAGCCTCCATGAGCCTAGTTGCCATTTCGACCTCTTCGCCAGCGTCAATCACTGTAAAGTCTTTAGCATAGCCCAAATTTTCCACAGGGAGGTCGTTTTTTAAAAGCTTCAAGCTTACAGAGTGGAAGTTCCCGAAATAGCGCATCTCCGAGTCGGGTACGCCTGGATCCCAAGCTAGGGCGCGTTCTTTTATCTCATTTGCCGCCTTGTTTGTGAAGGTCAAAACGGCCATGTCGGAAAATGGGATGTTCTCATGCTCATGCATATAGAAAACCTTGGATATGAGAACGGTTGTCTTTCCGCTTCCCACATGGGCATTGACCAGGCAAGCCTTGCTGGAGTCTGTTACAGCGCGTAGCTGGTGTTCGTTGAGGTTTGCGAGCAGTTCATCTTTTCTTCGCATCATTGCCACCTTTAAACAATTCGCCGTATCGGCGCTCAGCTTTATCTCCCAGCCATAGGCCGTCCGGGTCTGGCAAGGCGTCTATTTCCAGCGCGAATCCCGGCGGAGTCTCTACGTGCCGGCTTAAAAGCCGCAATATGCTGCGTTTATTCTCGCTCTCGAGCATGAGCTCTTGCAAGAAGGCGTCCTGGGCGTACAGAACCAGCAGATTGCCGCGAACTTCAGCCTTTGCTACGGACGCTAGATATGAAGGCTTGCCTTTGTCGCATTTCTTCACATACTCTGTGAATTCGTTCCATCTCGAGCCTAGGGATGCCAAATCGAACTGCTTTGCAATAATGCCGGGAGACGCGGATTTCGGCGCTGGGAAGCCTGTTGGGGGCGCGGCAGCTTCAAAGACGCTCATTAAAGCCCACAGGACGGCTTTTTTCGTATAGTCTCCAACGCATGCGGGACACCCGTCGGCGCATTTGCAACCGCCGACCAGCTTTATGGCTTTTTGCAGAATCTCCTCAACGAGGCTATGCGCCTTTTCGGCATAGCCCAGGCCGCCGGAGGACAAGTCATATATGCAGACGCAGCCTTTGAGATCTGCAAGGCTTCCAGCGCCGATGTCAGAGCCTGTAGTCATGGTGAGCATCATTGCAGCGTTTTGAAGCGCATATGCAAAGCCGTTGTAGCACGAGGAATACTTTTTGTCCCTTTTTCCCAAAGCTTTGAATGTTGCATCCACTTCTTCAGGAAGTTCAAGCCACATGCCTTCCGTATCGTACCTTTGATACAGACGCTCTTTAAGCGCTCCAAAGCCAATGTTTTGATGCGTATGGAATTCCATCTTCTTATGCCCTTTAGTTTCGCTCTCGACATCTATGTTTCCGAAATGGCTGCATGTCCTTCCGACCTTAAGATTTGAGAGTTCATTTTTCACTCTGAGGGAGGTCATGGCAAATGGAACTGTATAGTAACCTGCTTCTATTTCCCTGGCTTTAGCAATTCTTAAGCTTAAATCAAGCTCCTTTACAATATACTGCCTTCCATCGTGAATATAGATGGAGTCTTTATGGATCTCTTGGAAAGCCTGGGTTTCATCCATTTCAGTTATTAGCTCTCCTGTGTTTTCATCGATTAGCTTATACCTGCTGTTAGATGTGTTTCGAAGGCTGAAATCCCCTGCGGGGAAGCCTTTGCCTATCCATACGAACCGGTCTTTTTCTCTTCGGAGCTCATTCATTTTTAAAAGCGTGCGAGCCAGCTGCCCAAAGTCTTTAAATGCGGCGGCGTCGGACAAGGTAAGCGGCAGTTCAGCTGCGGCCGCTCTGATATGGGCTATCTGGATGCTCAGATTGTCTGGATCTACGACTGCGTTTTCGCTTCCTGCGTTGAAAAGCCAGTCGGGATCCAAAGATATGTATTGATCAAAGGGCTGCTTATCCAAAATGAGGTATATGTCGGCGTCTTGGCCGCTTCGCCCGGCCCGTCCAGCCTGTTGCCAGAAAGATGCCTTGGTGTTGGGGTATCCCACTAGAACGGTAGATCCGACAGAGCCTATATTGATTCCAAGTTCAAGCGCGTTTGTGGATACAAGGCCAAGAAGCCTTCCATCCATCATCTGCTGCTCCTTCTCCTTGCGCTCGTTGGGCTTGAAACCGCCGCGATACGGAGCTATCAGGCCGGATTTGCCGGATCCGTCCGATATAAGCTTGTCCTGAGATTCTTTTACAATCACTTCGACAACCCTCCTGCTCTTGCAAAAGGCTATGAAGCTTTTTCTGGAGCGGGCTAGCCAGGATATAAGCTCGACCGCTTGACTGAGCGATGAAGAGCTTTCATCATCCTGAAGGAAGTGGTAGCGTTTTGTTGGGGCGGGTGAACCGTCTTTTTCTATGAGCTTGAAATCATCCCTGCCGCAAATGGTTTGCGCCAAATCCAGCGGATTCGCAATTGTAGCGGAGCTGCAAAAAAACTGCGGAGAAGAAGAATAGTATCTTGAAATCCTGTCGAGCCTTCTGAATATGTTTCCCATATGGGAGCCGAATGCGCCTCTATAGGTGTGAAGCTCGTCTATAATCACAAACTTCAAGTTGGAAAAGATGAAGTCAAACCCGGGCTTGCTATGGTTTGGCAAAAACGCGGAGTTGAGCATTTCGGGGTTTGTCAAAATGATATTGCAGTTGTTTCTGATTCTTTGGCGTTGCTCGACGCTCGAGTCTCCATCGTACACCCCCGCTGAAATCCTTGATTTTCCGAAATGGGCGGCGTACGGCTCGATAGATCTAAGCTGGTCGCTAGCCAGAGCCTTAGTGGGGTAGATGAAGATGGCGCGGGAAGAAGGAGACTGCAGAATCTCCTGCAAAACAGGCAACAAGAAGCTCAAGGTCTTTCCGCTTGCAGTCGCCGTGGTTATTACGACGTCCCTGCCATCCAGCGCGGAATCGAAGAACTCGGCTTGATGGCAGTAAAGCTTTTCAAGATTGAGGCTGCTAAGGTATTCTTTTATAGCTGGAAGCATTCTTTCCGGAAAATCTGCTAAAACGGGATTGCGGACAGATACTGTCTTTGTGTAGATGATATTTTTAGTATAATGCACAGGCACCAATCCTTTTATTGAGTCCCTCGCGGCATCATGCCAAGCCGCAGGCGCGTATGGAGACTGCGGAAATGAGTTTCTCGGCTGTGAAATGCAACTTATATCTCTTGCCATTTATACTGATGCATGGGAAAGTTCATAGCTGTTCCGACGGCTTGCAAAGAGACTGTCATTTTGAATAATTTTGTCGTTAGTTCTGTCATGTTTATCCATATAATTTATAAAACATATACACAATCTAAGAATTATATAAATGGATTGATAAGTTTTGCAAGTTTAAACATATATTCTCTTCGATTTTGAACTTTTCTGCAAGAATTTTATGCTCTTTTGACTGGTGAATAATGCAAGTAGAGTTGTCGGAACAGTTCCGAAAGTTCCTATTTTGGAGAAGGATTTATACAATTAGCGCAAAATTCCGATGTCGGCATTTCGCACCTTGAAAGTGTATAATTCAGACAAAAACCGATATATTTGACTGCGCATCGGTATAAGATTTGCTATCAGGGCATACATGGATTGCTTATCAAGCTGGAGCTTTAAAACTGCTCTTTCAAACTTTCGCAGGTGGGTATTTCAAGTATATAGGAACCACTCTGCATAATATTTCTATTTTGATTCACTAGTAAATATTATATCATTACTTTATCTTCATAACAACAGTCTAATTGATAAATGTGATTTCTGCTGCCGCGATATCAAACAATTGTGCTCTATAAGCGCCATAAATTGAGAGCATAAGATCCTATTTCATTAAAAACAGGACATCTATCAACTCAAACATCATTGGAGATCCAAAATCCTGGACAAAACAGAATGGAGCAGTTCGGCGAGGAAAGTGTAATATACGCAATATAAATGCCCAAGGCGGTTTGTGTTCTTCTGTATTAGTAAATGTGTATCTGCACTGTGCTGTTTCCAACATGAGGAAGATGCTGGGAGATTTTTCGGAGCGTTGAATGAGGCTGGCAAAATTCGGGCTGGAACTATCGGAGGACAAGTGTGCATTCAGCGAGAGTACTGTAAATACTGGAGATTTCGTTGCTCGCTTGCCGCTTTTATGTCCGAAATAGGCCAGAAAACAAAGCTTGGATCCGCCATAGCGAACAGGCTGATGTTGTGAAGCCTGAATATAAATACATTTTTAGTTTCTAAGTTGAATTGCAGGGTTGCCGCTTGAACAGAGCGTAACCCTGCAATTTTCCGCTTTTAATAATAACGGCAGAATATGGGATGGAAAACGAACGATGAACCATCGAAAACCATGGGAATGCAAAGGATTCATTCTTTGCGGGGCGGATGAACTCATACTGGTGCTGGCGACGCTTCTTCTGGCTGCTGGCAGACCGTTGTCATTCTAGTGCAGACAGCCTTAAATGCGTTGCAGTCCTGTTTGGCTATAAATAAGCATTTTACACTCTAAAAGCATATGGCGCAATTAAGAGCGACAGCACGAGGAAGAGTGGAGTTGGTCTTCGCGTTGCCAAAGGGGAAGTGGGGGCAATCGTTTTAGAAAACACCTCGTTTTTTCCTGCCAGCCTTTGCGTCCGCACTGAGATGGCCTGGCGAAAATGGGCGGGGCTTAAAGGGGCTTGCGGGTGCAATGGCGGCTTCACTGGTTCAGAATCGACTCGAATGGGCTGCTTGAGAAGCTCGGAGGTTTTTCGCTGAAAGGGTCGAATCCATCCTTGCCACCCGCAGATTCGCCGCTGGGGAAAAAGGAGTTTCTCTTGCGACGGAAAGCGGAACGCCTCATACGAAGCGGGCGGCGCCGCAAAAGCCAACAATATGGGCGCATTCGACTCAAAAATCGGAGCTGCGGCGATGATCAAGGACGTGCGCCGAGGCCCGCAACCCGCAGCGCCGACGCTTATTTGGGGCGGCTTCGCGAGCTTCGCAACCGGCAACGCGCCTGGCTCGAAGCCGCCGGGATCCGCTGCTCCGCATTAGATGACGCGTTCACTGACTCAATAGAATTATATAGCTGAAAATTAACTGTCATAAGCGCATCGGCAAAAGCATGGCTTAACCTCTGCATTGCAGGCTGGCGGTTGTCCGTAGCATTGAGCGCCGTTTCGGGGATCATCGACTTTAGCCAAGGCATCCGGCTCACAAGCCATGAATATGAGGTTTTGCTGAAAGAGCTGGGTATGTAGCGGAGTATGGAAGGTAAAGCTCGCTGGGTGGACAATGTCATCATGGAGAGATGGCTCAGGAGTCTAAAATGCTAGAAATTTACATAAATGCATCTTCGTCCCTCAAGCTGAAAGAAGCGGTTTGTGAATATATGAAACTTTACAACCATATCACGCCTCATACGCTTGAGAGCAAAACCCCGGCGCGGATTTACGGAAGCTGCTTTTTTTCTGTCATTCTTGCTGGCTTGAGCAAAAGAAGTTTAAGGGTTCGATGAAGAAATGCTCTTCATCGAACCCCCGAACCATTATTGCTCAGCATCTTCTGAGGCGCCAATGGTGGATAATATTTTTCTGGGCAAGCTATGCCCGAAAAAAGTTTTTCTTGCAGTGTTTATGATCAGACTAATGCGACATACTTCCGGGGGATTCTCGCGCTATGCGCCTATCGGCGCAGGCATTCCACGAGCCAGCCCCGTGCGTCCCGCAGCTGCCTGCTTTTATATTCAGGTTGCTTGCAGCATGCGCAAAGCTCCGTTTTTGATGTTTATGGCAGCAGACTGATTATAGGTCAGAAGAATTATTTCTGCCTGCCGATTGTGATTTTAGCATTCGCGCAGTATGAAGGCACTGCCGGTTCATCGCGCCGCCTAAAGAGGCGGGCAACTTCTCGGCAATCGTGGGGTTAAAAGCGTTGTAACCATTCTCTCTATTTGTTGAACAGGAAGCTGAATGACTCAGCGCTGACGCTTCAGTCACACTTCTAAAGAGCGTTCTGGCATATGCCGGGACAAGACGCATCGGATTCCCGCAGCTTGGATTCAGGGCTTATTTTCTTCAAATGCATTAAAATGCTGTGAAAGTCACCGCGAACATTCAAATGAATCCCGGCATGCATCAAGGCGGATCCGGATAGGGCGGGCCTGCCGTTTATGGCATAAAGCGCATTCTCATCCAAGCCTTTGAGCCTTATCTTCCTGCTGGGCGTGTTGACTCTGCCCAGCACATTGACAAACTCGAGAAGGGACTCGGACTTGTCTTTGGATACGAACATCCAAGCCTCGAATTGGTTTGATTCAAATAGATCGCTCAACCTGTAAAGATCGCCTTCACGCACGAGATCGCTGTATTTCTTGTAATCGGATATCTGTCCGGGAATAGCGTCCCTGTCTTCCTGAGATATCTTCGTTATGTCGAGTTCGTATCCAAAGGTTCCGGAAAGCGCTACATGGCCTCTCGCGGAAAACGGAACGCTTCGCCCAGTAGCGTGATTCGGGCAGTCGCTTACATGAGCGCCCATGGCTGAAACAGGATAGACAAGGGATGTACCCAATTGAATCTTGAGCCTGTCGATGGCGTCTGTAACATCGGACGTCCATATTTGCACGGAGTAGAAGAGCATGCCTGGATCGAACCTGGCGCCTCCGCTAGAGCAGTTTTCCAGCAGAATATTCGGGAAGTCGTCAGCTAGGCGCCCCATTATATCGTAGACGCCGAGTACATACCTATGCCACAGCTCCCTTTGACGGACGGCGGGCAGGATTTCGTTTCCCACTTCAGACAGGCATCTGTTCATGTCCCACTTCACATATACTGCTTTTCATATAAACTACTATGAAGCTTCGCTTCACCACTAAGGATGAAACCATCACTTATTTAAAGTTTTATTTCCGCTAAAATCGGCAAAAATATGGAAGGCAGGATAG
>JAISZB010000126.1 GCA_031269465.1 Clostridiales bacterium | reverse complement strand
GCGATTAAAGCGGTTGAATCAATCATCGGCGCGCAGGGCCGGCGCTGGGAAAAGCGGGAAGAAGCCAGGCGATTTCATGAAAGCCAAGCTTTCAAGACTGTACGCTAAAACGGCTGATCATCGCAACGGCGAAACGCATAGACTCACGGCAATGATTGCGCAGTGCCGCCTGCGGCGTCTGCCACGCGGCGCTCAAATTCTCAAATTCCACGGCTCCGCGTGTCGGTCTTCACTTCGTGTTCCTCCGTTTTTGCCCGGCTACGCTGGCGCCAAGAATCCGTACAGTAATCGATTTTGCCATTTAAAATTTTTAGATCGCCCCCTGCTGCTGGTATCTCTTGGGGCGGGAGGCTTTGCGCCCGCCCCCTCATCCATCAGACTGCGTGCCTCTTCCCGCACGCAGCGCATGCATATGCCTTGGCTCTCGCGTTGTACCTCGCCTGCGCTCCGCAGCAGAAGAATTTGCCGTTGACTTTGTACAGCTCTCCGTCTTCGCACTCTCATTCTGCAGCCACTCCACCGCCACTCCGAGGCGATCCAAGCGGTCAAGCGCGCCCCAAAAGACTACAACGAAATGCTGAAATTCAGGCTTTCCTGCTCTCCCATCCTCCTTCGCCGCGAAGAATCCGATTCAGGAGGCCCCCCTGTTTTTTCAGGCGCCCAGCTGGGAATTGAGGCGGGGGCATGGCTCGGAATTCAAAGATCGGCGCTTTAAATGCATGAGCCGATGTTTTAAATGTACGAATCAGCGTTGCATGAATCAAGGTTATAAATGTACGTTTTAATGCTTTAAATGTATGAATCTCCGATTTTAGGCCTCAGCTCCCAAGGGAAGGGTGCGCCCCGCCCGCCGGCTTTGCCAGCGGGCAAGCCGCAAGCGGCCTGCTGGATCCAAATGGCTTCCTTTAATTGATATTTTCAAGATCAATCTGGAACTCTGCCCGGCGCTCCCGCATCTATAAATATATCCATTTATCCTAAAGGACTCTGCACTGGAGAAAACGTATGTTAAATAAAAGTGATCTCCAGTGCGGCCTGCGCTTTTTTCAGCTGGCGCAAACAATCCAGCTTTGCGAGTTATCGTTATGAGCGGCCTTGCAATGGATTTTCAAAGCGGTTAAGATGATTAAAGACTGCGGCTAAAATAAATATGCCACCCTGTTTCATCTAAGTTCATCCTCGTTTGGAGCAACTTTTGTGATTGCTTTTTTAACCCAAACCTTCTCCGACCGGATTTTCTGCTACAGAGTTCAACGCGGTTTTCTTCGTGACCCGCGAAGAGCAGGAAACAGATTTTAACCGTGCGCTGAACAAAGTCGAGCTGGGATAAAGCCTGGTCTTGAATAAGACTGGCGGTCAGACTAATCTGTTGCTGTTTGGCCTGGTTCGTAAACTTGTATTCTCACGAAGAGCTTGACCGGATCTATGGCATGATCTCTCCAAAAATTAAAAGGTAAATGTCGCGAAAAAGGAGAATCCAATATGACAAATCCACTGTCCGCACCGCAGGCGGACACCATGATACATCGCGCTGCGTCCGTACCAGCCTCTCCGGACGACAATACAAAAGAACTGATCCTCGCGCTGTTGCAAAAATTACAGGCAATCGCCGTCTGCGGCGAAGATGAGCGGCGTGAGCTGTGGATCACCGCCAGGCGCGGTTCGATTGAGGATTTCGGCGACTATGAGGACGCTTTAGCCGTGGGCGATGTGGAGAGCTGGAAGGAATTCAGAGAGCTTTGGCTGTCCGAATATCCAGAACCTCAAAAATGGTATCTGCTGGCAGCACAGTCCTATGAGGATACTCGCTATATATTTCTGGACGGCGAGCTTACCTTCCAAATTCAGCCGGGCCAACCGGGAGAATACTACCTTGATTGGTCCGAACTTGCCCGGTGGTTGCTATCCGCCGTAGATGAAAGTATAAACGCGCTGAAAGCCGGTACCTATAATGCGCATGTAAACGCGTATTTGCCTTACAGAAAACGCGTGGGGAAAATTCTTCGGGAGAACTATTGGGACATTTTCGCCGGTGAGAAAGAAGCCTATCTGCAAGATATCACGCCGAACGAGATCAAACGGTTCGCTGAACTTATGGATGGCCAGCTGGCGTCATCGCCAGCCTCTCGTCTGCCTGAAATGACGGCGGGTCTGTTCTTCGATTGCTGCCGGTTAGGTTATGAGGCGAATTGTTACAAGGGCGCGGGAGACCTGACGCCGAGGGAATTGTACCGCGCCTACGCAGACGGGCGGCATGACGGGTTGCTCGACTTGGACGAACAGTCTGCAGAGGCGTTTGATGCATGGTTTCATGATAAGACGATATACGGCGGCCATCCGTGGGAGGTCTGCCGGGGCGGCAACTCCACGCACATCTCTCTGTATCCCGCATGTGACGAGCGCGGGTGGTGGCTTTCTTTGGCGGGCTCCAGCCATGGCCGCTCCGTTGAAACCATTAAATTTTACTTGGCGCTGTCTGAGCATGGACTGCCGGTTCAGTTGCGGGACGGGCGAGAATTGGAAGCCATGCTGAACGGGCGCGACTATATTGGCATCGTCCCGGAAGGCGTTATCCCGCACTACTGCGACTATTTATTCTCAGATGAGAAAATGCTCAGCTATATGAATCTTTCCTGGGAGAACACGGGAACTATCGTGAAAGCGGCGTTCTGGTATCCCTTGAAGGAAGTGCGGTTGGCCGGAGACTAATCCGGGAAAAACCGTTCCAGAATCTCCAAACAGTCCGTTGGGGTGTACTCCCCATAAGACTGAGCCGAGAGCTTCAATAGCTTCCTGTCGCTTGCGATAATAAGTGTTAGAGCTGATAAAAGAACCGTCTTTTTTAATGGCATTGACTGGAACCGAGCTTGATTATCGTAGGGATGACGGAGTATACATTATTCCGATTGGGCGCCTGAAGAACTAAACGGCAGCATCGTCTAGATTCTCTCAATTGGCGCAAACGGCTCATCCCAGCGCCGGGAGCCAATGGATGCGCCTGCGTCGCCGCCCAGCATGAAAAAGCGTTCGTCCGTTACTATACTGATTTTCATAGATAATTACCTTTTTTGGAGCTTGATTATACAGCGAGTGCGAAATGCCGAATCGGCATTTCTCATCACTCAATGGATAAACAAGCTCCAAAAAAGTAACATTTGATGAAAATCGCTATATCAACATGTCCCCGTTGACCTCAACCGCGCCGCCTGGCAGCGACGCGTTCCGCTTGGCCAAAAACCGTCAGTCGCGCTCAAAGGCAACAACATCGCCGCGCTTGAACTCTCCAATGAACCGTACTCCGAAAATCAGCTAACCTTCCCGGATGCTGGCTCCATTGAACTTGTCGTCACGTATCCGACGAAGAAAACGTTAGGACGACTTCTGCGCTTCGTTTCTGATGCAACCTTCAGGGACGTTGGTTTCGGAAGCGATGTACGTTCCCTTGGCCAAGTTCGGCGCAAGGGTTTTTCCCGACTCATCAGTCTTGAACGTCCCTATCTTTTCGCCGCTATCGCGCTCAATCGTGAACGCCGCTCCGGTCAGCGTGATCACTGTGGCCACCTTCGAACTCGTTGCCCTCGAACCTCTCGTCCAGCTTGGCCTTGAGGTCGTCCAGCAGCCCAATGACGGGAATCACGGAGCAGTCCTTCGCATTTGCTGGAGTGGACTGCAGATGCCTTCTGCTCACGGACGAGTAGCAAGGCCTTACGGCGATATCTCAAAGCTCGGGGTTGGCATCAGCGAGGAGACCGTGAGGGACGCGGCGAAATACCTTGGCCTCGCCATCCGGCTGAACGGCTTGCGCATACAGTCTTAAATGCGCAACAGTCCTATTTGGCTATAATTAAGCATTTTACAGGCTAAAAGCATATTGTGCGATCAAGAGCGACAGCACCAACACTTCCACCTGCGGGAAACGGCATACAAAGGCCTGCTGGAGTGCGCCAGGATCAACGGCGCCGCGCTGGCGAAGCTCCGGGTTGGGATCATACGTTCCCGGATTCCCTCCATGGGCCAAGCAATGGTCAGTGCGCCATCCGCTCTCCCGTTTTGCGCCGCAGCGTAATGTCCTCCGCAGAACCCGCATACGGCCGGCGGTTTCTTTGCCTGCGCCTTTGCCATCCCTTGCATCGATTTTCCATCGCGCCGATGAGTCCTTCGCGGCTCGGTCGTCAATTTGCTCTGGCCTCCCGCAAACACTCGCGCGTAATGATCTCTTTCGCTCAATGATATGAGAATCCGGCTTTAAAGCGGAGTTCATCGACTCAAATTTTGATATGCCTCTTGATAGCTTTGGCCAGCGCGAATGGGAGCCTGCCCAGGTCGGTGAAGTCCATGAGCGCGTCTTCGTAGATCCGCTCAATGCTCTCCGTGTCGTCCCCGATTGCGGCGACGAACAAGACGCCTTTCCGCTCATATTTGCGCTTGACGCCGAGCAGATCCTCCTCGGCCACGCTTCCGCTGCAACCGATGTCTGAAGGCTGGCCATCGGACACGAGAATTAGCATCTTGAAGCTCTCTGGCCGCTTGGAGAGCCGCTCCGCCACAAAGCTCAGGGCTACGCCGTCACGGTTGCCGCCGCGAGCGGCAATGTTCATCAGGCGGTTCTGGTCATCGCCGTCGATGTCGTCGAACTCGGCGTAGAAGTACCTTCCAGACTCGTTCAGCAGGAGCCCTACAGCCAGCTCCGTCGCCTCGTTGGGCAGCGTGCTCTTGCAGAACATGCGCCCGTCGCTATGCGGCAATGCGTGTGCGTCCAGCCAACGCCCCATGAAGAGGACGGTCTGCTTACCGCCATGCGCGTGAGGCCTCTTCCACCGCGCACTGGTTGCGGCTGATCATGCGGACAGGCAGCGCAACGGCGGCGGGAGTGACCGCGACAATGGTGGATATCCCAACCAGTTTGCCGTAGATGTCCTTCTGATTTTGCTGAACTTGATCCAAAGATCCGCAGCGAAGACCGGTCGCATAGAGATGGTGAGCGCATTGGCGGCAACCACAAGGCGCCAGTAGGCGACACTCAGGATGCGTTCACAATTGTCCCTCTACGCTCCAAAGGCCGGGTTTTCTGGAGGGGAGCGCTTCGGGCGCCTGCTGCAGATGCGGGCTCAGTGCAGTTTTGCACGCCATTTTCTGCCTCCTTAGTTTTCCGGGAACAAAAAAAACACTTCCAAAGCGGCTTTTCCAAGCCGTTAGAAGCGGTTTCATTCCTGCGGAAAAATGGCTTTTTACTCTGCCCACATTAGTGGACGATGCAATCATAGTACATTGCCATAGGCGCGTCAATATGGGCGCTGGCGCATCCAGCTGTGGCTCAAGCTCATCGGAGGGGCGCTCCGCAACCGCATTGGCAGGATATGCATCGCCATGCCTGCGAAAATGAAATGTTCTGTGTTGACAGGCATGCTCTGGCGCGTTATAATGTGTATACTTATGTGTATAAATATGAAGGGGGCATATTCAATGCGAACCAATATTTTCATAGACGAGTCTCTTGTTGAAAAAGCCATTGCGCTGTCTGGTTTGAAAACAAAGAAAGCCGTCGTGCATGCTGCGCTGGCAGAGTATGTCGCAAAGCTGGAAAGGCGCGATCTCTCTGAGCTTCGCGGCAGAGTCGACTTTGCGGACGGCTACGACTACAAAGCGGCCCGTGAGGGTCGGATCCTATGATTTTAGTGGATACGTCAGTTCTAATCGGATACCTCAAAGGGCAGGGCAACGCTAAAACAGAAATATTCGACCGCGTGTTGGCAGCAGATATCCCGTTCGGCATTTCACCGTACACATATCATGAGATTCTGCAAGGAGCGCGGAACGAGGGGGAATATTCGCGCCTGCGCGAATACCTGTCCACGCAGACAATCCACTATCTGCCGCAGGAGCTTGAAGTTTACGGGAAGGCGGCCCAAATGTACTTCGAGTTGAGGCGCCGCGGCATCACCCCTCGGGGCACGATTGACGTGCTCATCGCGCTGACGGCGATTGAGAGCGGCCTGCTGTTGCTGCACAATGACCGCGATTTTGACCTGATGGCGCAGCGGTTGCCTGAATTGAAGATATTGGAGCGCCTCTGAGGCGCAGCGCGGACTCCGCGAAATAGGCGCCCCATCAAAGCCGATAAAAGCGCCTCAAGCAGGATCAGGACATCCAGCCAAGCGTCGAGATCTCTGGCGGGGCGGCCTGGAGCCGGATGAAGATGATGTTGACGGCCTGCTGCTGGATGCGGCAACAGCGACGCGCGGAGATATTCAGCCAGTAGGTGACATGGCAACTTAATTAGTATTGATGAATCGCCACCAGCTAGTTTTCAGCGCGGTGTCCGCTGACACAGCTAAAACTCTTGACTGCGTTTTTGCGACGCCCGTACAGCCTGAAAGCGATGCCTTAAGTACCCAAAGCATTGACTTTTTCATATATAATCAAGACGATGCGTGCAATTTACTTGCGCATTTGCTGCTCTAGCATATCACTGTAAAATGTTCTTATCGCCAGATTGGACAAGAACAGCGCCTTTTCCTCAATATTACCCGAACAAAGCGCTTTCAGCGCGTGTGGAAACCATAAACTTCGCTTCTCCGCCGCTCCCGCCTGATTCAAACGTATGGCCGATTATACTGCCTGCGCTTGATTCCGGCTTAAACGAGGCATAATCTCAATACAGAATTAATTTGCCGCACATTTTAGAAATCGAAATATTGGGATCAAACGCGTCAGGGCTATCTATCAACGCTTCACCATCCATTATGTCATAAGCGATGGGGACTATAATTCCGCTGTTGAAAACCAGCGTACGGGGACAAGCAGCCCGCTCTGGCAACCCGAGATTTCCGCGTCAAGGGAAGCGGTGCTGGGATCGGGTTTTGTGTTGTCAATGCTTTGCTTCTCAAGCCTGGGTCGGCAAATCGCGGTGGACTTTCGCTTGAGTGCGGTACGACAGGCTCCCAGCGCCGGGAGTCAATGAATGCGCCTGCGTTGTCGCAAAGCATGAAATAGCGTCCGTCCGGCACTATCAACTTGTCCACGTTGACCTCAACCATGTCGCGCGCCAATGCCGCGATCCGCTTGGCAGACAATCGTCCGTCGCGCTCAAAGACAACAACATCCAACACTTGAACTTGCCAATGAACCGTACTCCGAAAATCAGCGAACCTTCCCCATTGAACTTGTCGTCACATATCCGACAAGGAAGACGTATTTCAGCAGAAACAAAAAAACGAGGCCGCACCCGACGGGTACGGCCCAGTTTTAACAAGCCAGCGAACACTATGCCATGGCTTTGGGTTAGACTCGCTTATACCGATTACACCAGCGTTTGCCGGACTTCCGCCACTGCCTTTGCGACATCTTCCAATAACTTTTCGCTCTTTTCGCTCCTTGATCCATATAAGCGGGCGGAGAATACCGCGATTATTTCCAGCACGTCTGAAGCCAGCTCTTCCTCAAATGACGGTTCGCCGCCTTTGTTGATAATCACCACTTCTACATTTTTTGCTTCGCAAATGGAGAATACCAGTTCCGCCCCAAACCTGAGCAGCCGGTCTTTATGCGTTAATACGATTCGCCCCACATCGTCCGTAAGAATTGCGTTTAACAGCTTTGCCAGCCCTTTTTTATGACAGTTCATCCCGGAACCTAAATCGGATATCAACTCAAATGTCCATCCGTTTTGGCTGCAAAACAGCTCTAATACTTGTTTTTGACGCTCCAAATCCGCTTTCTGGCCATGGCTCGATACCCGGGCATATGCTACAGTCTTTCTGTCATCCGCCAGCGCCGTGCATTTGTGAACCTTCTCTGGCCGAAGCTTTGATATATCATAGCGCCTGTGCCCGCCTTCCGTCTTTATTGATGGCAATTTCCCTTCATAATCCCATCTCCGCAATGTTATCTCGGATACCCCAAGTATTTTTGCCGCTTTCCCTATTGATACTAAATTTTCCATAATTTATATTATCATATCTATTCTTATTTTGCAATACTAATTATATTCATTTTGATATAATTTGAGAATTTATGGAAACAGTTTCTAGCCCCCCTCTCTCCCGCCACTTTTGCGCCCATTACAATTAGGCGGCAGTTTCGGTGTTATGAGCCGTAAACAATGCATCAAACACTTCAGAGTGGAAAGTGCGCTGCTTTGCGGCATGCCCTGCCTGTCAGATACAAGCTAATGCTGTCGCTCTTAATTGCGCTACATGCTTTTATCCTGTAAAATGCTTAATTATAGCCAAATAGGACTGTAGCGCATTTAAGACTGTCTGCACTAGCTTAGCCTTCGGCGTACAACATCCAGTTCAGAACTGACATCAAGCGGATGCTTTTTTGAGATAAGCTTCGCGGCGTTCGGCGCTATTGCGTTTACTATGAAGTATTTGATATTTTCATTGAGCTAAAGTCTATTGACAAAAAAATGTACGTATAGCCGATGCTCTGAGGGCTGTTGCTATAATCTCCAATTACATCGATTAAAGAGCGCGTTGAAAAAATCTAAAACTCCGATGCATCATCATTTAACGCCGTTCATTAGCAATTGTTTCACTACTATTATGCACTGTAGCATACAACGATTGGCGCCTGCCGGAGGACGAAACAGCTACGGCCTGGTTCAGCCGAATTTAGCGGAAAAGAGAAAAAACGCAATATTACTCATTTTCCAACTCACATATGCGCTTCCCGCTTTCCTTCAGTTGCGCTTTTCTTCCTTGAACTGTGAACAACGTTCTGCAACGTCTTTTCGTCTCATCTTGTTTCTCTTGTTATTATACTTATTCTGCAAAATTCTGTCCAGTTTAGCACAGCCTATTCAAGCGGCGAATAGCGCGTTGTAATTTTCCCAGTTTACGACCGCGTCGGCGTCAATCAGCCGCTCGGCGAGTCCAGCATCCTTTTTCATTGCGGATGCGTACAGGCAGTATGGCTGTTTTCTGATACGGAAAAGCCTTTGAGCAGCAGCGTATTTGTCAGGCTGCGGTCATCGTGGGTGAAGGCGATCCGCAGAAGATATGGGTTGGCGCCGCATAGCTGCTCCGGCGTACAGATTTATCCGTGCGTACTCGGCGGCGCTGCCGATGATCTGGCGCAAAAGCCCTTCAATAGTTTCAAGCGGCTTATTCTATGCTTTGAGCCGTGTTCGTTCCTCCAGCAGGTTGCCAGTGCGGAGTCTCAATGGATATAGTCAAGCTCCAAAAAAGGAACATTGTATGAAAATCGGTATACATGCGATCCATGGCGGCGTCGGATTCACCCAGCATCTTACCTGCGGCGAAATTTACTGTTTTTGATTTTTCACTGCCGTCCAGCAATGCGGCGGCAAGTTCTGCTTTCCGCTCGAACGGTCGGGTTAGCTGAAACTTTGCGGACTCCAGCCTGCGGTTTAGCTCCTTAGCCTCGCGCTCATTGTCGTTGCGGTATTTCCAAGCGTTCCAACGCGTTTTCGATCCGGGTTCATACTGCCCACGCCGCTATCCGACACGGGGGTTGTCGGTGAAGTCTTGCGCATCTGCGGGTAAGCTCAAAACCCCGGTAAAATCCGATGACTTTATCCGCATTCTGCCCAGACGCGGCGTTATGCGCACTCGGCATGTACGGAAACTACCGTGACTTTACAAGTTATTTAACATATCCTCCTTAAAACCTTGACAATTAAGGTTTTAAGGGCATTGAAGGCGACTGTCCAACTGGATGGGCTTAGGTGAACCTTCTATGCCGCCAAGCGCCGTAAATTCAGATTCAGGTATTTTAAACAAACATCGCATTGGCCCCCTTTAAACCAGCCAGCATAATGCAGTGGAAATGCTGCAACGCTCAATATGCTTATTTGTTAATTTCTGATAGTCTCTTCTGTAGCCGAGGAAACGAATGTGGGAATTAACGCGGCAACCTCAGACAGCAAAAGCCCTAACTTGCTGCGGACATTGACCATCAGCTGAAGATTTTTTAGAAAGAGCGTCATCAGGTGCGCGCAGGGGGATCGCGAGCTTAAAGCGGCAGTGACAAACCTCTCCCATAACTTTCGCACCCGTTTGGCAACCATTTACGGATATATGGAGCCTTTGGAGAGAGAGGAAGCCTCTGAGCCTGTTAAGAGGCACCTCCGAACCATTTCTGAGAGGGTTTGCGCATTGCAGCCGCTTGCTGACAAGCTGTTCCAATGCTCTATGGCCTCGTTTTCAAGGCAGCATGACAGTTTGGAGCAGATGTCGCCGAATGAAGCGCTTGAAGAGAGCGTTGCCGCCCACCACGGAATTTTAAATGGATTAACCATGTCATATCCATGACTGATTCCCAGGTTTGGCGTCAGCTGAATAAAGTCGCCATGCGCCGCATTATTGGGAATGCGCTGGGCAATGCCGAAAAATACAACGATGGCGATCTGGGCGTCGTTTTCTCTGAGCAAGGCGTCATGTCCATTAGAAACCATGCGAGACAGCTTGATGATGTGGCTGTTGGATGCGCGCTCGAATGCCTCTGCACTGTTGAAATTGGGCAAATCAGCACTGAATTGGGGCTTTCCGTAGCCAAGGCCCTGGTATTGCAGATGGGGGCGCATTGACGCTTAGCTGGAAAAGGGCTTATTCTCATTGGCTTCATATTTGAATGAATAGCCTTTCCATTATAAGGTTATTCTGCTTGTGATTTTAAACTATGCATGGCAGTATCGGAGTAATTCGCATAGGACTGACTAGTGAATTTTTAACGGGAGGGGAAGCAGTTATGGATTCAAAATCACCTGAAGAAGAACGCTTTGAGAAGATTGGCGGAAAGTTGCTTTCGATGTCCCCAAGTCCATCTCTAAGCCACAATTTTGTGGTGAACAATTTGGTTCATATTTTCTCAAATCATCTTAGGGGCAAGAAATGCAAGCTTTTCACTCAAGTGGATGTCCACCTCTCTGAAAGCGATGTGTTTGTCCCTGATTTCATGGTTGTTTGCGACAGTAAAGATGCGGCGGAGGGGAATCTTTGGAGCGCCGGATTTGGTTGTAGAGGTGCTGTCGCCAAGGACAGCAGAAATTGACAGAACATATAAGTTCCGAAAATACGAGGAGAATGGCGTGAGGGAATATTGGCTTGTGTCCCCGAATGAAAAGTGGATTGAGGTTTATCTTCATAATGGCAGCGCTTTTCAGTTGAGCAGAATTTACGCATATGAACCTGAAGAGGATATTCCGGAAGAAGAGCGGGGTGCAAGGGTTTTTGAATTCAAAACATCCTTTTTGGATTTGACGGTAAATTTGGAGGATGCTTTCATGTATACTGATTTGCATTGAAAGTTCCGATTTTGAACCTTGATTATACAGCGAGTGCGAAATGCCGTTATCGGCATTTCGCACCACTCAATGGATAACTCCAAAACCGGTACATTTGACTGCTAATCGGTATATGTCTAAAACAGATCGCTTTCGCTTTGGGTCATTGAAGGAGGTTTCCATATTGCTGATGATTTAGATATCCATAATCGGAGGTACGGCGGCGTCGCCAAGCTCATCAGATCCGTCCGCTTGCGCCGCCTCCTGATCCTGAACGAACTGGGGTACTCCAACAGCGCGCGGCGCCGGGAGGCCATCCGCATGTACGACGGCTGCCGCGCAAGCCTGTGCGGCGAAAAGGGCCTCCAAAGATCCCCCGCCAATAGCCATGAGGGTGTTTTGGCCGGATAATGGACTCTGTGCGCAGTTTCCGCGCCTCGTCCAAGCTCTTCGCCTATGTAGCCGGCCATTGTCTCGCCGCAGAGACGGGATGCGAGAACAGTAGCTTTTACGGTGCGGTCTTTGAGGATAAATCCGAAAAGTCCTTGTTCAAGGGCGTCTTGGGAGCCTGCGGCTTTTTGGGGCTACGTCCGATTTCTTCGACGCCGTTGAGGATTTTTCAGGCATTTGGACTCTCACAAAATGGCTCGCCTCTTAAGGCGAGGATTTCGCAAAGCGGCGGCTCCTGCGGGCTTTTTTAGTCCGTCTCCGGGTTCCTGCGGGCGATGTGTCTGAGATCCTGCATCCGGCTGATGTCATGCTAAAGAGCGTCCTTCGCGCGGAAGGAGCAGGATGGCCTCCCCTTTGGCGGATTTGGTCGGCGACGGAATATCGATCAAGCAGACGTATGGCCGGATTCTCATTTACAGCTGCATGAGGTGGATCATTGCCGGCTTCGGCGAATGAGCCGACGTAGGAAAATAATCCAGGGCATCCGTTTTCGGACTCCAAAAGCGCTCTGACAAGCATGCGCCTGCAATCGTAGAAAAGATCAGGAGCCGAATGCTCGGAATCCACCCTGTTCCTTGATGCAAAGAGAAAAGGCGCCTTCCTGGGGGCGCCTCTTCTCTATTTCATCTCTTTGGATGCGCAGCTTCGCATTCAAAGAGTCCCGCATGATAAAAACGCCTCCGCATTCTTCTCGTTCGGATGGCCGAGCGGCAAATCCGCTCTCAACCTCACCGCGACCAGCACTGCGGCTGTTTCAACAGCTGCGATAATCAAAACAGCGAAATAGTACCTGGGACGCGAGTATGTTTTTTGCTTTTCATAAACGCGCCAAGACTACCATTGAGGGCTTTTTGCCCTCAAACCATGAACTGCGCGCGCAGTGACTGGCAAGTTGAGAAAATAGAAATATAAAGAGATTTTTTGCGGGTTCAAAATGCGGTAATCCCCGAAACCTTTGCGTTCTCGCTTCGGGGAATTGAATTATCGCGACGGCGTCGGCTCATGCCGTGCGGCGCCCGCCTGCATTAGCCTTTGCCGTCAGCCGCAGACAGCAGCTTCAGAGCCTCGCCGGTCGAGGCGTCAAGGATGGCCGTATAGCTCCCGGTTTCAGAGAACTCCTCCGTGTCGGCCGGGTACAGATTGATCCACCATACCGGTGCGGATAAATCCTCATATGCGGCGTAGAACTTGGCCGTCACGGTGAATTTATCCAGCAGCGTCTGCTTGAGGGCGTATTTTTGCGTGAGTTCATCTATGGCGGCTAAAACTGCGGTTTCCTCGCTGATGTCGCACTCGCCCAGCTCAGCTTCAACATAGCGGTCGGGAATGTTGCGTTTAGGCCCTCCAAAACGCTCTATCGCAGCCTCGGCCGCATCACCGTCATAGCTTGACGAGGTTCGCTCCCCATCAGGCGACTCATAAGTCACGGTTGCTTTCGCCCCGCCGTTGCCGTAGAAGTATTCGACCAGAACAGTCGTGCCGTTTTCCAATGTTTTCAGGATGGTCGCCGTCCCGTCTTGCTGGGCTGGATTGCTCTGCGTCTCGCTGCGCGGCGCCGTCTCCCGATCCGCTGCCGCAATTGCCTCTGAGTGCTCGCCACCGATGCCCAAGGCCATGGCCTGCGAGGCAAGCGCTCCGTTTCCGAAGATTGCGCCCGCTCCGAGACCAAGCGTGACCGCGCCCGACAGCATCCAACTTCCTATTTTGCCCATGCGAAATTGCTCCCTTCATTTTCTTGAGGCGTGATTTGATTTTACTTGTTCAGCGCTTGAACAATATCATATTACCAAGGGCGCATTTCAAAGTCATCATCAATTTGTCACGGAGTTGTAAATAATATTTTTACCGTTGCGCCTTTCCCCGGCTCGGAGCAAATATCAAGAGAAGCGCCGTGCATCTCGCAGATTCTCGCGCAGAGCGCGAGACCCAATCCCGTGCCGCCCCCGCTTCTGCTCCTTGAGCTATCGATCCTGTAAAACGGCTCGACAATCTTTACCGCCTCTGACGGTTCCATGCCCTTTCCGTGATCAGCAACCTCTATTAATACGCGTCCGGCTTCCCGCGACGCATAAATTTCGACTGTGCTTCCTTCGCTGGACGCGTTGACGGCGTTGTCAATCAAATTGACCAAAAGGGACGTGAGCAGTTCCGCGTCTCCGTTTATGATTGCCGTCGGCTGCGATTCCACTCGCAGGTCTATGTTCTTCTCACGCAGCCTGTGTTTTAACGCGGCTTGCGCGCCGGCAAGCAAATCCTCCAGCTTTACTGGCAACAAGGGTATGCTCGCGCTGCCCATATAAGCCAAATCCAGCAATTTGCTGGATAGATTCTGAATGCGGCCGCTCTGGCTGATGATATGGTCAACAGCAGTTTCCCTTTCCACTTCGCTGCAATCGGCGTATTTGAGAAGCTCCGCATATCCGACAATGGCTGTGATCGGCGTTCGCATTTCATGGGCGAGATTGTCGATAAAATTCTGCTTGCTCTCCGTCATGCGGGACAGTTCCGCTATGTGCGTTTCGATGCTGTCAGTCATAGCATCAAAACTTCTCGCGAAATCCCCGACTTCATCACGGCTTTTTACCGCCGCCCTCTTGCTGTAATTCCCGGCGCTTATTTCAGCGGCGGCGGCGTTCAGCTTGCGAAACGGCACGGTCAGCCCGACGAGCATGAGTAGCATGGCAACGGACAGAATCAGGCTGACAACGACGCCGATTGTCACAAAGGACTCAATGATCTTCGCTTTGAAGTCGGCCAGCGACTGCATGTCCTTGATGTATACGTATTGAAGATTGCCGTATGGCTCGTCCATGCGTGAAGTAATAAGACAATATAGATTGCCCTCAATCTCTTTGATTTCGGTAAGCTGCTCCCCCTGCCGGACTTGGGGTTTTTCATATCGTCCGGAGGGCGAGTTGCTGTACGCCGGCGCGCCGTCTTGATAAATCTCAAAATATATCCCTTGATTTTGATAAAAATTCGCGTATGGGCCTATTGTCACGGCCAGATTTGCCGGATTCAACGTTTCAAAATTCTTTGCTGACAGGGCAATGCTCTCATAGAGGGATTGCTTGATTATATCCTGCTCTGTTTCGGCGGCGGCAAGCGCGTACTCCCTGTTCAGCGCGTAGCCGCGCTCGGCCAGTGTATATCCCATCGCGTCAAAGCCCAGGAGGAAGACGGCTATTATGCAAAAAAACGCTTTTTGCCAGAATTTCATCTCGGCGCCTCCAATCGGTATCCGAGCTTGTAAACAGTTTTTATGATGCTCTCCATATTCAGCTTTTTTCGCAGCCTTTGAATGTGGACGTCAACCGTCCGCGTCTCGCCCATGTAGTCGAAGCCCCACGCCAGCTCAAGTAGCTTGTCCCGCGACAGCGCGATGTTCCTGTTGTCAATGAGTATTTTCAGAAGTTCAAACTCACGGGCGGTCAATTCCACCGCAAGCCCGTCCAGCGTGACGGCGCGCTCATCAAAATTAACCTCCAAAGAACCTAAAGCAAACGTTTTTGCGTTCGCTTTGCAGCGGCGCAGAACTGTCTCTATCCGCATTGCCAGTTCAGTGACGGCAAAGGGCTTGACTACATAATCGTCCGCTCCTAGCTTCAATCCCAATATTCTGTCATCGAGCCTGTCCTTTGCCGTCAGGAAAATAACGGGTATTCCCGTAGGCGCTATCTGTGGCATAAGCGAAAACCCGTCTTGTCCCGGCAGCATTACGTCCAAAACGATGAGGTCGGGGCGGGTTTTCTCAATAAATCCCATAACTTCGTTCCCGTTATGCAGAATCGAGGCTTTATGCCCCGCTATTCTCGCGTGAATGGCTACAAGCTCGCCTATCGCAACTTCATCTTCTACAATCAATATGAAAGCCATGCCGCCGCCCCTTTCATAAATTCGCCTGCTATGCTGATTTGCTTTGCTGATTTGCTGACTTATTATTAGTTCAGAATAAGTATACTTCTTCTGATTTTTCAATTAATTTCAGGATTGCATAGAAACCCTGGTACGAGCGCTTTCTTTTTTCCGATAAGCGCATATTGTCAGAATAATTGTTCCATCTTTTAAGCCTGCCCCATCATCTTCACCTTCTGCTCGCCAGCCAAGCTTGCCCGCTGATTATCAGCCATCCAGCAGTCATAGGACGCTTGATCTCCGTTTACCTAGGCAGATTTCCCCGATATAAAAGTCATCCTCAGGATTTGAGTTGCAAACACGGGGTGAACAAGACTTTTTTAAAGGCTATAAGAATAGTTGAAGCATCAGAAGAAGCATATGACTTCTAAACAGCATTTGAAAGTTACAATTTTGAAGCTTGATCATACAGCGAGTGCGAAATACCGATATTGGCATTTCGACTTGAAAGTGGGCAGTCAAGCCCCAAAATAGGTGCGTTTGGTTGCAGATCAGCATATAATTTCGCTGCCGTTTACTCTGGCGCATAGCCTTGCCCGCGTCAATTGCAATCGCGTTCTTCGCCCTGCCCGAGTCCGCATAGCTTGAAATAGTCGCCTTCAATATTGCAGGAGGTGAAAGGCATTTCTTTGCCATCAGGCGTAGTATTTGTCGTTGTGGCAGCAGGTGTTTTGCCGACCGTGCCTTTAGAAGCCATTTCGCCGCCGACCAGCGCACATCCTTTGCCGCTCGTCATTGCGCCGTCCCAGATTGCTTCAAACTGCGCTTAGCCGTGACGTTTAGAATATATACTGATTTGCATATGAAAGCTCTGATTTTGGAGCTTGATTATACAGAGCCTGGATGGTCAAGCTCCAAAATCGGTACTGTAAATCGGTATACGCCAAATCGCGGAGTTGGAAATAGCTGTCGCCCTTCGATGTCATACTCGTCGAACACGATGGCTTTCCTATCGGCAAGCACTGTTGAGGCTGCAGGCGCGGCGGTCAGAGTTTGCAAGGGCGTAGCGGAAGTGACGAAAGGCGGCGCTGCGCCGGGAATAACGATTGAGGCGTAGTAAACGGGCGGAAAGCCACCGCCTCAGGCATAAGCGCGACCTGTGTGGTTCTGATTGGTCGATTGCGTCAGCTCGTACCCCGGAGGGAGTTGCGCCGGCGTGAACGCAATATCAGATTTTCTTGCGAGTCTTTGCTTGCGGCAGCCAAAGAAACCGCGCCCTGAATTTGAGCCGTGTCGCCGCTGATATTGAGGCTCCGGTTTTTCCCGAGAATCAACAAACTCAAGCGGATCGCCGCCAATCGCCAACACCTCGCCCAGCGCTTTTTTCAATGCGGCTTACGCGCAACGCGATAGGCTTCATCAATCTTTCCGGTTTCCTCGCCAAGCTTTACAAAGCATGTCTCCGCCGCCTATGCGGGGAAATCTAACGCTGCAAACATTGCGAGCGGGGGTAATAGCGCTATAAATTTCATTCATGCGGATATTCTCCAAAGACTATGCTCAGACGCCTCTGCATTCTGACGCTGTCGCTGTATCCCAGACAATTGATGCCAGCGCTGTATTGTTGCCTCATCATAAAGTATTTTAACAGGCTTCAATGAAAAAGTTGTATCGAACTCGTAAAATATTTGGAACGCCCTTGACAAGACAGTACGCACATTCACAACCACATCGTGTAGAAGGCTATATAGGCGGCACACGAATGGACTGTGACACCAACATGCAAAGGAACAAAATGACATGAACGCCCCCTAAAGAGGAGGGCAACTTCTCGGCAATTGCAGTTAAAAATGCGTACAGTCAGAATAGAAACAGAAATTATGTCGAACGCAAATTCGTTTATTCCAGAATTAACCATTGCTTTGTGCGCTTGAATATCGTATAATTGTTCGTGCAAATATTAGTTCGTGACCGATGGTGATATCATGGAAAAAACAATTCTGCACTCGGATTTGAACAGCTTCTATGCAAGCGTTGAATGCCTGTACAATCCGCGGATACGCGACAAGCCAGTGGCTGTTTGCGGAGATCCGGCTGCGCGGCACGGCATTGTGCTGACTAAGAACCAGATTGCGAAAAAATGCGGCGTGCGCACAGGGCAGGCTATTTGGCAGGCCAAGCAGGCTTGCCCTCAACTGGTGGTGGTCAAGCCGAACTACGAAAGATATTTGCAGTATTCGAATCTGGCAAGGGAAATTTACTTTGACTATACCGATCGGGTTGAAAATTTCGGAATAGATGAGGCATGGCTGGATGTTACAGGAAGCTCCACGCTCTTTGGAAGCGGCGAAGAGATTGCTAACGCTATAAGAAAGCGGATTTTCAGTGAGTTGGGGGTTACTGTTTCAATAGGAGTCAGCTTCTGCAAAGTTTTCGCCAAGCTTGGATCGGACTACAAGAAGCCTGATGCGGTCACTGTATTCAGCAAGGAGAATTACAAGGAGAAAATCTGGCCTATTTCGGTCTCGGAGCTTCTATACGTCGGCAGGGCCACCGCCCCGAAACTTGCGAAGTGCGGAATATACACCATTGGCCAGCTGGCCGAATTTGACGTAAACCTAATCTACGGCCTGTTAGGAAAAGTTGGAGTTTTGCTGCACCAGTATGCCAATGGCTTGGATTATTCCGACGTCGCGGCGAACGACGCGCAAGGCGTTATAAAAAGCGTCGGAAACTCAGCAACTACTCACAGGGACTTGACAGATGAAGATGATGTTTGGATCACGCTGACGATGCTTTCTGAAAGCGTAGCCGCGCGGTTGCGCGAGAACGGGCTTAAATGCAAGACGGTTCAGATTTACCTGAGAGACAAGTTTCTGATTTCATGCGAGCGGCAGGCGAAGCTTCCAGCTCCGTCATTTCTTTCTACAGAGATAGCAGGGCTTGCAATGGAGATTTTCAGGACAAAATACAGATTCATCGAACCTTTAAGAAGCATCGGGGTCAGGGCGTGCGATCTCGTCTCTGAGAACTGCGCGGTGCAGATGAGCTTGCTCTACGATTACCACAGGCAAAGGAAGATGGAGAATTTGGAGAAGGCTATAGACGGCATCAGGAGCCGCCATGGGCATTTTTCCATACAAAAGGGAATAATGCTCACCGATCGCGACTTAAGCGGCCATAACCCCAAAGAAAATGCAATACATCCAGTAGGGCTTTTAAACGGGCCTATTTCGGTGCAAGGAGGATTTTGATGGTTGCGGATGGAAGAACCAGCGCTAAAAATGAGCCTTCAAAAAAGCTGGTCGTCGTTATAGCGGAGTTTTCAATTGATGGCGTTGTCAAGCCGCGAATGCTGGTTTGGGAGGATGGGCGCCGATTCGAGATTGATCAGATAGCGAGCATGCAAAAATGCGCCAGTTTGAAAAGCGGAGGCAGAGGCTTGAGATATACATGCAGGATACGAAATAGATGGCTGTATTTGTTTCGTGAAGATGACACTTGGTTTTGGGAATGTGCGCAGTGAGAGGTTGGAATTGATAAGCTGAGTCTGGATATTGCGAGATTATATTAGTAAATAAGCAAATTCACAGATAATATGCACGGCAGAGTTGCAGATATTGACAACAGTACGAGACACACCGTCTTTATAATATGCAAATGCAGTGCCGAGTCCTTTAGGATAAATGGATACAGATGCTGGAGCGCCAGTGGGCGGCTGCAGGATGCTGGGAGGCGACGCTCCAAACAACCTTACAGCTCTATGCGAGGACTGCCACAGCGACTATCGGGATGCCTCTTTCATGGGTATCGGGATGCCTCTTTCGGCATCGAGGTGCCGAAAGAGGCATCATGCGGGCAGGCTTAAGCTGAACCTAAAGCGGTGGTAGCCGTTTCGAGATGCCGCATTCATGGGCACTATGCGCTGGGCTTTCTGCAACAGGCTAAAGGTGGAATACCCGAACGCGGGCACGGCATACGGCTATACTACAAAAAACACAAGAATCAGAAACGGCTTGGAAAAGGATCATGCGGCAGGCGCGAGGCGCACCGGCGGCAATCCAAAATCCATGCTCTAGACGCAATCTATATGCAGAAAGCCGCAGGAAGACGCAACCGTCAATTGTACAATGCGACCTTCAACAAAGGCGGGAAGAGGAAGTTGAATCAAGCTCTAAAATAAGTGCATGGCCATCAGTTGTTTGACAGAGTTCAAATGCCAGATGGACGCAAGGGCTTCATTTTTTTGGAAGCGATCAAACGGGAGCTTCGGCGTGCACGCTGGACGGCGGGAAAATATCCGCAGGCATAAGCTATAAGAAACTCAAGCCGTTGACTGAGCGAACTGCCATCCCAGCCGAAAGGAGGGAAGGCGCGCTGCTTCCTCCTCATGCCTAAAGGGCAGAGGTTTCGCGACATAACAATCGATGAATATCAAAAACCCACCTGATAATCAGATGGGTTTTACTTCGGAAAAACTGCCCTCGACAGGAGTTGAACCTGCACGGTCTCCCAACAGAACCTAAATCTGCCGCGTCTGCCATTCCGCCACGAGGGCTCGCTCTGATGAAGCTTATGCTATTATAACAACAACCTCAGAAAATTTCAAGCCTTAAATATCTTCAAAAATTGCCGTTAGGCAAAAAATAAACATTGCCGCCTGTATACATAGCAGCGCAGTTTTTGATATACTTACTACTGTATTTGGTTTACGCTCCCCACTGCTAAGGCCGGGGGATTCTTAAGCGCGGAAGAAAACCCAAGGGGATCGTCTTACGCCTCTAGCCGGCGCGCATGGCGGCGCATGCGATTCCGCCCGGCGGACGGCCGGCTGCGGGAGCGGCGTATAATCCCCAAATGGCGGGATGGCTCAGCGGCTTCTGCTTTCCGCCGGCTGATTACGGATGCGGACATCGCATCATTTTTCCAAGTTTTACGCTGCAAGGCACGCAAAAAGCCGGCGCATCCGCGCAATGAAAAAGCCGCGCCTGATACCCCTACGGCTAAAGCCGGGAGCTTTAAGGCGCATTCGGCAATAAGTGCATTTACTGCCACGCAGCGCTTAAGGGGAGGCCTAATGGATAAGAATATGCCCAAGCTTGGCTTTGGAGCCATGCGCTTGCCTGTAGAGGGCAGGGATGACAGGATTGATTTGAAGCAAACATCTGAGATGGCTGCTCTTTTTTTGGACAGAGGCTTTAAGTATTTTGACACCGCTTATGTATATCATGGCGGAAAGTCCGAGCTGGCCTTGAAAGAAGCTTTGGTAAAGAAGCATCCGAGGCATTCTTATTGGCTTGCTACGAAAATGCCTTTATGGAAGGTGAAGGTCTCATCTGATCTTAGCAGAATATTCCAAGACCAGCTGAAAAGGTGCGAAGTGGATTACTTCGATTATTACCTGTTGCACGGCTTGGATAGAACAAGCTACCAGAAAGCTGGGAATTTCAATGCCTTCGAGTTCGCGGCAAGCATCAAGAAAGAGGGCAGGGCCCGCTTCGCGGGCTTCAGCTTTCATGATGCGCCAAGCGTTCTAGAACTTATATTGTCTGAGCACCCGGAAATGGATTTCGTCCAGCTCCAAATCAACTACCTGGACGCAGTGCAATCGGATGCCAGCCAATTGCATGAGATAGCGCTGAAGCATAAAACTCCCATCATAGTGATGGAGCCTGTCAAAGGAGGCGTACTTTCCAAGCTTGAGCCAACTGCGGATGCAATCCTAAAGGCGCTTGATCCTGAGGCTTCCGCGTCATCGTGGGCTTTGAGGTACGCCTCTTCCCTTGATGGGGTTTATGTCGCCTTGAGCGGCATGTCCAACATTAAGCAACTCAAGGACAACATTAATACCTATGAAAACTTTAAGCCGCTATCTAAAGAGGAGAAGCTTGCCGTTGAATCCGCCGCGCGAGAACTGGGCGCATCATCCGCAGTGCCGTGTACAGCGTGCAAATACTGTCTCGAAAGCTGTCCGGAGAACCTGGACATACCGCGGATCTTCTCAGCGTTCAACTCCCTGAAGCGGCATGGAAACAAGCAGAGTTCTCAAGCAAAGTATGAATCGATCCCAAAGGAGCAGAGAGCTTCGAAATGCATTGGCTGCGGCGCCTGCTCGTTGCGGTGTCCGCAACGCATCCTGATACATGAGGAGCTTAAAAAGGCGGTTGCGGTTTTCGAATGATGAGTAGCTAAGGTTTATTTTCCAGCTATGAAATGCGCACATTTTGCAGCTTTCATACGCAAATCAGCATTGTGGAATTTCTAAGCTTAAGGCACTCCTTTTTACTTGCTGAAGGCTCTAAGCTCCGAGGCTTTTAAAAATCCCTTTCGGGAAGGTGATATTATGGAAGTAAAAAGCAGGTTTGCGCACTACAACTTCAATGTGTTTGACCTTGAAAAAAGCATGGACTTCTATGAAAAAGCCCTCAATTTGAAAGAAGTGAGGAGAAAGGAAGCTTCTGACTCATCATTTGTGCTAGTGTATCTTGGAGACGGCGAAACTGATTTCGAGCTTGAACTCACATGGCTTCGCGATTGGGACAGGCCATATGAGATGGGTGACAACGAAGTTCATTTATGCGTCCAGGTATACGGGGACTACGATGAGATCAGAAAATTTCACAAGGACAACGGATGGGTTTGCTATGAAAACGAATCCATGAATCTCTACTTCATAAATGATCCTGATGATCACTGGATAGAAGTGGTTCCGGTCAAGAGATAGAGTTCAATGCCATGCTGATTTGCATATGAAATTATAGGTTCTTAATATCATCGCATGGGTCAATGAGCGCAAGGCAGTTGCCGCTTGGGTTTAAAGACCAAAAGCCGCCTATTTTAGCGTGACTGCGAATCGGTATAGCGAGCGTCTGGACATGAAACGGAAAAGGCCTCTTTGCGCCATGCAAAGCGGCCTTTTTTGCATTTTCTGCACTGCGGCTTCAGCGCTGCCTCGCAAAGGGCAGATGATTTATAAGTTGAGACACTAAGCAGCCAGGCATGTCAGAGGCATTGCTCACTCCGCCTGCTGGCTCTCAGGCATCGAATGCGAATCCTGCCATGGGCGGCAGCCATTGTAGTATTTCTGAGCAATGCGAGCTTGGGTCTCTTCATCCAGAGATCGAAGCCTTTGCTGAGAAAGAACCCAAGAATCTATCTTTTGATAGAACTTGCATCCTTCGCCCAAGCAAGAGCTTACATTGAGCCATTTGCATTTTTCGTTTTCCTGAAGCCCTATGCAATCGGGCAAAGTCAGCAATTTCGCGTTTGCGGACCGGGTAAGCGCTGCCATAAGACCACCTTCCTTTACTATGTTTTCTATGTAATATTAATCAGACCTGCCGCTTGCAAGCTCTACTCCACTGCGAGAGTGCGGCGGCTTGTTGCGTTTATCCAAGCATAGTCCTTGGATTCAGGCGGGCATGCATTTGTGAATTTCGGGTCTTTAAACCTAGTTGGGCAAAAAGCAAGAATGCACATGTAAGAACCTTGTAAAATCGGCGCTTGTCATTGGACGCAGGGCAGTACCCGCTAGAGTTTAAAGATCCTGAATTTCTAGAACTTTGCGCATCGCAGGGCATTCTAGGATTTTGCCTTGAGAATAAAGACTGCATCAGACAAAAGCGCTGGGGTTCGAAAGAACTCAGGCGCGAGGAAAAAAAGGCGCATCCATGCAATAAATATGCTTGTACAATCTATACGATCAAAAAATAAAAATGTCGGATAAAAAAGCATTTTAATCATAATTTTATTTAATACAGGCAAATGGCTCTTGAAAAATTTTTCGCACGCTCTAGAACATTAAATCTGCTTCAGTTGCTTTCATCAGATTTGGCGCAGGAGACTCCCGCCTCGAATTCCATTAGGCGGGAGAGGAATGCGCCCCGCTGATTCTGCGTTGCCGCGGCTGGCCGCCCTTCGCCAATGCCATTCCAAGGTTTTATATGCTTGCGGCGCCGTCCCCGCCCGTCAGAGCTGTCCAGCCGCAAGCCGCAGGATCCGGAGCCGGGGCAGGCGCGCCCCGGAGCGCCTGTATATTCTTGGGCGGCGCAGCTTCCCAGCGGAAGCTTAGGCTGGCCGATCAGGACTTGCAGCTGCAAGCCCTCGCCTCAAATATCAAAAGGTTTTAACCTTGAGATATTAGGCGGTGGGTTATTGACTCATTGCGAGTCTTTAGCAGCGCTTTACTTTACTTTTATTATAGCATATTTTATTCCTGCCAGGGCGCGTAAAAGTAAAAATCAGACAAATAAATATTGAGTCTTTCATTGTGATTCAAGCCTCAGTTTAGCCGAATATAAGCGCATTTCAGAATAATATCGCTAATGGCGCTTATTTAGGAAATGAGCAATTTATATCTCAGGAAAGATCCTCATGCCTGATCCCTCAGTTCATAACCAAGCTGCCATTATTGGAACTTTAATGCATAAATTTCATTTAATCTTATTATCTGCATGTGACCTGTGTTGGAGAGTGGCTGTACATCGTTAAAAGTGAACAGTCAAGTTCCATTAAGTACAAATCAGTATAAATAATATTACCCAAATTTAGGCATAGATCTCCTGTTATATTCTATTAAATACCATATGTTGCCATGGTAAATAGCTTAATAACCATTAAAATACAAACAAATTATTAAATTAACTCGAAAGACAATTAAACTATTGACAAAATGACGCAAATCGACATATAATAAAATTATGGCACTACAAAATTTGCTGTATGCAAAATCCTAGGAGGAAAGCTATGCTGCTTGAATTCAAAGCAAAAAATTACAAGTCATATATGGAGGAAATGGTCTTTTCGATGGCTCAAGCCCCAAAGCAGAGAGGCCTTGATGAAAGCGTGCTTCGAAATAAAATCGACATGACTGAATATAATGCTGTATGCTCGGCTGTGGTCTATGGCGCTTCGTCTTCAGGCAAGTCGAACATTTTCAGCGCCGTGGACGCTTTTAAATCCATCATACTAAGAGGAAGCCTCAGAAATCCGCGAAATTGGGATTCTTACAACAAAGCCGCCTTTTTGCTTGAGCACATCCCGAATATATCGGCCAAGGAAAAACCCGTCTTCTTCTCCATCAAATTTATAGATTCCAATCTTCTCTTTGAATACTCAGTGGAAGCTGATCTTGGAGAATTTATGAATAAGGAAGCGGAAAGAAAAATAGTCTCCGAAACTCTCAAAGTCAATGACAAGCTTTTTTTCTCAAGAAATGGGGACGAGCTGGAATTTGGATCCTTTAGAGGCATGTCAGGGTATATGGCGCCGTCATACTTGCGATACGAGAATACGGCCGGCGCTCTGGCAGAGTGCAACATCGTCGCGGACGAATTGTTCCTGACCAATGGATTTAAAAACATCTACAGCTCCAGGCTGGCGGAGATATTCCGCAACTGGCTGGAAAGCAAGCTTGAGATTATTTTCAATCCTGAGGATCAGAATTTCATGCTGAACATGTCGGAACCCAATAAGAATGCCATATTCATGGAGAGGATTTTGCAAGACGCGCCTGAGTTCTTCAGCGTAGGATCCGCAGGCATAAAGCTTTTGCCTCAGGGGGGAGGCGAGGATTCAAGGCTGTACTCTATTTTGTCTGATGGGGGAAAGATAGCATCAGAAAAGTTCGAGTCGAAGGGAACCATCAGATTTGTAAATATGTTTAGGCTTGCAGTCAACAGCCTTATGAAGGGTTCCACCCTGATTGTTGACGATATGGACTCGCTCATCAGCCCTAACCAAATCATGTGCCTTCTCAGCTTATATCACAGCAGCCAGATAAATAGAAGGAAAGCCCAGCTCATTTTCAATTCATACAATCCAATCTATTTGAGAAGCAGCCTCCTGAGGAGGGAGGAAGTCAAGTTCACTGAGATGGATGAAGAAACGGCTAAAAGCAACCTCTACTCGCTATCTGACATAGGCTCCGTCAAAGTTGGAAAGAAAAATGAAGACTTTGTAAAGATATACATATCTAACAAGTTAGAAGCGGTCAAGCCTGCAGATACTAACCCTATTTTCAAAACTCTCTGCGAGCATGCAAAGGATGAAGAACTATCATAACAAACAAGCAAACAAGTTAAAATAAGGGAAAATCACTCTATTAATAAGTATTAAATTGGAATAAATATCATGGTTACCCAATAAGTCAGATGCTCAGTCAAAAAAAGTAAAGGTTTTGCGACTTGATTATCAACTATTGCTCTGTTAATAGTCAAGTTGCAAAATCGGTTCTTTTCTATGCTTATAAGCGTATAAGTTAGCAAGATCCTATAGCTTTACAAATTAATGTTTGCCCTATTGCGACGTTGCGGCTATTTTGGAGCTTGATTATGCTGAGGCTCTGTATAATCAAGCTCCACAATCGGAATTTCATATGCAAATCAAGCCTTGAATTCTCGTCTGAAAGCAGTACAGTGCGAAAGTGCCTGTGCAGCTTGATAAAACCAGAAGCTAAACTTCTATATTCTGTTGCTGTATGTCATAGTGATTATATGCAAATTATTATCAGTTAATAGTCAGAATGCCTTTGCCGCTTCAACCGCTTCCTCCAAAGTCATTGACTTGAAGGCCTGAGCAGGAAAAACCCCGCCGCTTTTAATGCCGTCTATGAAAGCGCCGACGACTGCTCCAGGAAGCAGGCAGCGATCATCTTCAGGGTGCCGGCCAAGATCCGCCATGTTGATTGATGCATCGACGCCGTCCAATGTGCCTGCAAGATCGCAAGTGAACTTTTCAAGGGCTGCTATGCTGCAAGCGTACCCCGCCTGCTGCGGTTCGCCTTTGATGCTGCTCGCAGTGTTTATGATGCGTCCGAATCCCCTTTCAATCATCTTTGGAAGAAAATGGTAGCAAATCATAGCCGGGCCGATCATATTTATTAGAAAGCTCTGCATGAAGTCGGTGATTGGCGTGCTGAAGAATTCCTCCCTGTACGAAACCTGAACGCCCGCATCGTTAAAGACTATATCCACATCGACCCCTTTTCCGTCAATTTCTTTGAGCATTGCGGCTATTTCGTCTGGTCTTGAAAAATCCGCTGCTACTGCGAAAGCTTCTACGCCGAGAGCGGAGGCTTCCTCCAAAATCGCCTTAGTCTGCTCTAGAATTCTGGAATGAAGTATAAGATTGCATCCGCGCTCTGCCATAAACAAAGCGATCTGTCGCCCAACGCCCTTGCTTGCGCCAGTTACGAAACACCATTTCCCCTTTGCGTTAACCATAATAACAACCTTTCTTCATGCGAGGCTTAATTCGTTGAAGAGGCGATGCCAATTGAGCGGTTGATGGAAGTTGACTCGCCCGCCCTTTGCAACGGGCAGCCGAACCTTGATATAGCGCATAAAAGTCTCTTTCGGATCAATAGCATTGTTCTTCTTCAAGAAAGAGAAGAATTGAAAGTCTTATAATTGATAGCCATGCACATATACTGATTATGGATAATCAAGCTCCAAAATCGGTATGTTGGGGGCCTGATTCAGCTTTCAATTTCCGCCTTTGCCGGTTGTCGACTTGTACAACTGCTGGTTGCGCCGCCGAGCAGCCTTTTGCATATAGATTGCATAAGCAGCGCGGACGCCGGATCTCCGCCTATGCATCTTGCGTCTAAGGCATGATCCTTTTCCAAGCCATTTCTGATGCGCACGCTTTTTGCGGTGCAACCAAAGTCCGTGTGCACGTTTTCATCAGATTTGGCGCAGGAAGCTCCCGCCTCAAATGCCACCGGCATTAGGCGGGAGAGGAATGCGCATCCTCCGTTCTTTTTCTTCTCTCCGCTGGAATAGCAGTTCTCTTGATCAAATGCTTGAGCTTCTTAAGTTTATGCCTGCGGATATTTTCCCGACGTCCAGCGTGCGCGCATCGAAGCTCCCGCTTGATCGCCTCCCGGAAATGAAGCCCCTGCGTCCGTCTGGCATTTGAACCCTGCCGAACAGCTGATAGCCAAACATATACTTCTGAGCTTGGTTCAATTTCTTCGCTCCGCCTTTGTTTATATCAGCTTTGTGCAATCGGCGGCTGCGCTTTTCTGCCGCTTGCTGGATGTAGAGCGCGTCCAGAGGAATAGAGCTTGGATTGCCGTCGGCGCACCTCGCATCTGCCGCATGATTCTTTTCCAAGCTATTCCTGATTCCGTGCTCTTTGCGGTATAGCCGTACGCCGTGTCCGCATTCGGATATTCTTCCTTTAGCCCGCTGTAGAACGCCCAGCGCATAATCCTCATGAACAAATTATGAAATACAGGTATTAACTGTATTATTATTCTTTAAAATACAAGTATTAACATTAATTATTGAACATAATCTAATTACATTAATTTGCTTAATATGTCGATAATAGATCCCTAACAGGTTCTTATATTGAGATTGCATTTTCAAGCTCATTCCTGAGGGGAGGAGCGTTCGCCATCCGTTTCTTCCCGATAGCTTTTATGAACTCTGAAAGCTATGAAACAAACTCCTATAGCGCAGACGAAGACAAGGGCTTCCACGACCGGTATGCTTGTCAGCACGCCAATTTGCATAAGCATTGCGGGCGCATCAATAAGGGCGTGAAGGAGGATCGCGGCCGGAAGCAGCCATAGCTTCCGCCAGCCGCTCACAGAGTGCCAGACAAGAACGGAAAGGGAGATTTGGATTGCAACCGCGCAAAATCTTTCAAAGCCGCCAGCCAGAAAAACAAATGAATTGGTGTTCACGAGGGCATCTGTGACAGCTGCGGCTTGCTCGCCAAGATCAGGCGCGGCGCCGGCATTTATCATTATGGATAGGGCGGCGTTGCTGACGAAAGGAAGTCCGGCCAGAAGAACGGCCTCTATCGCGCCATGGCCGATGCCGTATGACAGGGCCGCGCCTTCGCCGTGATAGTTCTTCTTAAGTATCAAAAACGAAATCAGCCTGGCTGCGCCTTCAAATATCGCCGCCGCCAGACATCCATAAAGGGCGTAAAGCGCAGGGTGGCTTGCCATTAATGCTATTTGCCCGCTCTCATCCCTGCGCAAAACTGATGCATGAAGCATGGGTTCCAGCGTTAGCGCAAAAACAAAAAACGCGCCTGCTCCTAAAATCAACGGAACAGCCTTCATGTCAAATTTCTTGCGGAAAAGCAAAAACAGAGCAATTGGCCATCCGATTGAAACGATCGCCGATATTGTCATAAATGCAATAGATAGAACTGGTACCATTGCGGCTCCTCCGATTCTGGACGTTGGCTTGCGCTTCCGGGCGCAGGCTTGGAAGCGGTTTGCATGCGCAGGTTATGGCGTTTCCATGCAGAAGCATAGCGCTCTTTCTTTAGAGAAGTATAGCATAACAAACTAGCCTGTTCAATCTAAAATATTCAGGCCAGCCGTCAAGCTCAGTTTTTTAAGCGCCTAGGCGATGCTAATGGCATGGACATTGAGAGATGCCTGCAGCAACATAGAGCGAAGCGCCGCTTAAATTCCATGGGCCGATTTTGAAGAAAAGGGAAATTGCTACGGATGCCTGCGCCCTAGCCTGCGATAAAGCTCTTGCAATTATACCGAAGAGCAGTCAAACGCACCTTGGGCAACTGTACAGTCAAGCCATAAAATAGGCCTGGCTTTTGCTATGCTTCAAAGAAAATAAGCCGCATCCTCGAGAAGAGGGCGCCGACTGCTCAGCGTCATGTCGCTGCGGCTGGGAAGAAGTTGCGAAATTATACAGCTACGCAGTCACATGCACCTTTTTTGGAGGTTGGCTATCCACTTTCAAGGCGCGAAATGGCGATATCGGCATTTCGCGAAGCTCAATGGGCAGTCAAGCTTTAAAAAAGGAACATGTGAAATATAGACGCTGACGTATAGGCATCTAAAACACAAGAGGTAAAAATGAATGAAAAGAAGGATCGCCCGCAATCAGAGGCTTCTTCTTGCGCAAAGGAAAATAAATTGTCTTTTGCAAGGCAAATATGATTGCCAGCAGAGTGAATTCGCGATATGATGACTAATGACAGCAAAAAAAGCTGTGGGTCGACTCGCAAAAAGACTATGCGATGCACAGTCAAAGCGCCGGTTTTATTTGCTATGCAAGAGCAGCGGCGTCCAATGCGCATCGGCATATAAAAAGATGATGAAGACGTCTGCGCCTTTTTGAGCCAGGCAGGATGATTCGGGGCGTTTCAGCGCAAATTGGCGCGCCCTTTCTTTTTCATCATCCCTAATCGTTTTCTGAATGGAGTGGGGAAATGATACGAGGATATACGCTGCGATTTCCGCCTGCCAGATGGGAGGAGGGGATACTTTGCGGCAATGGCGCCATGGGTGCTCTCGCCTTGGGCCAGCCGGTCCAAGAGACTGTCATTTTGACTCATGAACGGCTTTTCGCACCTATATTCGACGGTTTCAAAGCGCCGCCGATGAAGTACAAGATTGGAGAAATAAGAGAGCTTATTAAAGCTGGTCGCTATGACGAGACAGCCGGCATTCCTGTTGAGCAGCTGGACTCGATATACCACGACCCGCGCATGCTGTGGACCAACCCGTTCATGCCAGCCTGCGACATGCTGGTAAATACCGATGTTTTCGGGAGCGTATCCGAATACGAAAGAAGCCTCGACTTTTCGTCCGGACTTGGGAAGGTGGAGTACAAACTGGGAGGAGTGCGCTACTTCCGCGAATTCTTCGCATCCCGCAGCGACGGCATCGGCGTTTTAAAGCTATCTTCAGATAAACCCGCCAAATATACAATAGCTCTGGCAAAGCATCCGGAAGACAGCCTTTATGACTTCCATTCAAGCCACTGCATGAAAAGAGAGCTTGACGAGCCTCAAGTCTTCTCTGAAGGCGATGAAATCGTATTAAGATGCAAATTCACATACAGGCAAGGGCGGTTCTATACGGCAAGGGCCAAAGCCGTCCAGCTAAAGGGCTCGGGATGCATTGCGAGAGCAATGCTCTCCAGGCACTTGATGCTGGATAACGTCAAGGAAGCGGTAATTCTATTCTCCATTGAAATGGACGAAGAAGAGTCCGCCATGGAAAAATGCCTGATTTATTCGTATGATGAGCTTTTGGAATCTCATAAAGCCATTCACGGCGATATGTTTCAAAGGGCGGAGATGCTTCTTGAGAGCCATGTGCACATGCGAAAATCGCTGCTTGTGGACATGCCCGCTGAAGACGATGAAAAAATATGGGAGGAGAGCAGGAATAAAATGCCGATCTCCCCGGAATTCTTGAATAAGGCATTTTATGCCGGGCAATATGAGATTCTCTCGTCTTGCGGGTTCTACCCCCCGAACCTTCAAGGCGTTTGGACGGGCGCATACGGCGTATGCTGGAGTTCTGACTATACAAACGGAGGAAATGCCCAGACTTCCATTTTATCTCTGCTGCCTTCCGGAATGTTTGAATGCATGCAAAGCCTCTTCAACTACCTGGAAAGCTTGATGGATCATTTCAGGCGCAACGCGCGGGCGCTTTACAACTGCGGGGGCATTTATATACCGATTAGAACCAGCGACTCAGGCCACGCCTTTCATTTTGGAGCTTCCCACCCTACGCTTTTCTGGACTGCGGGAGCAGCTTGGTTTTCTCGCTTCTACTACGATTATTGGCTCTATACTTGCGACGACGCCTTTTTCATAAACAGGGCGCTCCCTTTTATGAAGGAGGCCGCTCAGTTCTACTTGGACTTTTTAGTTGAGGATGAAAATGGCTTCTGGCTGTTTTCGCCATCCTATTCTCCTGAAAACTGCCCGGCGAATTCATCGTCTCCTGTCTGCATCAACGCGACTATGGATATAGCGGCGTCCAGGGAGCTTTTCTCGAACTTGATATCAGCCTGCGAATCGCTTGGCATAGAGAGAGAAAGCATAGGCAAGTGGCGAGAAATCTTAAGTAAAATGCCGCCGTATTTAATAAATGCCGATGGAGCTCTGAAGGAATGGGCCACGCCTCTTTTGGAGGACAGGTATGATCATTTGCGAAGCTCTCATCTTTACATGCTGTATTACGACATTCCCCAGGATTTCAAGGAGAACTCCGAACTGATGAATGCCGCCCGAAAAGCGTATAAGCTACGCATGAAAGCGAACAGCCAGGACAGGGGGATCATGTCCTTGGGACAGATTCAGTGCGGCATGGCCGCGGCGCATTTGCAGGATGCCGAGATGGTCGACGCTATATTGAACTCCATTTCGAAGAGCAACTACTACCCGACTTACGCGACTTCGCATGATGCCGGGCCTTATATATTCAACGCCGACATAAGCGGAGGCCTTCCTGCGTTGATGTTTGAGGCAGTTGCCCAGTCTTCCCCCATGATTGACGATAAAGGAGCTATCTTCGCCTTCAACATCGTCCTGCTTCCCGCTCTGCCGGAATGCATGAAAAGCGGGAAAGTCAGAGGAATGCGCCTGAGGGGAGGCTTTTCACTGGATATGGAATGGAGGGATAAAATAATTCTAGATTACAAACTATCCCGCTTGACTGAAGTTTCATACCCATATGCCGTTTACACGGTGAATCGCGAATGATTAAGCGCCAATGATACGAGCCGTCCACGTGATCATTGATTATTGCGAGAGCGTGAGTTATAATTTCATGGGCGATTTCGCTTCAAGACATTTCAGTGGAGGAAGTGGCGGGCTAATGAATATAGAAAGTATCAAGAGCGAATATTTCAAACCTTACGGCAAAGCGCTTGAAGGGTACGACTGGAGCGAACTTCTGGAAACGCTGAAAAGCAATTCTGAAAAACCTCTTGATCGGACAATATATGTTCCATCGTGCAATGTTTTAGAAAAATGTAAAATTTTCTGGAAAATCAGCAAAAACATCTACGGAGGCATGCCCATTCAGATTGGATATTGCAACGGCAGCAACGCTTCGCTAAACGCCCTGGAGTATCATCGCGGCAGCGAGCTGAACATTGCCGCGGATGATGTCGTGCTTCTTCTATCCAAACTTTCAAAGGTCAAAGGCGGCCGCATAGACTCATCGGAGGTTGAAGCGTTTCTTCTTCCCGCAGGCTCAGGAGTCCTCATCTATGAAACGACTCTGCATTACGCTCCGTGCGCGTCAAATGAAGGAAATGGATTCAGGGTGGCAATAGTCTTGCCTAAAGGGACAAACCTTGAAAAGCCGGAGATAGAGATTATAAGTGAAGAAGACAGGCTTCTTTGGGCTGCCAATAAATGGCTCATCGCTCATCCTGAATCTTCTGAAGCCGCAAACGGAGCTTTCGCGGGAATCATCGGTCCCAATATCCAAGTACCCTGATTTGCATATGAAACTGCCTTTTGGAGGATGAATGCATAGCGAGCGCGAAATGCAGATATCAATCGCACCTTGATAGCGCTGAATTCACGCATTAAGATTCAGAGCCCAGTATGCAATAATGCTCCCAAAAAGGCTCCTTCGACCCCAAATCGGCATATGAGTGCTGCGCGTTCAAAAACTTATTGAGCATGTTGAGGCAAGGACGCATTTAAGAACTACCCTGGATTATAATTAACTGCATGAAATAATTTTCATTCCTCCCCAATTGTGATATAAGTTATAAAAAAGGAGGATGTAAAATGAGAAAGGTATATTCAAGTCATACAGCTAGGGAACAGTTTGAAATTATAAGGCCGTTTTTTGAGACGAAAAAGAGGACGAAACCGGGATCTTGATCTTTATGAAGTATTTGCGCGATACTCTGCGTCCTCAAAACAGGCGCGACATGGAGGGATCTTCCAGACAGCTTCCCGGATTGGTCCGCAACCTGCTGCTATTTCGGATCTTGGCCGAAAAAGGACGAATCTGGAAAGAGCGCGATCGACAAGGCCCCCGGCGAGCTGATGCTGGGGAGTGCGCGGTAAATGGAAGAAAAGGCAAGCCTTCGATGATCATCGTCGATTCAAGGAGCCCAGAAAATGCAGATGCTGCGGAAATAAAGGGGTATGATGGCGAAAAGATACATACATTATTATCCATATAATGTCGTTATTAGATCCCAAACAGGTTCTAAGGTTCTTGCGATGAATCTATGCTGGCAACGAGCAGAATTTGCAAATGGATTTGCAGCTATACCGATTAGCAGTCAAATAGATCTATTTGAGAGCTTGATTACGCACTTTCGCTCTGTATAATCAAGCTTCAAAATCGAAACTTTCATATTCAAATCCAGTATATACCTCTTTTCATCAAATGTTCTTTTTTGGAGCTTGATTAACCATTGAATGGTGCGAAATACCCATATCGGCATTTTGCACTCGCAGTATAATCAAGCTCCAAATGCTTTAATCATTAGTGGTGAAGCTAAGCGTCATAGAGGTTTATATGAAAGCAGTATATGAAGGCCAAGCATCCATGTTTGGCTTTTTCTTTTATTTATGCTTATGGGCAATCAAACGCACTGATTTCGGGGCGGGATTATCCATTGATGCGCTCAATAATCCTGCCTAAAATCAGAACTTTCCTGCGCGCATCAGCATATGCTGTCGGGAGTCTCGTTGCGTCAGCTTCAACAGGAAAAAACTTCTCATGCAAAGAAACTTAAACAGAGGATAATATCTTAGACTTTTTTATCAGAAATGCGTATATATGATTGCTATACCAGCATGCAGTCAAAGCGCAGTCAAACCTGCATATCTGATGCGCATAGGAAAGTTCAGACTTTGGAGCTGCATTATGAAAAAGCAATGTTCAAGATTCAAAATCGGAATATTTGATGGCTCATTGCCGATTTAAAGTCAAATGCATCTTTTTTGGAGCTTGATTATACAGCGAGTGCATAATGCCGATATCGGCATTTCGCACCACTCAATGGACAGTCAAGCTCCAAGAAAGGAACATTTGATGAAAATCGAAGTTGCAAAAAGGCATTTCTAATGTATCGGATCATATTGTCTTAGGATAATCTGTATTGCATTTTAGGACGCGGCTGCTTGAAAAAGGCTGCGCTTAGCGCTTATGTTTCTTCGGCAGCCAGGCTTTGCCTGCATAGCGGAAGAAGGGGGGAGATGTCAATGTTCAAAGCCATTTGGAAGAAAATGCTTATTCTGAATGTCCTCGTAGTCGCAGGCATCATTTACCTGCTCACATTTGACAATACGGGGATGATAGCAGCGCGGGGGATATTGTGGACGAATAGGGTGATCTCCCTGCTCTGGCTGATTGCCGGCGCCGCCTTCGCCATAGGCAACGCTGTGATCATAAGGAATTACTTCAAAAATCAATACAGGCCGAAGCGGACCATCCCTGAAAGCAAGTTGACATTAGATGAAAAAGAGGCTTTGGATATAGATAAAGTTGCTGAGCAGATTTTCAATCTCAGGAGGGAAAGGCCGCAGCTCAGGGACATATTCTCTCAAGCGATGGATCAGATTGATTCTGCAAGGGAGAAGCAGTCCCAAATCAGAACCGTCTTTAGAAACGCGCCCCGAAAGATGGATGACGTAGTTGCGACAATCGATGAGACAGCCCAGACAATCTGCGCCAATCTAAGCAGGCTTGTAAAGCGGGCTGTGATATGGAACCCTGAAGATGCGGACAAAAAGGGCAGATCCGACATACTAGCCGAGCACAAGAAGTACATGCGGAAATACCTTGATAAAAACGAAGAGATATTGGCCATGTGCGATAAATTGATATCTGAGACCCTCACTTACCTTGAAGAGTCAGATTCAGGCTCTGACAACTCCGTCAGCCTGGAAAGCACTACGGCTATGATACAAACCCTCAGATCAATGTCGTCATCGCAGAAGAACCCGTTCGAGCGCGATTAGCTCCATGTTCTGAGAAAATCAGCATTTGCGGAAATGGTTTAAAATTATGATTAGGAGGGTGCGCACAGTCCTCAATGGAACAGGCCGACAAGCCCTGGAGGATTGCGGCGCTTTGACAATATGAAAACTAAATGGAAGGCGAAAATAACCATAGGCTTTATCGCATGCCTGGCTGTCGCTTTATCCGCCCTTGCGGGCTGCTCTTCCTCCTCAAAGCAGCTTACAGCCGAGCAGGCGAGTCAAGAGCTCAGAGCTCTTTTAACTACGATCAAGACCAGAACCGTGGAGCCTCAACTTGACATCGGAGGAATAGAGCTGAGTGATCCCGGTGCTGAGCTTCCAGACATCTCGAACTATCCATTCAGCGTAACAGGCACTGGTTCGATTAACGTAGAGATATTCGCATCCACTGAAAAAGCGGGTCCGAACATGGATGGATGGATAAATGAAATTGCCGGGAAATTCAATAAAGAGGGCCTGAAAATAGGGGGAAGCTCGGTATCCGTATCAATCAGGCCGCTTGCGTCCGGCCTTGCAACGGACTACATTGTAACGGGAACCTATATTCCGCATGCCTTCACTCCTTCAAACGAGCTTTGGGGCGAGATGATAAGGGCCCAGGGCATTCCCATTGAGAAGGCGGCCGAGAGAATAGCCGGAAATACAGCGGGAATACTGATGTCTAAGAGCAAAGCCAACGAATTCACAGCTAAGTACAGTGAAATCACCTTGAAAAATGTTCTTGACTCCGTTTGCAACGGAGAATTGCTTCTTGGATACACGAATCCCTACTCCAGCAGCACAGGCCTGAACATTCTGACCGCTCTTCTTCAGTCTTTCGACTCCAGCGATCCATTAAGCGATACAGCAACGGAAAAGCTGGAGCTGTTTCAGTCAAAGGTGCCTCCTGTAGCCTACACCACCGCCCAGATGAGGGAAAGCGCGAAAAAAGGCGTTCTGGATGCTATGATAATGGAATATCAAGCTTATATAAATGAGCCCACGTTGCGCGACTATGTATTCACGCCATTCGGGGTCAGGCATGACAGCCCGGTCTACGCTCTGAATAACCTTTCAGGCAATGAGATGGAAGCGCTGAAACTATTCATTGAATACTGCCAGTCGGCCGATTCTCAAACAGAAGCGGCGCGCTTCGGCTTCAACGGCAATGACAATTACAAGGGCGAACCTCTGAATCTGTCGGGTTCTCAGCTCTTTACCGCCCAAAGCATATGGAAGGCGAAAAAAGACGCAGGCAAGCCTGTAGTAGCCGTATTTATCGCTGATACATCCGGCAGCATGGAGGGCACCCCCATAAAGGAGCTTAAGACTTCGCTTATAAACGCCTCCCAGTATATAAATGAAGAAAACTATGTAGGCCTTGTGAGCTATGCAAGCAACGTAGAAATCGATTTGCCGATAGATCGATTTAACGCCCAGCAAAAAGCATATTTTACAGGCGCAGTTAAAAATCTTTCCGCCAGCGGCAGCACCGCGACATATGACGCTGTTTTGGTGGGACTTGACATGCTTCTTAAAAAGCAGGAGGAGATTCCAAATGCTAAGCTGCTTCTTTTCGTTCTGAGCGACGGAGAGCAGAATGAAGGCCATTCACTTGCCAGAATCACATCCGTAGTAAAAGGGTTTGGCATTCCAATACACACCATAGGATACAACGCAAACCTTGACGAGCTGAAGAAGCTCTCTGAGATAAACGAGGCTTCTAGCGTCAACGCAAGCGAAAACGACGTCATATACAATCTCAAAAACATCTTCAATGCTCAGCTTTAGTTCGTCTGATGTTCAAGTGGATATCTCCCATTTTAAGCGAAGGCCTGCTGGATATACGATTTGAGTCAATCACCCCATAGCTATACTGCTTTTCATATAAAATTGCCTTTTTTGGGGCTTGGCAATAAGTCCTGATCGGCTAGCCTAAGCTTCCATTGAGAAGCTACGCTGTCCAAGAATATATAGGCACTCCGGAGCGTTTGCTTCAGCTCCGGATTCTACGGCTCTATAAGCCTAGAAGGCTGCGGCTTTTGGCTGAACAGTCCTTAGGGGAAGAGACAGCGCTGCAGGCGTATAAAACCTTGGAACAGCATTGGCGAAGGGCAGCCTGCCCTAGAGATAGGGATTTATGCGCGCTATGCGCTAAAAGCGCATAGGGAAAAGATATATGGCTTATGTCCTGAATAAGAATGGAAGGCCTTTGATGCCTACAAAGCGCCGTGGGAAAGCAGGGCATTTGCTAAAGGATGGAATGGCTAAAGTTGCAAAACTTTAGCCTTCTTCAATTCAGCTGTTGTATGAAAGCGCGGAATATACCCAGCCGATAAATCTGGGAGTAGACGCGGGAAGCAAGACTATTGGGATTTCCGCGCCTGCGGAGAAAGAAGAATTGTATTGCGCTGAAGCGGAGCTGAGGACTGATGCGGCAGACTTGCTTTCGGCTCGCCGTCAATTTAGAAGTGCAAGGCGCAACGGGAAAACACGCTATGGGAAGCCTCGCTTCAGCATTCGCGTCCGGCCGAAGCATAAGGGCTGGCTGGCTCCTTCTATAGGGCACAAGATCCAGACTCATATTAAAACGGCGGACGACGTACATAAGATATTGCCGGCTGCGAAAGCAGTTGTAGAGGTTGCGGCTTTCGATATTCAGAAAGTCTAAAATCCCGGCATATCAGGAAAGGACTGCCGGCAAGGCGATCAACTTGGTTTTTGGAATGCAAGGGAATATGTCTTGTTCCGCGATGGACATGCGCGCCATGGACGGAAGAATTGCAAGAGCCCCATACTGAACGTCCGCCGCATGGAAAGCCGCAAAATGGGAGGCGGCGCTCCGAACAATCCAGCCGCATTATGCGGGGATTGCCGTAGCGGCCGCCGAGGCGCCGCTCCGAACAATCCAGCCGCATTATGCGGGGATTGCCGCAGCGGCCGCCGAGGCGCCGCGTTCATGGGAATTATGCGCCGGGCTTTCTACAACAGGCTGAAGGAGAAGCATCCGGATGCGGGTACGGCATGCGGCCATGCCGCTAAAAACACAAGAATCAGAAGCGGCTTGGAAAAAGATCATGCGGTGGACGCGAGATGCATGCGGCAATCCGAAGTCCATTCCATTGGATGCAATCTACATGCAGAAAGCAGTAAGAAGGCGCAATCGCCAGATCCATAAGACAACTATCAACAAGGGCGGAGAGAGGAAGCTGAATCAATCTCCAAAGCATGCATTTGGCTTTCAACTGTTCGACAGGGTCCAAATGCCGGACGGACGCAGGGGATTTGCTTTTGGAAGGCGCCTGAGAGGCGGCTTTGATATTCGCGCGCTGGACGGGACAAGGCTGTCAGCAGAAATCAGCTGTAAAAAACTTAAGAGCTTAGGCAAAACAATACTGACAGAAAGGAGCATGCGGCTTCAGGCAGGGGTACCCGCCGCATAACAACTTTGTGATGGGAAAATTCCGATTTTAGCTTGATTTTGCAGCGAGTGCGATTGATATCGGTATTAATACTGATTTGATTAGAAAGTACCTATTTTGGAGCTTGATTATACAGGTGAAAGTGGACAATCAAGTTAAAATAGGTACATTTGACTGCAAATCGGCATAGCCCGGCACCAAAACAGGCGCAGTTTAAATTGGCTGCAAGAAGCGCCCGGATGCATCGTGCTTTAATGCGTCCAGGCGCTTCTTTTTGCGTGCGTAACCTATTTTGCCCGCATTTACCAGCCTCGATAGCGAAGAGCTATATTAGGGCTAATTCCGATGCCGTATCGATCCAAGATGGATTTCGCGGCTGAGGCTACTGATTTCCATACAGATTCTCCGATATCTCCATTTTCAAGAAATTCATGTTGCATGCCATTGACTTTTTCAACAGCCTCATCAAACTTCATCAAAATATCTTCCCAGGAGAGTCCTCCTAGGGCGATGCCGGAGTAAATGGCGTAGTCGACTTCCTCAAAGAGATCCATCAGCCTCTCAACCAGATACCCTGGGCATAAATTTTCTTGTATCATGTCATCGAACAGGTTCAGGTCGACTGCATCCTTGATGCAATCCGCGCGAAACAGCGTACGCACAGCATCGGATACTGCGGCGAGAAGCATCCGATACTGCTCCAGGCTGTTTTTTACGCAGAATATGCATATCTTAGAGTCGGTGTCGCACAGGAGATTAAGTGACAGCTCAGGATAGGCTTTACGCGTGGAGGAAAGGATGTACGCCTCCCATCCGTAGCCGTTGGCCGCATACCCCTTTTTTAGGATGAGATTTGATGGAAGCGCGTTTTCGCCTCCGTCGAAAGGCGCAAGCACGCAATAGGCAAGAAGCATGCTCGCGCTTTGCGCCATGTAGAGGGCAATCGAATGAAGAGGCCTGCTTGTCCACTTTCCGCCTATGGGCAAATCAGGAAGCTTTGAGTTTTCGAGATGCATGGACCAATAATCCGATTCTCCGAAAACGATGAAGCCTGCTTCAGCCTCGGCATTTTCCTGGGATGCTTGAAGGAAGTAGCCGAGGTCAGGTTCATTGGGGTTAAGCTCATAGGTTTTCTTGAAGTGGGCGAATGCGCGCTCGAAATTCCCAGAATAGAAGTAAGCGTAACCCATGCGGAAATGCCAGAGAGGATCAACTTTGCCCCAATCCTGAACAGACATGAGATGGTGGATGGCAGCTTCGTAATCGCCGCTGTTGTTGCAGGCTCGCGCAAGCAGGCCGATAAGTTCGTAATTGCGCCATCCCGAGGGTATGTTTAGAATAGCCGCTATGATTTTTTCATTGTCTTCTTCCTGGTGCCATTGCTCGATTTCACTTACTAAATTGCTTGCAATCATATATTAGCCTCCCGAATGCCGATATCGGCATTTTGCACTCACTGTACAGTCAAGCTACAAAATCGGAACTTCATATGCAAATCATTATTATCTATATTATATCGCATTTTCCCTGCGTTTATCTAAAGATTACTTTTTTAATCGTTTTTTTGCCATTTTTATTTTCTTGGCGTCTCGGCCTTATCCTCTTATGCGGCTAGTGAGGTTTTAGCATAGATTCTTTCTGAAAATCTGCTATAATATCATATCAGGGGAGTTGATGCCGCATGGAGGCTCAGAACTGAGATTCATGAGGGATTTCCATAAGCGGGGACGCGTTCAAAGGTATGCCTATATGCAGATTAAAGTTCCCTTTTATACTGATTTTCATAGAAACCCCTATGAAGCTTCGCTTCACCACTAAGGATGAAAATATTAAGCCATCTGTGTGTTTGAGGCATGGACAAATGTCCATAAAATGTATTTTCGTACTAAACTGC
>JAISZB010000366.1 GCA_031269465.1 Clostridiales bacterium | reverse complement strand
GGCTCGCGGGGGACAAGGAAGCCGTTGAGTGTTCGGGTGTGGCAATGTCTCGATTGCGGGGCAACACACGACAGAGACATAAACGCCGCGATAAACATTCTAACCGCAGGAACTGTGGGGATAGCTTGCTAAATTTGCCCAACCTCTAGCGCGGTAAATATTTCTGCCGTGCTAAGTCAGGGTATTACGCAAGAAGCCCCTAGCTTTAGCTATGGGGTGGTTCACATGTGTATTGGAACGCTTTTCAAGCGAAGAACCTTGAGAGCGCGACCTTTTCGAGTCGAATTGTCCTGAAGGGTTTATATGCCCGCGTTGCGACGGAAAGCATTATACGATTTCGACACGTAGTCATCCGTACTCTATTTATGCTTATTAGCCGATATTTGAAATGAGATCCGCCGTATGGCAAATTACACGAAATTTCTAAAAATTAATTGTTTTTTCTACATCTGAGGCACCATCGAGGTCTTCTATCTTGTAGAAGCCCAAAGTCTCCTGACAGACGAAGCAATCATCGGTCAAAGCCGCGCTTTCGCTCAAGCAGGCATCCAGTCTGTCAAGTTCTGCGCAGGAAAGCTTGAAAAGCTATCTTGCGCAGAGATATGAGCCTTTTTTTGCCTTTTTGCCTTCTTCTTTAGAGTTATAGCTGAAGCGGCTATATATTTTCTTCCTTCTCATGCTCGCTCCGGATATAGAAAATTTAATTTCCGCTAATAAATTTATCTGTTATGCGGTATCTTCCTTTTAACAATCGGTTTAGATACGCATTTTCTCATGTTCTCCTCATGAAGAAACGTTCTAATCTTTTAATTTTCACATAAAATTTAGGTGTTTTTCATTATTGGCAATTTTTTTGTGTTCATAACATTATATAAATTTCATAAATGAGTATCCAGTTCGGTCAGTTTTGGATTTTGTTAATCATTTCACTTAAATGGTTAGACGAGTACCTTGCGGATGACAGTCTTGGATGGCGCGCATGCGACGGCAGCCTGTAAAAGCCCTGGCCTTTAAATTTCCTTCAGTTGTAGCGATAGCGGAATTCATTGAAATATCTTTGGAGATGCTTGTCTACGAAGCTGCAGAAGCGCCGTTGATGAAAGCTTTTGCATTGGATAATGCGGCATGCAGCCATTTTAGGTTCGTCCCAGCTCGCCATTGCCTCGCGAATTTTATGCGCCGCCAGCCATAACGTCTGATACGAGGCTCTGATATCCTTCGACAGTCGCAGAGCGGAATGCCCCATTTTATCTGTATATGCGGCATATATCGCGGAAACCGCTTGGCAGGAGGGGCGCTCGTCTTTTCGAATATCGCGCGCACCTCGAATTCCTCGCCCGCTGCCTGAACCGAATCCGCACTGCGGGCATTGCAGCGTATTGATCGACAGCACCTGCCTGCCGAACGGCCTGCAATTTTCTTTGGCCGCGCGAAACGCGCACAACCGCGCCTCAAGTTTCGAAACAATGCGTATTTTCGTGGTTGACCGAAGCAGCGCAATGCCGCTGCTTTTTCGTTGCAACGCCTGGAGCATTGTGGATGTCAGCATGCTCGAGGCATATTCAATGGGGTGACGATATGAACGAGATTTTCATACGAGGAAAGAATAAAATGCTTATTGAAGCAGGTCAATGCACTGAACCCAATTTGCATTACATAGCGACAACCATAAAGAATATATAGGGTTTGGGATGCGCCTTGCCGCCTGAGCTTATATCCGCATTGAAAACCATGGAAAATGAGTTTCTGGAGGAGTTTTACCTTGAATTGGTTCCGATTTTGAAAGAGCTTTCAGGCGGGAGCGTTGCGTATAAACCGATGTATCCTAACTTTCCAAGACAGGTTACGGACGCCTCCGAAGCGGAATTATTCATAAACGCGATAATTCATTACTGGACGTTCGGGGCGCTGCTTCCTCAGTACGAAAAGCTTGAGCGGCTGCCACTGCTTGATAAGACTAAAACAAAGGTAATCGGTGTTGGCTCCGACGAAGAGTTTGCATCCATTTTTACGAGCCTTATGGGAGCAAAAACCTCTCTATCTGAGACCGACAGGGACGATCTTCAATTTTTCTTTGCTAACCGGTCCGATTTTCGTAAATATCTGCCTGCGGAAATTCCATTGAAAGAGAACGCAGCTCTTATAGGCAAGCTTCTCTTCGAAAATTACCCATTGGCAAGCGCGAATGACTTAAAGCCGTATTTCAAGACCGCAACCGACGCATTGCGCTTAATAACGGTTATGTCATGCAGGGATGCAAGTCTGGCGCAAAACAGTGTATTCAGAAGCTTCAGACGTCGGGAACGGCGATTGATTTTGGATTTGCTGGAAGGCTACGGCAACATTGAAGAAGATATGCTACGGTATAAAAACAGATGGATTAGAGTGGGAGAAAGGCTGCACCCGTCGGAATATGACGGGTACGCTTCGCTTAATGCCGCTTTTAGGAAGTTGCGAAACAATGTGAAAATTGAAACCTTCGGCGGGAAAGCAGCAAGCTCGATAACCTCAAAGCAATACGGAGAAGCGTTGTCGCTGCTTAAAACCAGGCCGGGCGAGCTTGCAAGGAAGCTTGATTACTTATTGCGGATTTCGCAGGACGAGTCCGCTGTTATCGGCGCATTTGAGGACTCAGCTCAAAAAGTGTCAACACCTGTTTTGTTGCAGGTTAGAGAGCATTTCAAGCACAGGGTTCAAGCTCAATCAGACATTAGGGTGTTCTTCCCAAAAGGCAACGTCGCAAAAGCTCAATGCATAAAAAACGAGCTCCCGGTTATTGACGGGAAATACTGCGGCGAGATAGTTCGTATCTGCGACAACGCAACTCAGGCGCGAGATATATTGTTACCAGTTTTATCATTTTCAGCACAACCCTTCTCCGACTTGCCCGAGTGTTTTGCAGACTGGATGGAGAGGGAAAATCCCGGTACAGGTGAAATCTATGAGCCGAAAACAGAACGGAACAAATTCGATTTAACGGAAAATACGCAAATCTGCATTCCGATTATAATTGATTTATTTGAGCGTTCTGTCAGTTGGTGTGATATCGGCGTCACAAGAAATCAGAACTGGTATAATAATATAGAAGGCAATCAAAGGGGTATAGTATTATCCTGCCGGGCTATGACTGAGTTGGTTAAACCCAACTTATACGATTTGGTATCGCTCCATATAAAAGCCAGGGGCAATCAATGCTGGGAAAAGGAAAACGCGAACATAATCTTTGATGTGGACGACGGCATTACCCCATTTGACACGGAGCTTTTTATGAGCGAGTATTTGTAAGAAAATAAACGAATGGCCGCCGATAACTGTAAGACCCTCAAGATAAAAGTATTATGACACGGATAGGATTAGCAGCGCTCTTTGCCATTGTGCGTGGACGCAGAAAAAAAACTTCTGGCGGCTTCCGAGCGCTCTTGGTTGCATGCCCCGCTCCTGCGCGAACTTAGGCTCGCTCTTGAAGAATATTTCGCAGAGCACGGCTCATGGCTTTCGCAATGCCGGATCGCCCTTCGGTCTTCTGATCCATGTCTGAGGCAGGGTTCCGCCGAAGCCACACGGCTGTACATTGTTACGCCCGTGTGGTATGATGAAACTAGATAAGCGGCTATATATTTTCTTCCTTTTCATCTTGCTAGATCCTGCGCTGCAAGGCGTGAGGGTTCGAGCCCCTCCTATTCCGAAATGAAATGGTGGCGGAATTGGCAGACGCGCCGGATATAGAAAATATAATTTCCGCTAATAAATTATAACCGCATTTTCTCATGTTCTCCTCATAACATTATATGGTTTGATCAGTATTGAGCTTTGTTAATTAATTCACATATTGTCCTCATTTCCTTTCAACTCAACTTTATAGTGGCTCCAACTCTGGGAAGGCGCTGAGAGGAATTTTCTTGCGACTAGAAAATTGCCTTTCGAATGCAGTCGAGATTTGGAAATTCAAGGAATAATGCTTCCATTGAAAATCCGCCCCGAATTTTATATAATATGATGGCAATTCATATAAAAAAGGGAGGCTGTACAAAGTTCAAGCTCAATGCAGGCTTTATTTACAGCTGTTCCGACGGTTTGCAAAGAGACTGTCATTTTGAATAATTTTGTCGTTAGTTCTGTCATATTTATCCATATAATTTATTAAAACATATACATAATCTAAGAATTATA
>JAISZB010000360.1 GCA_031269465.1 Clostridiales bacterium | reverse complement strand
TCTAAGGATCCGACCTGAGCAGGATGATTATTCGCCAACCCGACTAATATATATTCTGAAACCAAACCTAATTTTGAAATATATTAAAATGTTTTTATATATCTTAAATAATATATATTAGTGAATATATGAAAAGATATCCAAAATACAGTTTTATTCAGAGCTGTATAATAGTTATTTTAGGCAACCCTGCTTTTTTGAGTAATTTATAAATAAATCCCCCAATGCAGAATGTTGCTAACTCACGCTTAAAATCCTTTGATACCGGGAAAGAAGTCTCTGCAGCGCAGTGTTTTGGGATATGCAAAAGCCATTTTTATCATCAGTTCGACTTTTTCGAGCAAGCCTACGGGTGGATTTGAGGCGGAAGAGAACAAGTTCAGGCAGCCTTGAAGACCGCCGCGGCCGAAGCCGGCGCGGGCGTACAGGAGCTTTTTGAGGATGGCGCGGGCGCGGCTGGCCGGGTTCATCGGATTGTCTTCGCCCGGCGCGGCCCCTTCAAGTCTTTTGAGGCGCATTCGATGCTTAACTGATATAGTGGACTTGCTGTCGACTAGAAACCTTTTAGAGGCGCAAGACGCAGTAGAAGACGCGATACCGCAAGCCTAGGTTCAACAATCGCGTCCGCTCAAAGCATAGGGGATGGCTCGCTCCATCTATAGAGAACAAGATCCAGACTCACATCAAGACTGTGGACAACGTACATAAGATTTTGCCGATAACAAAGACGATAATAGAGGTCGCTTCATTCGATATACAGAAAATCAAAAATCCTGATATATCGCTTTTCATCAAATGTTCCTTTTTTGGAGCTTGATTATCCATTGAATCCTGTATAATCAAGCTCCAAAAAAGGTAATTTTATATGAAAAGCAGTATATATCGAGCAAGGCGATCAGATGGGTTCTTGGAATGCGGGAGAATGCGTCCTGTTCCGCAACGGATATGCATGCCATGGGAGGAAGGGCTGCAAGAACCATATATCGGCTACCCACCGCATTGAAACCCGCAGAACAGGAGGCGATGCTCCGAATAATCCAGAAGCGCTATGCAAGGATTGCTACAACGGCTATCGGGATGCCGCTTTCGGCACCATGCGGGAAGGTTGAAGCTGGATCTAAAAAGCGGACAATCTTTCAGAGACGCCGCATTCATGGGGAGCATGCGCTGGGCTTTCTACAACAGGCTAAAAGCAGAGTATTCGGATGCAGGCATAACATATGGCTGCATCACTAAAAACACAAGAATCAGAAACGGCTTGGAAAAGGATCATGCGGTGGACTCCAGATGCATTAGCGGCAATCCGCCGGCTGTTCCTCTAGATGCGGTATACATGCAAAAGGCGGAAAGGAGGCGCTACCGCCGATTGCACGAGGCTACCATCAACTAAAGGGGAAACTGAATCAAGATCCAAAACACGTGCATAGCTATCAGTTGTTCGGCGGGGTTCAAATGCCATACGGCCGCAAAGGATTCATTTTCGGGGGGCGATCAAGCAGGAGCTTTGGCGCGCACGCTGGACGGCGAGAAGATATCCTCAGGCATAAGCTTCAAGAAGCTAAGTCTATTGTCCAGGAGAACTACTATTCTGACTGAAAGAGAGGCGTGCGGCTTCCTCCCCATGCCTAAAGGCGGGGGTATCTGCCGCATAACAATCAATGATTGAAGTAAGCCATGTGACAAAGGAATACGTTTCCAACAAAAAGTACCCGGGCTTCAAGGGTGCCGTGAAGGGGCTATTCCATAGCGAAAAGGTCAGGAAAGTCGCGGTCAATGACATATCCTTCCACATAAGAAGGGGGATATAGTCGGTTACATTGGTTCGAACGGCGCTGGCAAATCTACTACAATAAAAATGATGACGGGGATCTTGGTGCCAACCAAAGGCGACATAAAGGTAGGCGGACTTGATCCGCACAAAGACAGGATTGTCTGCGCAAGGCGCCTTGGCGCGGTTTTTGGGCAGCGAACCTAGCTGTGGTGGGATCTTCCATTGTCTGATACCTTCAAGATGCTTCAGGGAATCTATGAGGTAGAGGATAAGGCTTTCGCGGGGCAGATGGAATTCCTGATAGAGTCGCTTGAGCTGGATGAGTTTCTTTCAAGCCCGGTGAGGACGTTGTCGCTTGGCCAGAGGATGCGCGCGGATTTTGCGGCCGCGCTTCTCCACATGCCGGACGTCCTGTTTTTGGACGAGCCGACCATAGGGGTCGACGCAGTGGTCAAGGACAAGATACGCGAGGTTATTAAAAAAGTCAATGCGGAGCAAGGAGTCACCATTGTGCTTACAACCCACGACATGGGGGATATTGAAAACTTGTCCAGCAGGCTCCTGATTATAGACAAGGGATCCATTGCCTATGACGGCACTATTGAAGAAATCAAGGAAAAATACGGCTTTGCGAGAAAAGTTTCAATAGAGGTTGCGGATCCCTATAGTTTCAGCGGTTCCGACTTCAACTCCCTGCTGGAAATTTCCGAGGAATTTCTGGAAGCTTCATTCGAGTCTCCGACGCTTCGCCTTTCGTTCAATAAAAATGAAGTTGATACTTCTAAGCTCATCTCAAAAGCCGCATCCGCCATTCCTTTTAAAGACATAAAGATAGCGGAGGCGGATATCAGCGAGATAGTGAAGCTTGTATACAGAAACGGGGCGAAAGGCTTTGAGAATCAATAAAGCTATCCGCAAGCTCAAGATATACTGGCCGTTTGCAAAATCGTCCATGCTGCAGGCGCTGGCATACAAGGCAGGGGCGCTTTTCATGAATGTATATATGTTCATGAGCATCGCAATCTCGTATTTCTTGTGGTCGGCCATATTCGACTCTAGCGGCTCAGGGATGCTTCAAGGCTTCTCAAAGCCTGAAATGCTCGTCTATATTGTTATCAGCGCTGTAGCTGGCGCTCTTTCCAGAGTGTACATCACGGAAGATATAGGGCGGGAGATTGTGGATGGGAGCATAGCGACTGCCCTGATAAAGCCTGTGAGCTATGTGTTGCGCTGGCTATTCTCAGCATTCGGAGGGTTTGTCGTTTCTCTAGTGATGCCCTGCTGGCTGATCATCGCGGGCATGATCTTCCACGGCCTTGCGACAGGCTCATTCGCGCCTACGCCTGCAGGCGTCGCGGTGTTCGCTCTGAGCGCCTTGCTTGGCTTTGCAATTAGCTTTTTATTTGAGTTCTGCTTCTCCCTGCTTTCATTCTACACTACATATATCTGGGGGCTCGCCATATTCAAGGATGCCATAGTGGGCCTTCTGTCGGGGGCTGCCATACCATTGGCCTTCTTCCCCGGCGCAATAAGGGGCGCCATAGAATTTATGCCATTCGCTGGAATAAACTATATACCGGTGATGATATTTTTAGGAAAGATCCAAGGCCTTGATATGCTAGCCTTTCTCGCTCGCCAGGCCTTCTGGATAGCTGCTCTCTCCCTGGCAGTCAAAATCCTGTGGGGAAGGGCGTTGAGGAGACTGGTGGTGCTGGGAGGATGAGAAGGTATCTGAGGCTTTACAAGCTCTTTGTACTGCAGTACCTAAAGACCCTGATGCAGTCCAAACTGGATCTTGCCATAGGGATTGCGGGCTTCGTGATATCGCAGGCCTCAGGCCTGGTGTTCATATTGCTCGTATTTACGCAGATTCCAGAGATAAACGGCTACGGCATAGACCAGATGGTGTTCATATATGGGTTCTCCCTGCTCCCAAAGGGGCTGGACCATCTGTTGACAGACTGCATATGGTGGATTCCCGGAACATTCGTAACTCACGGCGGATTGGACAAGTTCCTGATTCGCCCGCTCAATGTGTTTTTTCAGATAGCGTGCGAAAAGTTCCAAGCGGATGCTTTGGGAGAGCTTGCAGTAGGAGCGGCTCTCGTGTCTTTGTCAATTGCGCGCGGGGCGGCGGAGCTGTCAGTTTTAGACGTTATGCTTTTTATTGTCGCGGTATTGGCTGGAACAGTAATTTATACATCCGTGAAGCTTATTGCGGCGACCTTCTCATTTTGGTACAAGAACAGCTTCCATATCATAAACACGATCTACCATTTGAATGACTTCGCCAAGTATCCGATTTCCATATACCCCAAATTCATCAGGATAGCGCTGACTGCAATAGTTCCGTTCGCAGCCGCGTCCTTTTATCCTGCCAGCTACTTTTTGGATAGATCATCTCTTGCGGGAAGCATAGGCATTGCCGCAGCAGCTGCGGCCGTTTCTGGATCGGCGGCTTACGGATTTTTTCTCCTGGGCTTGAAATCGTATGATAGCAGCGGGAATTGACTCTTAATACGGACGCTTAGCCAGCTATAATGATACGCATATGAAAGCTCATGTTTTGGAGCTTGGCTGTGCGGCCAAGCTCCAAAACATGAATATGTGGCGGCAACCGTCGGTAGATGCCCATTGCATTCTCTCCTTACGCTTCCCAATACGCACCAGAAGGCCTTGCGTAAATATCATCCAATGCTTTCTGCATGCAATCAAGCTTTACTGACAACTCTTCAACTGAAGCGTAAATATTCGGAGCGATTTTTGATATATAATTGCTTAGCTGTTCAATGCATTCCAGAACATCTGAAATTTCTGCCCTGAGTCCGCTTAATTCTAGAAACGCTTGATTAGATAAAAGATCGCGGTTTCTAGAAATTTCTTTTTTTTCGCTGTCAATCAGTTTAAATGCAAATCTTCCGTAATTTTTTTGTTGGTAATTTTTTGCATGCATTAGAGCAGCTTCAATGTCTCCTCCTGTCCTTTCAGCTATATTTTTAGGAAGCTCAATGAGAAGTGAATTGTTTCGACGCTCTAAAATTTGCGAGAAGAACAACAGTCCGTTTTTGTATAGATCTAATGAATAAACTCCTGATTCATTAAGAGGATATGGAAATCGCTGATTTCTGAGATTAATTGTGAAAGTAATGTTATGCATTTTAATGTCGCTAAAATCTATGGCAATTCCCGTTTTATAAGCAATAGAGCTATTAACATCCAAATCAATGGAAAAATTAATGTCAGCCAATTATTTCACCGCCTTGCGCTAGCATCATTTTCATAAACACAATTTGATATTGGAACCGATTTGCTAATGAACCCCAGCTATACCGCTTTTCATCAAATGTTGCTTTTTTGGAGCTTGATTATCCATTGAGTGGTGCGAAATGCCGATCTCGGCATTTTGCACTCGCTGTATAATCAAGCTCCCAAAAAGGTAATTTAGTACGAAAATACATTTTATGAACATTTGTCCACGCCTCAAACACACAAATGGCTTAATATTTTCATCCTTAGTGGTGAAGCGAAGCTTCATAAGGGTTTATATGAAAGCAGTATATATTGATTTTCATCCAATGGTTCCTCTTTTTTAAGCTTGATTATCCTTTAGTGATGCGAAATGCCTATTAGTCATTTCGCTCCATTAAAGGATAATCAAGCTCTAAAAAAGACTATATTATATGATGAAAATCATTATATATGGGGAACAAATCAGTATAGAATAAGCATTAAGCGAGTTGACGCTATGATTCATCATCTGCATTCTGACTTACCTAAATGTGTTTGAAAAAGATCGGTAAGGGCTTGACTAGTGAATATGAATTGAGGAGGATTTCATCATATGGATTAATTGCTCCAAGGCGCTTCTGTCAGGCTGTTTCTGAATCAATGCGCAGATGTTGGGGTCGTCTATGCATTGAAGCATTGTATATTAGACTTCAAAATCGTAACTATACAATGAGCGTCTGTATATAATATGAACCGACCATTTAAAGGTTTCCTGTTATACCTATTTGCATATGAAATTTCCTTTTCCCAAATTATTTGAGCGACGGAGAGGCGCCCGATTCATGAAAATCTCTAGGGAAATCTCATAAGCATCTGACCCAAAAAAGCATAGATTGCGCACAATTGCCCATAAACTCAATCATGTTTCTCAAACGCATGCAAATGCAATATTATTAAGGATAAAATAGAATGCAGATCGTAGAGGTCCTTGTCGATCGTGCTCTTTTATGAAGCGCCTTTTTTCGTCCGGGTTCTGAATTGGCAACAGGCTGAGGGCAAATTCGGGAAGCTTCCGGAATGTCACTCCATGCCGCGCCTGATTTGAGGACGCATGGCATTGCGCAATATATCCAGTAAAGCTCTCTCTTTCGCGGATGGATCACATTTTCAGTCTCAAAGTAAGGCCTATAAGATCAAGTCGCCCCCTAGCTGTATCGTCTATATACACATTTCTCATTTTGCATCCTATTTTTAAATGCTTTATCATATAGGAAAAATAAGATGTTTCGTGAAATAATCAACGATTTTGTCATTTCAGATATTAGAATGTATGACAAAATATGACGCTTAAGATTTAAAACAGGCTCTCAACCCTTCTTCTTCGCATATCCTCTGGTTCTGAATAATACCTTCATCCCATTTTACTTCTGAAAAGTAGCGCCTCCGTGGTTGTTTGGCGGCAAGTGGCCAGTTCGGCGGCGCCGCAATGTTTGCGATGCGCCGAATTTGGAAATCAGAGAATTAGCGGTCGATTGCGTCTCTATTAGGCATTCGGCAATCCAAGAATTATCGATAGCATTAGGATTAATAGTGCAGCCTCCGCTCAATGGCTCATTAGGTCTTTGATAAGCTCTAATTGCGCAGGCTGCCCCTTGTTTTTAAACCAGTAAAAACGAAATTGTGCGGCATCCAAGCCGTTTTTTGCGCAATATTTTCTTCATTGACTTGGACAAAAGCTCATCACAGTTGTTATGCGGCGGATACCCCTGCCTTTAGGCATGAGGAGGAAGCCGCATGCCCTCCTTTTCAGTTAGGATGGCAGTTCTCCCGGACAAGAGGTTGAGCTTCCTGCAGCTGATTCCCGCAGACAGCTTTGCTCCGTCCAACGTGCGGACATCAAA
>JAISZB010000359.1 GCA_031269465.1 Clostridiales bacterium | reverse complement strand
GGCTGCGACGGGAAAAACCTTGCCGAGGCCGCCGAGCTGTACAGCTTGACCGAGGTGGAGCAGGATCATCTGTTCAACAAGAAGCGCGGCTACGCCCTGTTCTTCGCCGGGTCAAAGCGGATGCTGATACGGTTCGACATCGCGGACTACAAGCTGCGGTATATGGGGCGCGGCGGCGGAAGGTAGGGGGAAAAATTCGCCTCTCGTTCACATAGATGGGCGAGGGCGCGAATTTTTATAACGGCAAACTACCCAATAACTCTCGCAGAGCGTCAACAACTTGTCCATAGGAAATATCGGAGGCATAGGAAAACTGCCGCTGATACTTACCTCACATTGCTTTTAGTTCCGCGCTTCCGGTTATCAGCTTCATCAGCGCGTCTACGTCCAAAATCTGGTCGGCTGTACCGCGATGAATGGCAGTCGCTTGAATCGCCTCACGCAGCAACGCTTTGTCAAATTTCTGCGTTGCGCTCAGGATATAAATGTCGTAGAAGTCACGGGGGCGCGTGTTCAGCACGTTGCGGCGCAGAATGGTCTCCACCTTTTCAGCCATAACGGTCTCAATGTTGTACGCCCATAACTCAATCCTAACGCTTTTGTCAAAGATACCGCCGAAAACGTACCTAGCCGCTTCCGGGGTGATAACGTCGCCGGTTGAAACGTCAATCGAAAGCGGAGTTTCGAGTGTGTCGTAGCTTGCATTGAGGGAGACGCGAAAACCACCGTATATATCGTCCAGCCGTATCGGACTGATGTCCGCAAAAGCAAAAGAAACATCATCGTCCGTAAATCTCTAAAATTTTCTTTGATTCGATTGACGCGTCGGCGCAGGCGGACGCCTTGGGCGCCTGCTCTTGAAACTCGCCTTCAGTCCAAGCTGCGGCTGCGGCTGCATTTTTTATGCCGTTCAAGCTTCCTTCAATCTGTAGGCTATGCAGACTCGACCGCCGGCTGATATCTTGAAAGTGTCCTCAAGTTTGATGGATGCGCTTGCGGTGTAGCACAACAAGCCCTGGCCTGTCCAGGATTCCATCGGCCTGCGTTAATATCTTCTAAATAGCAAATAAGCATTTATATTTTCTGCCTTTAATGCAATTTATTCATATAAATTGACTTTGGGGCGACGAGCTGTTGATCAAGGGCGGTCTTCGCAATCGGATCGTCAAGTCCGGCGAAAAGGAGCTGAGTCTGCCGTTTATTCTTATTTCCCGCATCAAGTTCACGCATGGAAACAAGCAGCAGTTGGAGGACTTCTGTCAGCGTTTTGAGTAGGGCGAGAGGTTTCGGCCTCCCGCCTCTCTCAAAGCGAAGCAATCATGTTGCAAAATCTCAAAAAAATGCGCATTCAACTGCAAATAGTATAATCAGGCTTCTTTTTTGGAGCTTGATTATACAGCGAGTGCAAAATGCCGATATCGGCATTTCTCACCACTCAATGGATAATAAAGCTCCAAAAAAGGATCATTGAATGAAAATCGGTATAGATTCCAAGCTGTAGCAAAGTCAAGCTCGCAGAATATGATGATACATGGACGAATGCGTTTGTCTTAAATCGGCGTCGGCGAAAAAAGCGTCTGACGATAAGAGGCCTGATTGCTTGGCCTTCTTCTCTTCAACCGATAAGAGGGCTTTCGTTCCTCATTCTGCCGCAAGAAGATGATGAATAAAAGTTAAAGTTGATTTTTTATCATCCCTTCAACTGAGCGGCCAGCCGGGAGGCGTTAAAAATGTGCGGAATAGCGGGCTTTGCTGATTTCAAAGCGGATTATACCTTGAATCCGGGGAAATGGTTTGAAATCCTTAGAGAGATGAGAATTGCTGTAGCAAGGCGAGGGCCTGATGAGCAAGGCGAATATTTGAGCAGCGCAGCTGGATTGAGCCAGGCCAGGCTTTCGATCAGAGATCTTGAAAACGGCAGCCAGCCTATGTCTAGAAGGCTGGGAAGCAGGGAATACTGCATCGTCTATAATGGCGAACTGTATAATGCTGAAGACCTGAAAGCGGACCTCTTGGACAGAGGCTGGCATTTTTTTACTTCTTCCGACACTGAAGTAATACTTGTAGGAATGATGGAGTACGGCATAGATTTCATAGAAAAGCTCAACGGAATTTTCGCGTACTCATTCTGGGATTCAACCGAAAAACGAATGCTGCTTGTGCGCGACCGCGCAGGCGTAAAGCCTCTTTTTTATACTTTCATAGATGGAACGCTGGTTTTCGGGTCCGAACTTAAAGCTCTTTTCAAATATCCAGGCATAGAGCCGGTTCTGGATCGGCAAGGGCTTTGCGAAGTTTTTGGCATAGGCCCTGCCAGGACTCATGGCATAGGCGTTTTCAAAGGCATATGCGAAGTGAAGCCCGGATGCTTCCTTCTTCAAACGCCTTCTTCAGTTTCGGAAAGGCCGTACTGGAAGCTCCAAAGCTGGGAGCATACTGACTCAGATGAGGAGACGGTTGAAAAAGTTTCTTATTTGGTAAAGGATTCAGCGCAAAGGCAAATGGCAAGCGACGTTCCCATATGCTCCTTCTTGTCTGGAGGCTTGGATTCCAGCCTGCTTAGCGCAATATGCAATTCCAAGCATTTAAGCGACGCGGGAAAGCCCATGAATACATTCTCCTTTGACTTTGCAGGAAACAAGAAGCATTTCAAGTCCAACAGCTTTCAGGCGGAGCAGGATAGGCCTTATGTGGACAGGATGCTAAAAGTGCTCGGAACTAATCATACCTATTTGGAGTGTGGAAATGAAGAGCTGGCTGACAGCCTTTTTCTCTCTGTAGACGCAAAGGATCTGCCAGGCATGGCGGATGTCGATGCGTCCCTGCTGCACTTTTGCAGCAAGGTGAAAAAATGGAATAAGGTGGCTTTGACTGGCGAATGCGCGGATGAAATATTTGGTGGGTACCCTTGGTTTCATAGGAGGGAAATGTTTGACGCCAAGATGTTTCCATGGTCATCCAACCTTCAAACCAGGCAGATGCTTCTTCGGGATGATGTAAAGGAGAAGCTTGGCATCGAAGAATACGCGAAATTCAGATATGAAGAGTCTGTCAACGAAACGCCGATCCTTGAAGGGGAGATAGGCGATGAGAAAAGGCGCAGGGAATTGGCGTATTTGAACATCAAGTGGTTTATGAGCACTTTGCTTGACCGGATGGACAGGGCGAGCATGTACTCCGGCCTTGAGGCCAGGGTTCCTTATGCGGATCACAGAATTATGGAATATGTATTCAATGTCCCATGGAGGATAAAGTGCAAAGGCGGAGTCGTAAAGCACCTCCTCAGGCAGGCGGGCGTTGGGATTTTGCCGGATGATGTGCTGTGGAGAAAGAAAAGCCCGTACCCCAAGACATATAACCCAGAGTATGAAAAAATTGTAAGCTCAAGGTTCAAAGAGGCGCTTGAAAATAAAAACTCTCCGATTCTATCCCTTATAGATGAGGAAAAGGCCGTGAACTACATGAATTCTTCTTTCGACTACGGAAAGCCATGGTTCGGCCAGCTTATGGCGGGTCCGCAAATGATAGCTTATCTGCTCCAAATAAACTATTGGCTGGAGAAGCTGAAGATCTCTATAGAGCTATAAATGCACCATGCATGAAGGAAATTTAAAGCGCGCCTGCCTGAAGCCATTATCTTCAGGCAGGCGCGCTTAGCTCTTGATTCTAAATCGTTGATAGCCGGTTCGTGAACCACCCCATAGCTAAGGCTAGGGGCTTCTTGCGTAGTACCCTGACTTAGCACGGCAGAATATTTACCGTGCCAGAGGTTGGGCAAATTTAGCAAGCTATCCCCGCAGTTCCTGC
>JAISZB010000339.1 GCA_031269465.1 Clostridiales bacterium | reverse complement strand
ATAAACGTCTGCCAGGGCAAGACGTCTGCCAAGCAGATCGGTAAAACGATGGCTCTGGATATGCTGACGAGCAACTGGAACACGCTGCTCAACGCGGAAGGCAAAAAGAACGAAGCCATCATGGACGCGATCGCCAGAGAGATTGAGCGCCTGGTCTGCTGACAGTCGTAAGTGTGTAAATTTAGGCGTGAACCTATGGCATACGCGGGGCAATCCGTGAGTGCCTGGTCATAAAAACAATATTGGAGGAGTATAGAAATGAAAAAAATATTGGCAATTATTTTGGCGATGGTGATGGTGTGCTCGTTGTTTACGGCATGCGGCGGTTCATCCGGTTCGTCTGGCTCATCCGGTTCGTCTGGCTCGTCCGGCTCGTCCGGTTCGTCAGCTACCCAGCAGGAAGAAGACGGCGAAGGTGACGAAGACGACGCGGGTGACGAAGACGACGCGGGTAACGAAGACGACGAAGGCGGCAACGACGAGGGCGGAATAAGTGCGGAAGAATACCAAGCGGAAATGGGCGAATTTATCCCCTCTTTCGAGTTATTGTGCGAGGGAGTAGGGGAGCTGATTGCTCAATCGGATAGTCTGTCGTCAGAGGAAGATCTAGTTGCGTGGTGCCAAATGTTTATAGCAGCGAAAGACAGCATTGGCGCTGCGGCTGATAAATTGGCGGAAGTGGCGGAGCAAGTTCCGCAAGAGTATCAGGAATCGCATGTTAAAATCACATTCGCGGTCGCGGCGATATATGACGCGATGACCGGATTTGAAGGCGCGGTTGACGCCGCCATTAACGGAGACGCCGAGGCCTATGAAGATGGTTTGGCTGAGTTTTTAGGCAATGTTACCGCTGCGGACGAATTATGGAAAGAGGCCGTAGAGTATTAGACTTCTTGCATAATTAAAATTTTTAGTGAAAACTTAGCGCACCTGCTTGGCGTTATGAGCAGGAGGGCAGCTTGCTGCCGGCAGAAGCCGGGCGTTTTGCGGAGCAAAATGCGCTGAGCGAATGTTCTTAGCCAATAGCACTTTTAGGAAATATCACTGGTATCGAAGGAAGCGAGGCGCCAGAGGGCGCTGAGTGTCCTGACTGATGATAGCTGCGCTTATTTTAAGAATTGCTATCGTAAGTTTGAGCGGAAATTTCCTATTTAGCAAGAAGTTTATTGATAAAACGAGCAGACAATTGGAAGGCATGAATACATAGAGGAGGTTTTTTTGTGAAAAGCAAAACTGCTGCGTTAATCCTGTCCATCCTGGTCGGCACTCTCGGCGTCGATCGCTTTTATCTCGGCTATACCGGCCTTGGCATTTTGAAGCTGATCACAGCCGGCGGATTAGGTGTTTGGTGGATCATCGACATCATCCTAATAGCGACTGGCAAAGTGACCGACAAGAACGGTAACGCTCTCGAGGGGTAAGCACCCTTATCGCCTCAAGATCCCCCTCCAGATGTAGGGGGATTTATGATAATAAGCTATCTGGTGATATGTCAATAGGAATCTAGAAGAAAATTTCGCATTATTTCGACATAGTTTTCTAAAAAAGGCATGACAAAAAGACCATCTGAGAAAAAAAGCCAGATGGTAAAATCCGGAAGTATTAAGTTATACTACCCCCGTCAAGGGTATATAGGCGATTTTTGTCCAGCAGTCCAAAAATCAGGCGGATGAGTTTCCGCGATGCAGGCGCGAGTGCCCGTTTGTGTTTATGGGTTGAAGCTTCTGTATATTTTTTGCTGTAAAAACCTTTATAGCCAGGCAAATAGTTTTTAACGCTGTTGGCTGCTTCCAGCAAGCAATAACGCAAATAAGCATTGCCCTGCCTGCTGAGTCTTGAATCGTCAGCCTTGAACTTGCCTGATTCATTTGGCGGCCAAGTTATTCCGGCATGCTTTGCCAATGATTCATGCGATTTAAAAGCCTTGATAGTTCCTATTTCGGAAAGAGCGCCCGCAGCATAAACAGGCCCAATGCCTGGGATAGATGCAATGCATTGATGCTCATGGGTGTTAAACCCTTTTATGGCCTGCAAAATCGCCTTTTCAACAGCCTTGACTTCCTTTTCGCATGCCTTTAAGCAGTTGAATGACGATGCCAACGCCAATGCAATGGGTTCACTCAAGCATTTGTCCAACCGGCATGAATCTCTAGCTGCCTTTTGAAGCAGCTGAGCTGTAAACTCTGGATTGTCAAAGCGACCGCGGCCTTTTTGATTGGCAAAAGCGGCTAATTCAGCCAATGGCATTGAGGCAATGTCCTCTGTAGAGAGAAATTCAGCTGGCACGGCGGCAGCTGTTGCGCCAAACCTGTTTGAAAAGGGCTGATTTTCATTGTCAATAACGGCCAGCTCGCTGAATTTTAAATGCATGTCGGCCAGCATATAGTTTTTTTCACGCGCAACGGATTCAACTAAGTGCAGGCGATGCCTTGCCAGGCGTTGCAATGCCAAGCGCTGGCTGCCGCGCCATGGTTCAGAGCTTATCTTGCCGCAGCGAGCCAAGTCCGCGATCGAAAAAGCATCGCCCGGGTCTGACTTGCCCAAAGCAATGAATGTTTTTTTGCATGCTGGGGCTGTCATTGGGTTAAGGCGGCAAACACGCGGTTTAAACGGCGCCAAGGTTTCATCGGCTGAGAGAAAGCCAGCTATATGCGTACTGCAGACGGACGTAGATTCCATAGCTATTGCCAATCTGGCAAGTTGCTTGCCCTTCATGAAGCCGGCAATCTTTTGCGCAAGTTCAACAGCGCCAGGATGTTTGCTGCCAACACTGCATTTGAAATTATTATTTTCACTAAAATCAGCGGCGTATGCAGAGTTGGTTTGAGAGCCTGCATCGATGCCGACATATGGGGCATCAAGAACATCTATGCTCTTCATGGGCTCACCTCCTCTCGCATTAAGGATAAGCATGTAGGCCATGCATAGGGGACCCCAATCTTACGTACTGGCCGCAACCTCGCGCAATAAGCATTCATCCCTCGAGGATGCCCTGCTGGAGGCCAACGGGGGAGACGCAGCATCTGCAGCAAGCGGCATGCGGTGCGCAAGCCAGGCGTCAAGCTTGAAAAGCAGCCGTCCGAAACGGAGCCGCAAGGAGAATTAGACAAAGCCCAAGCCATAATCCATAAGGATATATTAACATTGGGATCCCCTTGCTGCATAGCCTTTTTACACATATGCAGCTAAGGGCTTTGTGAAGAAGAGCGCTTCACAAAGCCCTCCTCCAAGTGTTTTCACGTGAACGGCGTCAAGGGCTTTCGCGGCATAAACGCACGGAAACTGCGCCGTGCATTTATTCCGCGGTCCCTTGGCCCCGCCATGTGTACCGGCGGACAGCGGCGATAACAGCTAAGTTTCAAGTCAGGCTGTTTGTCGCCGCAAGCAGATGAACATTTTCAAGGTTCGGCGTTCTTTTGCACGTAAACGTGCAATGGCGCGCCATGTAGGTTTAGCAACGTTGCCGGCAGGGGAACTGGAATAGGGGTTGAAGCTTGATGGTACTGACTTTCGGATGATCTGCAGCCGTTGAAGTGACGTTGTCCTTCCCTGTACCCGGGTTTAAGGGGGTTCGTCTCTCTGGCAGCCACACTCATTGATATGTACTTCTGGCTGATACGCTTCGCTTGACCCGCTACCTGTACTGCTGCTTTGCCTTACAAAACATATTATACGAGGAGACTGGGCGTATGGAATATGTCTATGACAAAACAGCGCTTGTCCCTGTAAACGTTACAAGGGACAACTATGACGAGGTTGCGGCAGATTTTCTGACGCACTATGGATGCGCCCAATATCTCACGACGCCTATGCCCGTGCCGATTTTTGATATAGCACGAAAAAGAATGAACCTGACGGTCTACACGAATCAGCAACTGTCTGAGAACTGTGACATTCTTGGAACAATCGCATTCTTTGGCGGTGACGTGGAAGTCTATGACGCCGGCACGAGTAGCTATATTTCTTTCGGGGTTAGACCGAATACAGTCTTGATTGACAGCGCCATTGATAACGAGGGACGGAAAAACAACACGATGGCGCACGAGTGCGTTCATTATCATATACATCGGTTCTACTTCGCCAGCCTTCGGAAAAAAGTGGCGGATGCGGATATCGCGTTCCGCTGCCCGGTGCGAATTTCGGATGGCGATGAATCAACACGCGACGAGGAGCGGATGGAGAAACAGGCTCGCGGCATCGCTCCTCGGATACTAATGCCGAAAGAAGCGACAAAGAAAAAACTGCGCGAGATTTTTGCTTCCAGAATCATTGATAAGAAAGCGCCAAATTGGATAGTTGTGCTGACCGAAATCGTTGACGAATTGGCGGCGTTCTTCCATGTTTCAAAGGTCTCCGCAAAGTATCGCATGGTTGACTTAGGCTTTATGAGCAACGAAGAAGCCGACGAGATATATAACTTTGACACCAACACGGCGGCGTTTGATTTTGCGGAAAGACCTCTGACGGTCAAGACGAGTAGCCGTCCGCTCACGAGACACGTTTCCCTCGAACATGCCTTTTATGAATTCAGCAAGAACGACGGCTTCAGGGAGATGCTCCAAAGCGGTATGTTCCGCTTCGTTGAGGACGCTTTTGTCATAAACGACCCCAAATACGTCCGTCAGGACGAAAATGGGAAATTTAGGCTGACACCCTACGCCGTCAAGCATCCGCAGGAATGTACGCTTCTTTTCGAGTATGCCGTTTCGGTAGCCGCCGACCCCGGAAAGTTCCCTGCCACTGTGCTTGGCTACCTGACACGGGTTGAAACGGACTATAAAAAACTGCCAAGGTATTACCCGAACGTACAGAATGATACGGTCTTTGATAATGCCAAAGCAAAAGAGCAAGCCCAACAGAAAGCATTTGAAAATATCCGCGATGAGTTTGGACAATATATGACCTCCCGACAAGCAATTGCTCCTGCCACTACATTTTGGGAGCGCGTTGAACAGATTCGTCAGGCTAAAAGTTTTAGCAAGAATAAATTCAAGACGCTGTCGGGACTGGATGACCAGACGGTGAGCAGATTGGGTAAGGGTGACAAGGTTACAATGAGAAACGGTATAGCGGCTTGTTTCGGCTTGGATTTAGATGCCACTGAGGCAAAAGAATTATTGTCCCTCGCACAACTCGCCCTCGGCAAAGACAAGGAGAGCCTCGCATATGAGTACGTTCTTTCAACGTTTCAAGGTTGCTCGCTTGACGAAAGAAACGATGTGCTTCATACACTGGGGATTGGTTCGATAGGCGTCCGCTCCAAGGACGAAATAGCAACAGGAGGTTGATGGCAAGCCGAACAGTCGCAATCAGCGATACGTCAAAGCGTAAACACCGAGGAGGGCAAAATAGAATGATTCTCTCCAAAATCCGCGATAAGCGGTTTATTACCCTCCGCAGAGGTGGCGTGTTAACGGATGACAACCACCACCTACTGGCACTTTGGGCAGCAGAGTGCGCCGAACACGTCCTGCATATTTTTGAGGATGCTTGCCCGAATGATGCCCGACCGCGCGACGCTATCAAAGCCGCCCGCGCTTGGGTTCGCGGCGAAATGAAAATGATGCGAGCGCGGGATTTTGCGGGTGCTGCGCAGGATGCGGCGCAGGAGGTCAAAAGCATATCAGAAGCGGCGCGAATGGCGGTGCTCTCGGCGGGGCAAGCGGCGGTTGTGGCTCACGTCGCGGCGCACGAATTGGGCGCGGCAGCATATGCAATACGTGCCGTTATGGAATCCACGCCAAAGCCTGAACGGGAAGCGGCAAGGATTAGAGAGCGAGACTGGCAGCGAAGTCGATTGCCGGAGCGGATACGCGAACTGGTGTTTGATGACCAGCGATTAAGAAACGACATTTGTTGGTTTGTGTTTGGTGAGGAGGATGCCAGATGAGTGGGTATGCAAAACAGGAACTCGAAGAAGCAAAATTCTCGCTTGCCTCGACTCTCCACAAGTGCGAGAAAATTCAAGAGGGTGGCAAACTGCAATCCTCCCAGAAAACCCTCAATGATAGGCGAGTAAACGCCTTGAGGATTGCGCTGGCTCTGATTGAGAAAGAAATGGAGTGCTACGATGCCGATAGATTACAAGAAAACCGAAAAAGACCTATACCAGCCGAAAGCCACGCCATCCATCATCGATGTGCCGAAGATGGCTTTCATACAGGCCGCCAGTGAGGGCGACCCGAACACAAGCCCTGTTTGTTTACAAAGCGGCGGTCGAGCTACTCTACGGGTTGTCTTATGCAATCAAGATGGGCAATAAATCCGTACTGGAATATGTCATGCCGCCGCTTGAAGGGTTCTGGAGCGTTGCCGACGATTTCAAAGGCGGCGGCGCGGCGATAAGCGACAAAAGCAAATTCGTGTGGACGATGATGATTCGCCAGCCCGACTTTGTGAACACAGAGGTGTTTGAAGCCGCCAAGACTGCGCTTGCCAAAAAGAAGCCGGAACTGGAAACCGCAAAGGCTCGCTTCGAAACGCTGACCGAGGGCTTATGCGTTCAGGTAATGCACATTGGCTCATATGACAACGAACCCGCTGCGGTCGCGGCAATGGAGCGGTTTGCAGCCGAAAACGGCTATGCAATCGATATAAACGATACGCGCCGCCACCACGAACTACCTCGGCGACCCGCGCAAGGTAGTGCCGGAGAAGCTGAAAACGGTGATACGGCATCCGATAAGGAAAGTCATATAAAAAGGAGAAACTGCTATGCCAAGAGCTACAACAAAAAAAGAACTGCTTACCGCCGCGAATGACCAATGGGATAAGATGTGGAAGATGATTGACGGTATCCCCGGAGCGCAATCCCTCGTGTTCGATTTCGGCGATGACCAGAAGTTGAGAGAAGCCCACTGGGGACGGGACAAGAATATACGCGACGTCTTGATTCACTTGTATGAGTGGCATCAGCTGCTTTTGGATTGGATTCAAACTAATAAAAATGGTGGCAACAAGCCGTTTTTGCCGGAACTGTACACATGGAAAACCTACGGCGATATGAATGTCGAGTTTTGGAAAAAACATCAGTCCACGTCCTATGACGATGCGGCAACGATGCTCCGCGACAGTCACTCAAAAGTGATGGCGTTGATTGAGTCCTTGAGCGATGAGGAACTCTTTGAAAAGAAGCATTTTTCGTGGACAGGAACGACCAATGTAGGAAGCTACTGCATTTCAGCAGCGCCGAGCCACTACGATTGGGCGATGAAGAAAATCAAACAATGGAGCAAGGATAAGAAATGAGCGAATTCACGGAAATCTCCGGCATCGGGGCAAACATGGCGGAGCATTTGATACGGGCGGGATTCCAGACGATAGCGTCTTTGCTTGGCAAAAGTCCTGACGACATCTATACCGCCGACTGCTTCTCCCAAGGGATGTCCGTGGATAAATGCGCACTGTATTGTTATCGGCTGGCGGTGCATTATGCCGACCACGACGAGCAGTTGCCGGAGGGCAAGCAAAACTGGTGGGATTGGAAGGATTGAAGACATGAGCAAATACGAACCATTATGGCAACATCTGCAAAGCGACGGAAGCCCGACGCTGAAACTGACCTATGCCGAGATTGAAGCCGTTCTCGGATTCCCGATAGACCATTCCTTCCTTAACGCAAAAAAAGAGGCGTCGGCGTTTGGCTACACAGTCGGCAAAATCTCCATGAAGGAGAAAACCATCGTCTTCAATAAGGCATAGCTTCCGCGATTCAAAAACTCAGCAAAATAAGTCAAGAGGTTTTTTCTCCGATATCGCATAATGGTATCACACGAGGAAGGGAGCGAAGCAAATGGAGCAGACGCAGGCGGTTGTAAAAATGCAGGAGTTTATCAAGCGCCACAGCGACGGTGAAATCACAATACGCAACCTCGCTGACGTGTGCGGTTACTCGCCGTGGCACGCGTACCGTCTGTTTGCAAGGCTCACGGGTTTCAGTCCGGCGGAGTATATCCGAAAATTGCGACTCTCAGAATCAGCGCTCAGGCTCCGGGATGCAAAGGTAAAAGCGTTAGACGTAGCCGAGATAACAAAAAAAACGGCCGTTTTACGGTCGCCTATCCTGTCAAGCTCCAATTCGTCACAGCTCATAACCTCTATTAGCGTCTGTCAAGAGGGCAAATGGAATTTTCGCAAACATTCATAAAAAATTCACAATTCGCGGTAAAAAGAGCTTGCATTATTCGTCCTTTCGCAGTATAATTATTGATAATAAATGCAGAGGATAATAGATATGGATTATATGGGCGCGAAAGAAGCCGCCGAGAAATGGGGCATAACGCAACGCAGGGTGGAAGCCCTTTGCGCGAACGAGCAAGTGCGCGGAGCGGAGCGCATTGGCACAATGTGGCTCATTCCCAAATCCGCGCCGAAGCCCATTGACGGCAGGACGAAAGCCGCGAAGCAAGCTAAAAAGGATACCGACGGAGGAAAGGCATGATGGCGTTATCGTGGGACGAGACACAGACAAACGCCGTGGCGTTCGCCAAACGCTGGCAGAGCGGCGGGAAAGAGAAACAGGAGGCGCAATCGTTTGTCCGCGCCTTTCTTGGCGTGTTCGGCGTTGAGAGCGCAATCATTGACCACGGTTTTGAAGCGCCTGTCAAAATCGGCGGCAAAGGTCACGACAAATATATCGACTTCCTTTGGCGGGGCAAATCGCCGTTGAGATGAAGTCAAAAGGCGAGAATCTTACAATCGAGTTTAACCAACTCCAAAATTATATGAACCACCTGCCAAATCAAGACGACGTGCCGGATTTATGGCTTGTTTGCGATTTTGAGAGTATGCGCTTGAACCGCCGCTCGACAAATGAGGTTTGGAGTTTCAAGACGAAAGACCTCCGCAAGCACATCAAGCGTTTTGCCAATATCGCGGGCTACACGACGGAGCGAATCCGCGACGACCAAGTTGAAGTCAACGTCAAGGCCGCCGAGAAAATGGCGAAACTGCACGACGCTCTGCGCGAACACGGCTATGAGGGACACGACCTTGAAGTTTATCTCGTGCGCCTGTTGTTCTGCCTGTTTGCCGACGATACGGGCATTTTCCCGCAAGACAGCCTTTACAAATATTTTGAGGCTTCAAAGTCCGACGGTTCCGACCTTTCGGAGCGCATAGGCAAGCTGTTGAGGTGTTGAACCTCTCCGAGTCCGCCCGTGCCAAACGGACGCTTCTTTCCGATGAGTTAAAGCGCTTTCGATACATAAACGGCGGACTTTTCGCCAATCTTTTGCCGACCGCCGAGTTTGACGCGAAAATGCGCCAAATTTTGTTGGATTATGTCAATTTTGACTGGAACAAAATCAGCCCCGCCATATTCGGCGCTATGTTTCAAGGCGTTATGGATAAAAATCAGCGGCGGGAGCTTGGTGCGCATTATACGAGCGAAGAAAACATCTTAAAGCTGATAAATCCGCTGTTTATGGACGAGCTGTGGCGCGAATTTGACAAGGTAAAAACCGACCCGACCGCCCTTGACCGTTTCCACGACAAAATATCAAGGCTTAAATTCCTTGACCCCGCTTGCGGTTGCGGGAACTTTTTGATTGTGACGTACCGCGAATTGCGGACGCTTGAGCTTGAAGTGTTGAAAATGAAACACGACAGCACACAGCTTATTGTTGATATTTCTCCCATGCTGAAAGTCAGCGTGGAGCAGTTTTACGGGATAGAATACGAGGATTTTCCGTGCCAAATCGCGCAAGTGGGTATGTGGCTCATCGACCACCAAATGAATTTGCGCGTGTCGGAGCAGTTTGGTGTGTATTATGCCCGTCTGCCGCTTTCGCAGTCCGCGACGATTGTTAATGGGAGCGCCTTGCGGATTGATTGGGAGAGTGTTGTGCCGAAGCGCGAACTGTCGTTTATATTGGGAAACCCGCCGTTTGTTGGCTTTACTTATATGAGTGCCGAGCAAAAGAGTGATATGGAAGTAATCTTTCCCAAAACTAAAAATTTGGATTATGTATCAGCTTGGTATATGAAAGCGGCAGAATTTGTAAAAGGTACTCGCATTGAGTGTTATAAATTGCAATATCAAATGCAACAGATGCCATAGGGATGTTTTTCCTCTTCCCAAGCGGAAATAGAGGGAGCGGAACCCTCCACCCGTCCCCAAGCCCGCCTTGCCGTAGGCAAGGCGGGCTTGGGGACGGGTGGAGGCGAAGGCGCCCCTTGCGCTA
>JAISZB010000118.1 GCA_031269465.1 Clostridiales bacterium | reverse complement strand
TCTATTGCTAAATATTGGCTTTTTGCAAATTTACATACCTAAAACCGCAACTTTGCGCAAACGGCGCCTCCTTAAGTGGTTTCGTACTAAATTACCTTTTTTGGAGCTTGATTATACAGCGAGTGCAAAATGCCGAGATCGGCATTTCGCACCACTCAATGGATAATCAAGCTCCAAAAAAGGAACATTTGATGAAAAGCGGTATAGCGTTGCCCTCCGCCGCCTCGGCGACAAGCATCTTCAAAGACGCTTGGATGAACCCGCTATCTTCTCAGCCGCAGGGATTTCAAAGAGCAAGGCTTTCTCAGGCTTCCTGCCGCATGCGCTTCGCCCAAGGCGATCATTGCAAGAAACTCGTCTCAAGGCGCCTGCGACCCCAAAAAAATCTTTCCGAACAAGGGCGGTGCGCCCCGCGCCTTCTGAAGATCTGCCAACTTTGATTTCTTCAACCTAACAGCTTTTTATTTTACAATGACTTGAAATCACTTATCCTCTATTTCAACTTGAAATTTCTTTCTAAAATAGAAAGAGAGAACTTGATATTCATTTAATGTTTTTTTAATCCAGCTGTGCCATTATATAAATGCGCCATGTCGATGGGTGTTGAATTTAAGGAGATTTTATGCTTTCCTTTGCTGCCGAAAGGATATAATGGCTTAGAATCAATGCATTGATAGCGCATCAGGTTATAATAATTTCTTTATTTTTGCATACACTAAGTAACGCTCCACAATGACACAAGTGCCAATGAATGTTGGAAAGGAGTACAAAACATGAAAAAGATAGCAATGCTTGCAACAGTTCTCGCCATGGTAGTCGGGCAAATCTATACAGTTCAGGCCATTAGCTTGACGCCTGAAAATGAAGCTGCAAAACCGAAAATGATAGCTGGATCTATAACCAAAGAGACCAAGGTCTCTGATACGGCTTCAGATATAGAGGTGCAGACCGCCAAAGACAGCGACGGAAATCAAGAAACCGTGATTCTTCACGTTACCCCTAGCACCTACGTAGCTGATTCAAAAACCGGGGCGGCTACGACTATAGCTGATCGCAAAGGAAACGCGATAGTGGCGTACTACGGCCCTGTTGAGACAAGAAGCATGCCCCCGCAAAGCAACGCTTTAGCGGTGATAGTAAACGTTTCTGAAGATGATTCCCAGCCTCCAAAGTTTTCCGCAGTCGAGGAGATAAATGAAATTGAAGGCGGAGGAATAAAAGTTTTAACTGAGGGCGGCTCGGTGTGGGTCACTATCAACAAGGATGCAGATATATCCCCCTTCAGGACCAGAAACATCGCGACACTAGACGACATCCAAGAAGGAACTGATCTCCTTCTTTGGTACAATCAGGTTGCCATGAGCTTTCCCGCTCAAGCGACAGCTACAAAGGTTGTTATATTAGGAAGAAACAGCACTGCCGACCAAGCGGCAGCAACTGAGGCTCCGTCAGCTACAGAAGCGCCTGCCGAGACGGCAGTACCTTACGCGACAACACCCCAGGCCATTACATTTACGCTTCCTGTAGATGAGACGTATACCGAGAACAAAGTGATCCTGGTTCCTCTTCGCGCCGTAGCCGAAGGCTTGGGATACGTCGTGGGATGGAATGAGAGTGAACAGAAGGTTACAGTTGCTTCCGGAACGGATATACATCTCTTGAACATCGGAAGCGTTACGTACGACGATACCAAGCTTAGCACAGCGCCAGTCATCAAGAATGACAGGACTTTCGTCCCTGTAGAGTATTTTGAGAAGATATTAGGCGCTTTATACTCCCTAAAAGACGATACAATAGTATTTACGCTGTCAAAAACAGAGTAACGGCTATTTAAACTTAGATTTTAAAGCAAAAAGAGGGCATGAAAATGCCCTCTTTTTGCGCTCTTTCCAGCCCCGCGATCTCAGGCCCGGACGGGAAAAGGCGCGGGGCTGGAAAAAGAAAATGGGGGCGGACGGAACAAAAAGCCCCGTCGAAATGATGGGGAGAGGCGCGCCTGGGTTGTTGACTCGATTAGAGTTTCTTCTTAAGCTTTAGCTATATAAAATATATTCATAAAGATCTATTGCCTCTATTAGTGAAGTATGCTATACTATATTTGTTTAAACATATTATGATAATATTAATAATTGGAGGGTTTTACATTTAATGCTTGCCTATTAGGCCTTGATGTTCCATAAATTGCTTCTATAGAATCTGTCTAAATTTCTGATTGTTTTCCTCTTAAGCTGTGTAGCTGCATTATAATACATCTTGAAAAGAGAATTGTTCGGTTGAAAATGACTGCGAGTTTATGCATAAGTATAATCTCTCGTCAAAAAAATATTTTTCATGTTGCTATTGCATTTAATTTAGCAATATGATATACTTCAAAATATAAAACATAATATGATAATATAATTAAATTGAAATAATTCACAGCTTTAAGTCTTGCCTTCAGGCGCTTCAACACAAAGGATATATGCAAGTTAAGTCTTCATCATCTATACTGCTTTTTTTTTGGAGCTTGATTATACAACGAGTGCAAAATGCCGATTTCGGCATTTCGCACCATTCAATGGATAATCAAAAAAGAAACATTTGATGAAAAGCGGTATATTTACCCTTAATTATAGAAGGAGAATCATGCCAGAAAAGGAGGCAAGGCCATAAAACATTAATGTTAAGTTTAAGAAGAATAAGAATCGTCAGTGTGGATTTAGAGTTTTAGTCAAGCTCCAAAGCAGGAACTTCCAAAAGCAAATCATGAAGTTAAGGAGGAGTTATATTTGAAAGCAATCCTGAGCTTATTCACTTAACTCAAGGACTGAATTGGGACGTTAAGGCAAGGAATCCATTTGATTTTAGATGCGATTGAATTATGAGGCTTTGATCCAGGTATGGGTTCATAAGACTTAGTAGATTCTCAGAAGCTTAATAATCTCTAGAGTAAAATAATTAAGCTAGTTCATTTATCAATTTTGACATCCTCTTATAGTACAAGAAATTCTGAAGACAAAAGCGGCGCATGCCGATTTGCAGCTATATGCGTCTATTTAGAGCGAATATGACTGCAAGTCATATAAACTGCTGACATTCCTTTGTATTCACAAGCCGTAGCCCCCATAAATCAAGAAGTTCCATGATGAATGCAGTCTATGATTTCTCCAGGCGGAAAAAAACATGCCGATGTCCTGAGATAGTCTCGATTTTGGTGTGGCATTTATTATATATTTTCACATTGAGATATGCTTTCAAAATCGGCGCTTTTGATCTAAGACAATGCATAAAGCGAAAGGAAGTTATTAATGAAAAGAAAAAAGCGCTTCAGTTTCAGGATTTTAAGCGCTTGTTGCCTGATCATCGCCGTTTTGACGGCTTCATGCGCAAGCGGAGGAAACTCTGAAGGAAAGGCGGCTCAAAGCGGAGCGCCGACGGGAGAAGCGCAGGCAGGCAACACCGGGGTAGGGGACGCTTCTGAATCCCAGCCCGAATACTCAGGCCTCAATGAATTTCCCATAGTAGAAGAAAAAGTGGAAATCAGAGTGGCCTGCAGATATGATTCTTATGTTCTGGACTATGAGAACAACGATCAAACGAAATACATGGAAGACATCACAAATGTGCATATCATTTGGGACATACTTCCCGAAAAGGAGTATCTGGAGAAAATAAACCTGATGATAAGCTCCGGAAGCCAGCTGCCGGATGTATTCATGAACAGCGGATTCAATAACGAAATGCAGGTTACATACGGAACGCAGGGAATCATCATCCCCCTGAACGGGCTTATAGAAAAGCATGGATACAACTACAAGCAGATGATTGAAATGTACCCTGAGATCGAATATCAGATTACGTCCCCTGACGGAAACATCTACTCGATGCCTTCTTACAGCGCGACCATAACTAACAAGCTCGCCCAAAGGTTCTGGATCAACAGGACGTTTATGGACGCGTTGGGAATTAATAAGCTTCCCGAGACGATAGACGAGTTTTACGATTACTGCGTCGCCGTTCGTGACGGAGATCCCAATGGGAACGGCAAAAGCGATGAAATCGCAGTTCTGGGAGAAACGACGGGATGGATGGGAAACATAGACGGCTTCCTGATGAATGCCTTCATATATTGCGAAAACAACAATGACACGAATTACAACAAAAAGCGCATGATTTACCTAGCGGACGACGGCAAGGTGGAATTCGCCCCGGTTCAGGACCAGTGGCGCGAAGGGCTCAAATATCTCCGCAAGCTCTGCGCTGAAGGACTGCTTGCTCCTGAGTCGTTCACGTTGGATCAAACCGGGCTTAGAAGCCTTGTAGAGCTTGAGGACGCAATGATAGTCGGCGCCGTATCAAGCGGAGGAACCCAGATATTCGCAGACAATAACGGAACCAGAAAGCAAAGCTATGAAGTGCTTCTCCCGCTCGAAGGCCCTGACGGCGTCAAAAGGGCTACGTATGACAAGTATTACGGAGTGGACAATACAAAGCTTGTAATAACGAAGGACTGCAAGTACCCGGATATCGTTATGAAATGGGTGGATTTTTGCTATACAGAGGACATATGGCTGCGCTGCCGCTACGGAGTGCCCGGACGCGACTGGAAAGTGCCGCCGGAAGGCACTGTAGCGGTTGACGGAGGCCCTGCGAGGTATGAAGAAATACTTGTCTACAGCACGCCAACCAATGCGTATTGGCATGGGGCGCAGCCTTCATGGTCGCGCTTCGGCTCCCACGCGCGCGAGCTCGACAAGAGCGACCCGTATGAGCTTGAGCATGTGCTCTGGGAAGCAAAGGTTCTTTATGAACCGTATAAGGTAGATAACGTAGTGCCGCCGATTTTCTACACTTTGGAAGAGTCTAGGGAATACGCAGAGCTTAATAAGCTGATAATCGACTACGCAAAGCAGGCTGAAGCGCAGTTCGTCACCGGCGGCTGGGATCTGGACAAGGATTGGGACAGGTATTTAAGCGAGCTTGACAGCATGGGCCTTGGCAGGCTGATGGAAATAACTCAGTCCGGATTTGACAGGCAGTGGGCTTCTCAGCTGGGATTTGCGCGGTAGCGCGGGACTGACGGCAGTCTCTATATACTGATTTGCACTGGAAAGTTCCGATTTTGGGGTCGGATTATACAATTAGCGCGAAATGCGGATATAGTCATTTCGCATCCTTCAATCTATAATCCCACCCAAAAATCGGTATATTTGACTCCAAATCAGTAAGAGGCAATAGATAAGGGGATGCATTGGCGTATGAGCCACAAGGACAGCATGAAACTGGGTTTTGTAGGGTTTATTTATTCGCCTCCCGCTGAGCTTGAAGGCATGATTGAGCGGGTCAAGTGGCAGACGTCAAAGGTTCATGAACTGGGCGGAAGCGTCTTTCATTTGGGAGGCATGCCGCTTCTGCCGGATGACGCGTCAAAGCTTGAAGATTTGAAAGAGCATATCGAGAGCATTGGGGTTGAATTGGAGCTGGGCTGCCCGTATATCTTCAGCTTGCTGGGGGACGGCGCGAAGGAGGCTAGGGAAGGGCTTAAAAAGCAGTTTGAAAAGGCGCGGCTTCTGGGGATAAATATTATGCGCGCAGGATACGGAAAACTCAATTTAGCGACCTCGCGCTATAACAAGGCCTATCCTAAAAAGGATCAGATGCGCTTTATCATTGAAAGCCTGAAAGAGACAGGAAAAATATTTGAAGACGCAGGCCTGCATTTCGCTCTGGAAAACCACTGCGACTTTACCGGGAAGGAATTCGCTGAAATATTCAGCTCAGTAAATTCAAGCCATGTCGGTTGCACGCTGGACACCGCAAATGGGTTTACGGTGTTCTGCGATGCCAATGACGACATTGAGAATCTGGCTGAGTTCGCGTTCACGACGCATATAAAGGACATGGTGATTGAGGATTCTGATCCGGCTCTTGGAATGGTGCCGCTTGCAGCATGGGGCTGCGCTGTGGGGAACGGGCATGTGGACATTCCAAGGGCGCTCGAAATCCTCGATGAAAAAAGCCCGTTCGCTGACGGCTTGCATCTGATAATCGAGCAGAGCTGGATGAAGTACGCAGGCATGGCGCAGGCGGACAAAGGCTCATATGACAAGGAATGCGTTCATAAAGGAATGAAATATCTAAAGAACCTGCTGGGACGCGCTTGAGATTTAGACGGATATACGGTCGCGCATTGGAAGGCTTCGATGCGCGCCTGCATAATCAGAGATTTTAGCTTCGAAACGCCCGGCTTTTTGAAAGTCCAAATTGGCTAAGGCGTATGCAATCCTGTTTTCATGGAGGGAGAATCCAGATTCATGTAAAACGATTTGCGGTTAAAAGAGCCTATTTAGATAAGAACTTTATATGCTGTTTTTCATATACCGCTTTTCATCAAATGTTTCTTTTTTGGAGCTTGATTATCCATTGAATCCTGTATAATCAAGCTCCAAAAAAGGTAATTTTATATGAAAAGCAGTATATGAAGCTCTATAATATGCTGATTTGAGTATTATAGTTCCTATTTTGGAGTTTGATTATACTGGTATCAATGGACAGTCAAGCTCCAAAATAGGTGCATTTGACTGCAAATCAGTATAGGTAATTTAAGTGCAAATAGGCATATCGTCAAAAGCTTGTCAGGTAAAACCCTGAGGAAACTCGTACCAGCTCGCTTGAGATTGTAGGTGAAGCCTTTGAGCAAGAAGAAATGGGGCATGTTAAAAAAGAACTGGCAGCTGTATCTTCTTTTTCTGCCGCCGCTTGTTTGGTTCATACTATTCAGGTACTGGCCAATGGTTGGAGTGCAAATCGCCTTTAAGGACTTTCGTCCCGGAGATACGATTTTCAACGCCAAGTGGATAGGCCTGGCTAATTTCACAAAGTTCTTCCGTCATTACTTGTTTTGGGATTTAATGAAAAACACCATAGTCATAACTCTGTACCAGCTTGCCGTAAACTTCCCTCTGCCGATCATATTCGCCCTCGCCCTTAACGCCACATGCCGCGATAAATTCAGAAAAGTGGTTCAATACATAACTTACATGCCCTATTTCATATCAACCGTTGTAATGGTAGGAATCATTATGCAGCTCCTGAATTCCAGAATAGGGGTCATAAATAATATAATCGCTTTTCTGGGCGGCGCCAGGACTGATTTTATGGCTAGCGCGAAGCTCTTCAGCTCAGTCTATGTTTGGTCGGGGGTATGGCAGAATACCGGCTGGAACAGCATTATCTACCTTGCGGCGCTATCGTCAATCTCTCAGGAGCTTCATGAAGCCGCCATGATAGACGGGGCGAGCAGGCTTAACCGCGTGATCCATATAGATTTGCCGGGGATTGCTCCTACAATGATAGTTTTGCTTATAATGAACTGCGGCCAGATTATGAATCTTGGATTTGAAAAGATCTTCTTGATGCAAAACAGCATGAATCTAAGAGCCTCTCAGGTGATATCCACATACGTCTATTCAATTGGCCTTAAGAACGCGCCTCCGGAGTTTTCATACGGGACGGCTATCGATTTGTTTAATTCCGCCATCAATCTTCTCCTAATCGTTTCCGTTAATAAGCTGATGCGGAGATTTGGGGAGTCGAGTTTATGGTGACGTCTCGAATGAGGAGGTGGGTGCGGCATGAAAGCTCTAGACGAAGGGAAAGACCTTAGAAAGAGCAAAAAAGCGGAAGAAAAGGCGGCCGCTAAAAGGCAAAGTCAGCTGATGTCTCGCGGAGACGCTGTATTCTATATCGTAAATGACTTATTGCTTCTAATATTTCTTCTTCTCGTCGCCTATCCGATCATATATGTTTTCAGCGCTTCATTCAGCTCTCCAAGAGCCGTTATGGCAAGCAAAGTCATACTTTGGCCTGTGGAGCCCTCCATAGAGGGCTATGTGGCGGCATTTAAGGAAAGCCGCATCTGGACGGGTTACGGCAATACCATCATATATACGGTTTGCGGAACCTGCATCAACCTCATCATGACAATCCTTTGCGCCTATCCTCTATCCAGAAGGGATTTTGCCGGGCGGAACGCTTTCATGTTCATTGTCGCATTCACGATGATTTTTTCAGGCGGGATGCTTCCGACGTACATAGTCATAAAGGAGCTTGGACTTATAGACACTCGCTGGGCCATGCTCCTTCCGAGCGCTATCGGCGTCTACAATGTAATTGTCATGAGGACGTACTATCAGACGAATATATCTGATGAACTGCTGGACGCGGCTTTTTTGGACGGCTGCGACAACTTCAGGTTTTTATGGCAAATAGTCATTCCCCTTTCAAAGCCTATAACCGCAGTTATGATACTCTTCTACGGAGTAGGGCACTGGAACGCGTTTTTCAACGCGTTCATATACCTGTCGTCCAGGAAGCTTCTGCCTCTTCAGATTTTCCTGAGGGAAATCTTGGTTCTGAACCAGATGACTTCAGATCTGACATTTGATCCAAAGCTTGCGGCTGCGAAGCAGGGACTCGCTGACTTGCTTAAATACTCGCTGATCATCGTATCCAGCCTTCCGATATGGTGCGCTTATCCGTTCGTTCAGAAATACTTCGTAAAGGGAATCATGATAGGCTCAATAAAAGGATAGATGAAAAGAATCATCAGCATAGAAATCATTTAATGAAGGGAAGATAAATGAAGGATATAATGAGGCTTAAATATTTCGCCGGCGGAAAGTGGCTGGATTCAGAAGCGGCTGAGCATTTTAAGGTGCACGATCCCAGCACCGGGGAAATCATCGCGCTTGCGCCGGCATGCACGAAAAAAGAGGTTGAGTTCGCTGTTGCGTCCGCCCAGGAAGCGTTTTTCGGGTGGGCTGAGACTCCTGTGCAGAGAAGGATTCAGGTGCTTTACAGGCTTAGAAGCCTGATAATCGAGCGCATGGACGAGCTTGCCCATATTCTGTGCCGGGAAAACGGCAAGGCTTGGGATGAGGCGAGGGGGGACATTCAAAAAGTCATAGAGCCGATAGAATTCGCCTGCGGCGCGCCTAGCTTGATGCTTGGTGAGTATATGCTCAATTCCTCTAAAGGCGTGGATACCATGTCTTACCGGGAGCCTTTGGGAGTCTTTGCCGGGATAGCCCCCTTCAATTTCCCCGGCATGATACCGATGGGATGGATGATGCCGCTTTGCATAGCGTCGGGAAACACGTTTGTCTTAAAAGCCGCAAGCGCGGCGCCTATGACAAGCATGCGAATCGCCGAGCTCCTTTGCGACGCCGGGCTTCCGGACGGGGTGGTAAATATCGTAACATGCGGCCGAGAAACGGTGGACGCGCTTATTGAACACCAAGATGTAAAAGGGATAAGCTTTGTGGGATCAACTAGGATTGGCCGGGAAATATACGCGAAAGCCGCAAAAAGCGGCAAGCGGGTGCAGGCGCTTTGCGAAGCGAAAAATCATGCTTTGGTTTTAGAGGACGCGGCGCTGGAGCAGACTGCCAGGGCTATAGTGAATTCTGCTTTCGGCTGCGCGGGGGAGAGGTGCATGGCTCTTCCTGTTGCTGTTGCGGTCGAGCCGATAGCGGATGAACTAATATCTCTTATTATAAAGTACGCCAAGGAGCTTCGAATCGGACCGGCATACGACCCAGAAACGGATTTGGGGCCTGTCATCTCAGCTGAGCGCAAGCAATCGATACTTTCCTGGATAGAAAAAGGGATTGCAGAAGGCGCGGTGCTCGTGCTGGACGGTCGGGGAGCTGCAGTAGAGGGGTATGAAAACGGATATTTTATAGGCCCGACTATATTTGATCATGTTGCGCCTGAGATGGCAATCGGCAGGGAGGAGATCTTCGGGCCGGTTCTCTTAATCAAGAGAGTCTCAGGATTCGAGGAAGGCCTTTCGCTTATGAACCTAAGCCCCTACGCGAACGGATCCGTCATCTTCACTCAAAGCGGCTATTATGGCCGCGAATTCGCGCGGCGCACGCATGCCGGGATGGTCGGCGTAAATGTGGGAATACCGGTGCCTACCGCCATATTTCCGTTTTCCGGCCATAAAAGCTCTTTTTTCGGAGATCTGCATGTGCTCGGAAAAGACGGGATCAAATTCTTTACCGAGACCAAGTGCGTAACTTCACGCTGGATAAAACCTGGAGAAAAGTCCGCCAAAGTCGATACTTGGGAAGGAACGACTCAACGCGTCTAGAGCGGAAAGCAAAGAAAGGAATGGTTGAAGGTGGCTAAATCAAAGGTCGCGATTGCCAATACAAAGCTCGACATAGGCTCTCCCGGATCTTATAGCAGGGAGCAGCTGGATGTTGTCAAGGGAATGATTCGCGATGTCGCCGACGGCTCAATGGGCGGCATGAAAAACATAGTAAAGCCCAATGACAAAGTCGTAATAAAGATAAATACCGTAGTGCCGTCTCCCCCAGACAATGGCTTCACCACTGATCCCCGCATGCTTGAGGCGCTTGTTGAACTTGTGAAAGAGCAAAGCCCGTCGCGCATTCAGATATGCGAGCGCTGCGCTCAAGGAGCGGATACTATGACCGCTATGATAGGCTGCGGAATCAGAGACGTTGCGCAGCGTACAGGCGTTGAGCTTGTGCCATTTGAAACCGTGCCGTTTGAGATGTACAAGATTGACCGCGACATCAGCTTCAACGAATTCCCTGTTCCGAAGCCGGTGGTTGACGCGGATGTTTACATCGGCTTGCCGAAGATGAAGGTGCACATACACACTCTGCTTACATGCGCCCTTAAGCTGCAGTTCGGAAACCTGCCGGACTACGACTGGATGGCTAGGTGTCATAGAGACGACATATATCAGAAGATAGTAAACCTTACCAGAGCGGCGAAGCCGACGTGGTTTTTGGTGGATTCGCTCTATGCCTGCCAGGGCAACGGGCCTTTCAGCCCGTATCCAGAGGATCTAGTAAAAGACTTCAACACGATTTTCGCCGGAAGCGATCCGGTTGCGGTGGATACTGTGGCGGAGGCGTTGATGGATTGGGAAAATCCGGGCAAAAACGCCCCGGCCACAGTGCTAGCTGCATTTGAGGGGCTTGGGACGAATAATCTGGAAGAGATAGAGCTGTTAGGAGCGCCGATAGAACAAGTCAAGCGGAAGTTCAGAAAAAAAGACACCATCCTTCAAGGCATTTTTCCTAATGTAAATGTCGTTGTCGGGTCAGCCTGCGAACCGGGGTGCCGCGTTTTGGTAAGAATGGCGCTGGACGAGCTTCTGGTGACTGGAAAGCTCAGCCAGCTGAAGCGCCCTGTGACTATTTTTACAGGATTGCAGTTCGAGCCATATTTGTCTAAAGTCGAAGGAGACGTCATCGTTTACGGGGACTGCGCGAAGAAGATGCTGGAATTCTATCCGGACGCGGCGTACTGGGGCGCTACTGAGGAATTCCCAAACTGCACGCCGGTTTGGTCAAACCGTCCCGGATATCGCTTGGTGGATCATATAGCAGCTCTTGTTTGAAAGCTCAGAAGGAGGGGGCGTCAATGATCTCTTGGAAAACGGAAGAACTCTTGATAAAGGAGGCGCTGGCTAAGCTTCTCCTGGTAAAGGATTCAGACATCCGCATTTCCATGATTGAGCAAAGCTTCGCCGCCGCGGACAGAGGCATTCACGCGGGAGGGGCTTTTTCAGCGGCGGCGCCTCTTATCTGCCTGTATTATGGCGGATTCATAAACTTTGACGTTGAAGCTCCAACCCGCGTCGGACAGGATCTTTTCGTGCTGAGCAAAGGGCATTCACTGGCTGCCATGGCCTCCATATATGCTGACTTGGGATACTTCGACTCAAGCGTGCTTCAAGGCTCAAGAGGGATTAAGAGCAGGCTGAACGGCCATCCGGGGCCGATTCTCCCCGGAGTTCACATTTCAACCGGCCCTTTAGGCCAGGGTTTGTCGGTTGCGGTCGGATTCGCCATAGCCGGAAGCCGATCTCCAAATTTCAAGTCATTTTGCATGGTGGGAGACGGCGAGTTGCAGGAGGGCCAGATATGGGAGGCTGTTCAATCAGCGGCTTCTTTCCGTCTCGGAAATCTCTGCATGCTTGTTGACGCCAACAACGGCCAGCTGGACGATACCAATAATTTGATTCTAAAGGGCGCCGACCTGTCTAAACGCCTGAGGGCTTTCGGCTGGCGGGCCATTGACGCGGATGCGACCAAGTATGAGCCTCTCATTGAGGCTCTGCAAGCATTCGCTTGCGGAGGCGGAAATAGTGCGCCTACCGCAATCATCTGCCATTCGGAAAAGGGCTATGGTGGCTTTTCAAAGAAGATAAACGGGCACAAAATAACCATGGACGAGGCTTTAAAAACACAAGAGCTTAAGTTGCAGCAAAGCCTTCGCGAAAAGCGCGTTGCTGAATTTATGGATTTTTGGGACATGCTCAATTGTAATGGAATGGATGCGGCTTGCAAAGCTCTAGAGCCGCTTTTTAAACTTAACCGCTTGCACCCTTCATCAGAGATGAAGGCGCAGCCTCTTGCCGGGGCGCTGGCTAAGCCTGCGGAGCCTAGAATAAAGGCGCTAGTCTATGACGAAAAGAAAATGCCAAAGCTTGAGGTCGGGAAATTTTATTCGGTAACGGAAACGACCGCTTCTGTTGTTGAAGTCCTGGCTCATGATGAACGCCTGGTTTCAGTAGATTCAGATTTGTCTACCACTAGCGGCCTGGCTGTGGGGGTTTCAAGGGTGGATGAGAACCGGGCTTTGAATGCGGGCATTGCCGAGGCTAATATGATGGGTATGGCCGAGGGATTTGCCGCGCTTGGCTGCAATGTATGGACAAGCACTTTCTGCCCGTTTTTTGACTGGCAGGCGATGCGCAGGATAGCAATCGGACAGCAGGAGAGGCTTGAGGTTATTTCGGAGGAGGGGGGATGGCTGGCAAAGGGCCATGGATTGGACATCGCTTTCATCGCGGCGGCCGCGAATCTGGATGGGCAGACGAACGGAGCCACGCACATGGGCAATGACGACAATCTTTTCTTTGACAATATAGGCGGGCTTAAAATCATTGACATATGCTGCCCGCAGCAGCTTGTATCGGTAATGGAGTGGATTGCGCAAGGCGGCAAAGGGCTTGTATATTTGCGCGTCATGCGGGGCATGGCCAAAGCGCTTTACGGCTGCGGCTATAAGTTTGAATTTGGAAAGGCGTCTGCTCTTCGCCCCTTGGATCAAGCGGCGGCAGTGATCATTTCAAGCGGCCGGGGAGTGCATGAAGCCCTGGCTGCCGCAGACGCGCTTCATGAAGAAGGAATGGAAATAGGGGTGCTTGACATGCCGTCCATGGATGAAGGTTCTATCCTAGAGCTATTCGATAGAGGCATGCCGTTGCTGTTTGCGGAGCAGAACAATGGATTCATATACAGCCGCTTCATCAAAGCGCTTTTTAAAGGAAGGGAAGATATCTCAACCAATCGCATTCGCGCTGTCAATACTTTAGGAGCTGACGGACGTTCCAAGTATATACACTCTGCCACGTATGAAGAGTTGGTTAAGTATTATGGATTGGACTGCGGCAGCTTGAAAGAGCAAGTAAAAGACTTGATCAGCTCTAAGGCCGGCTATAATCGCGCAGTCACATCTGCCTTGAGCTAGGATTATCCATATTGAATCATCACGAATTCCCAACTGGCCTTGTGGCCGCAGGCTGCGTAGATGGGGCCTCCGCAATCTTGATCTTGAAAAGTTGCAGGAGTGTGTGCGCGGCCTGCGTATGATAACAATGGGTTTTCATGGCTTCGGGATCTTTGCTGAACATGTGCGCAATGTTGGGATGATGCCGCAAGGCTTTGGCGGGAGGGCGCGGTGCTGGGCGGAGGAAAACGGCGTGAACCCGGAGAAAGGATATGCCGTCGCATGCTTCGGAAAGGCTCTGTTGCACTGACAGGAAATAAACATTCCTAGAGAAAGACTCTAAGCGGTAGAAAACCGCATGACGGAAAAAATACGCCAGGAAACTGCATTGCAGGAAATTCTCTTTTCTAGGCCAAGGGGCAAGCCCGCCCTTTTTCTCCCGGCAGCCTGATCCCCTCACGCAAACGAATCCGCATGGGCAAGCCAAGGTCGGCTTCGTAGCCGAAACGGGCGCTTAGAAGCAAAATTCATGCATTTGAATCGCAAAAGCGGAAATCTGAGATGTGAAAGCATCGCCTTGTATTGATATTACGTTCCTTGCCGCCATCTTTCAGCCAAGGTTGCATATCCGAGGAACCAGATGGAGGCATCGCCCGGCAAATTCCCGCCCTGAAAGCTGAAAATCTTCCTAAATGGCGGTTTTCAAGGCAGAAAGCGGGATATCTCAATAGATATTTGCGCGCCTGCACGGCTTCTTGTTCGGTGTATAACTGAGATAAGGAGATGCTTGATATGAAAATCACCGCTTCGCACACTGATAAAGAGGGGTCTTTAAACTCTAGCGGGCACTGCCCTGCATCCAATGACTCAAACGCTGATTTTACAAGGTTCTTGCATGTGCATTCTTGCTTTTTGCCCAGTTAAGTTTAAAGACCCATAAAGAGCTGGGCAGGAAGCTTGGCCGCAGGGCGGTTCCTCCCGCCCCGACACAGAAGAATCTGAACGAAGAACAGAGACTGTTGAACGGACTATAACGGGATGGACTCAGAAAAAAAGGAGCCAAGATCAGCTTGTCGGGCTTTTCTTCCATCCGGAGCTCTTTAAAAGCGAAGAAGTCAGCGCCAAGCATATGAGATATAACAGCTCTGAATAAAACGATTTTGAATGCCATCGCTGTCATGAAATCCGACCTTTTTAATGGTGCTCCAGACTCCCTGCATTGTACACCATGAGAAGGAAAGCTCAAGCGCAATATCCATAGGCCAGGAGACGCGCCATAATGAGAGAGCAGGGTGAAACGCATCGATGCAGCTCGTAATGTGCTTAATCCTGGCGAAGCTACAGAACGTAGAATTTGTCGCCTTGCGGAAATTCAAGAGAATGTATCTTCACTGCGGAGAGTCTGATATTCACTTTCCTACCTATTGAATCGATACATAATAATCTGTTGGGCAAATGATTTTGGGTTTTCCACAAATGCCTCAAAACTATATAACACATCAGGTGGTAATTCCCACCACTTGGATTCTTCCAATGCGTCTATCACATCCTGCTCGAAGCGATGGCGAATAATCTTGGCGGGGTTTCCGGCTACCACGACATAAGGGGGAACATCGCGGGTAACGATCGCTCCCCCGCCTATAATTGAACCGTTGCCAACTTGCGTGCATTTCTTTGTAAGAAGTACGTATTGTCCTATCCAAACATCATGGCCGATGGTTTTATCGGCATACGCATACTTGTCGTTGTTGCGAAAGCCGAACAACTTGGAAGTGAACAAAGGGGAGGTGCTTGCAGTTTCAAATGCATGCTCTCGCGATAAAAAACGTACATGGGGCGCGATAGAGCAATAGTTGCCGATGCGTGTTCCGGGCGGAAAATTGTCTGGCTGATGTTCAACGCCATAGGTGCCGTTGCCGACTGCTATGCCGTATACATTTTTATATATTTGACGTAACGCTTGCGAGAATGCACGGGCTTTCAAACTCCTAAAGAACAACCACATAATCAACTTGCGGAAGATTCCCATGCTATGCTTATAAATCAAAACAAGTGTTTTTGCTCCCATTTTAGCATCTTCTCCGTAATGAATCAAGAATTAGGATTTGTAAATCTTATTACGTATGTGGATTATAAATTGCAATATAAAATGCAACAGATGCCATAGGGGTGTTTTTCCTCCAGGAGACGCGGAAGCAAGAGCCACCAGCCCAGCCCCGAAGCCGCGAGGCCAGGCTTGGGGGATGGGCTGGTGGCTCTTGGGCTTCACGCCGCGCCTTGCGCGATTTTGCGGAGCTCCTCTTCGAATATTTCCGAACTGTTCCGATGGAATTTTACAGCCAACTGGACGGAAGATCTTTAGGCCTAAGTTTGAAAAATAGGCAGTATAAATATTTGCATTATACTTAAAACAATATATTTATATTATTAAAATCAAAATTTTAACCTCTTAATCTCCACCAATGCATGCAAACCTC
>JAISZB010000105.1 GCA_031269465.1 Clostridiales bacterium | reverse complement strand
CGGCGTCTCTGAAAGATTGCCCTCTCTTTAGGTTTAGCTTAAGCTTGCCAGCATAGCGCCCATGAAAGCGGCGCATCGGCAGTCGCTGTGGCAATCTTCGCATAATGCGGCTGGATTGTTCGGGGCGTCGCCGCCTACCTTGCGACTTTCTATGCGGTGGACGTTCAGTATGGGGTTCTTGCATCCTTTTCTGCCGTGGCATGCATGTCCATCGCGAAACAAGACATACTCCCTTGCATTCCAGAAGCCCATCTGATCTCCTTGCCGGCAGTCCTTTCCTGATACAGCGGGATTTTTGATTTTCTGCATGTCAAACGAGGCAACCTCAACTATTGTTTTAGCTGTCGGCAATATCTTATGTATATTTACCACTGTTTTAATATGCGTCTGGATCTTGTTCTCTATAGAAGGAGCCAGCCAACCTTTATGCTTCGAGCGGACGCGATTATTGAAGCGAGGCTTGCGATATCTTGTTTTCCCATTGCGCCTTGCGCGTCTGAAACCTCTTCTCGTCGAGAGCAAATCTACTATATCAGTCCTCAGCTCCGCTTCAGCGGCGTACAACTCTTCTTTCTCCGCAGCCGCGGAAATGCCAATAGCCTTGCTTCCCGCATCTACTCCCAGATTTATCGGCCGGGCATGCTCCGCGCTATCGTACAGCAATTGGATTGCAGAAGGCTCAAGCCTTGCAACTTTAGCCATTCCATCCTTGAGCAGGCGCCTTGCTTTCCCGCGGCGCTTTGTCGGCATCAAAGGCTTTCCATTCTTATTCAGAACATAAACCACAGCAGCGCAATCCTTCCTCTATAATCCCCTATTTCTAGGGCAGGCTGCCCTTCGCCAATGCTGTTCCAAGGTTTTGTATGCCTGCAGCACTGTCCCTTCCCCTAGAGGACTGTTCAGCCGCAGGCCGTAGTGTCCGGAGCTGGAGCAAACGCTCCGGAGTACCTATATATTCTTGGACAGCGTAGTCAGTTAAGACTTAGGCTAGTCAATCAGGGCTTGCTAATGCAAGCCCCTAGCTTTTAGCTATGGGGTGATTGACAGATATGAGGCCGCATTTCCCGACGAAAGAATTTATAGGATATTTCATCCTTAGGCATGCATTCCGGCTCGATTGCTGCAACAAGTGAAACGCCTAAATGGATTTACCGATTTTCATCAAATGTTCCTTTTTGGAGCAAGACTGTCCATTGAGTGGTGCGATTAATATCGTCAATATCGTCATTTCGCACTCGTTGTATAATCATGCTCCAAAAAGGTATTTTTCTTTGAAAATCAGTATAACACTCAATTGCTTGAAAAAATCCGTCCGCTACTGCTTTGCCGCAGGATTGTTTAAAGCTTAAGGATGAGCATTTTCCTTCGTCAGAGCCAAATGAAAATAAAAAGGAAAGAAAGCCGCAAAGAGAGTTGCGCAGAGCCATTCAAGCTCTTTCTTCAGCGAGGCATCGCCTCATAGCTTCAATAGCCTCTTCGCTTATTACATGCTCTATGGCGCAGGCGTCGCTATCCGCAGTATCTTCATTCAGCTTAAGGTATTTGATAAAAAAAAGCTGTATGGTTTTGTGCTTGCGAGCTACTGTAGATGCCAGCTTCCTGCCTTCCTCAGTCAGAACGATATGCTGGTACCTGCCGTTTTTCACAAGCCCTTTTTCAGCTAATGAAGACATAGCTGAGTTTGCTGTTGATTTAGTTACAGAGAGCCTATCCGCTATGTCGGTCAAACGCGCGCCGTATGCGCTTTCTTCATTGGAAAGTTCAAATATAGCCTCAAGGTAATTTTCCATTGTAAAAGAAAGTTTTTCCATTTGTAACAACCCGCCTTGGAATTAATTATGATTTGCTTGTCTTCTCTCAGCTGAGGATATCAGAGATTGCGGAAATAGAGAATTTTAGAAACAATGAACAGTATAGCATAGCTGTTGGGGGAATTCAAGAATGCTGCAATTGTTGATGGGAATCTGGTAGCGCATCTCAGTTGCATTAAAAGCTCACAAGTGCCGATTCCGTTGCAAGCTCGCTGTAGTCCTCGCCTTCTTTGAGCGGCTTAAGAATGCAGTGGCTTGCCCTAAATCGGCCTGTATTGAATATTCTGCATTCGACGGAAAATCCGGTTAGGGAACATGATAGAATTTGATAGCAAATAACAACAGCCCCTCGTCTTTTATGGCGAAGGGCTGTTGCTTCTGTACTATTCATTTCAGCTACACCACACCTATCTCTTTAAGATAAGCGTAGCCGTCCGTGTGTCCACAGAAGTAAATGTGCTGCCGTGGATCCTTCATTTCCTGCTTTACGGTGAGATTCCGCACAAGAGCGGCGTGTTCCTCGGCATTTAGGATGATTTCGCTCTCGCCCTCAAGCACATCCATAATGGCGGGAAATGGTTTGCAGACTGTTGCTCTCTTTGAACAGTACGGCATAGCCATCATCCCGCTTGCGTAGGTCGGTGGCGACGTTGCTGTCGATTTCGAGGAAAGCGTCTTTGATATTCCGATTTGCAGTCAAATGTACCGATTTTGGAGCTTGATTATCCATTGAGTGGTGCGAAATGCCGTTATCGGCATTTTGCACTCGCTGTATAATCAAGCTCCAAAATCGGAACTTTCAATGCAAATCAGTATGCGTTCGGGCAAACTTGGATAGAACTCTTGATTCGCGTCCATAGATAAATCATCTCCGTTCATATCTTAATTCTAGCCGCTTCGGATTTCAAAATCTAATATGCGATTTATCTTTCGCGGTCTGAAACTCGTAGTGCGGGTTCGCCCAAAGTCTTGATTTGCCGGGCTTTTTATCGTAGCTGGAGCCTCTCCCGGCATTCCCAGCCCCTCCAACAAGCGCTCCATTTCCGCAACGCCCGCTTGCGCTCCGCCTTGCAGGCGCATTGGATCCGGGCTTCAGATCCGGACGGCCGCCTTCGGCCGAGCCGGCCCCCGCTTACATAGAGATCGGCGAAGATCTCGGCGTCTACGGCTTCTTGATCGAAGCTTTTCGCAGGCATAAAGCGACCTCCCTGCAATCGCCGCTGCCGCCGGTGCCGTTCATACGTAATATGGCAGATTTTTCGAGTTTTGCCTGCATTATTTTCGATTTCTGCAACAGGTCAAGATAGGCTTCATAGCTGAAAGTTCGGTTACGCTGTCCTCCCGCGCTTTGTACCAAAATCTCTACTTCACAAAGTCGATTCACTGCCGCCGAAACCGTGCTGAAAGCCATATCCAGCGCGGCTGCGGTTTTGCGGATTTCAATAATCGGATTCTGTTCAAGGTATTCAAACAACTGTCTTGCTGTTTTTGAAGCTCTGCCCATACCATTGATAATCTCGGCTTTTTCATATGCAAAGCAGAGAGCTTTTAAATTTTGTCAGCTGCATCCTGACTCCAAAATCGCTTGAAGAAAGAACTTGACCCATTGCTCATAATTGCCTTTGTTTCGCACCTCTGTCATGCGGTCATAGTATTCTATACGGTTCTTTTTAAGGAAATATGAGATATACAGCGTGGGATCGGACAAAGCCTTTTGCTCCATTAAAAGCAAGGTATTCAAAAACCGCCCGACACGCCCATTGCCGTCAAGAAACGGGTGGATTGTTTCAAACTGATAATGAATAAGAACAGCGCGAATCAGCACATCAAGGTCATCGTCAGCATTCATGTATTTTTCGAGGTCAGACAACGCCCCAGTCATATCCTCCACATTGGGCGGGATATACCGTGCGTTTTTCAAGGTGCTCCCGCCGCCAATCCAGTTTTGATTGCAGCGAAATTCACCGGGATTCTTCTCTTGACCGCCACAAGTAAAGCCACAGTATCATTATAAAGCTCAATTGTGGATTTGGCGGTAATGGCGTAGGAACAAAAGATTTGTATGCGGATTCACCCGAAAGATTGCTTTTGTTAATCCGGCGCGCGCTTGTCATTGCGGTTCGCTCCTCTCGTAAATGGAATTACACGATTGAATGCAAAGTCAAAACAACTGGCAAGTAAAACACATTTAATTTTGATTTTAAGGAGGCTTTAATTATATATCAACCCTGAGGTGACTTTGTAAGCCAAGAAAATGGACTTTGCTGTTTTTCGATGCTGACTCCAAGTTGGCGGCTATGGCAGTGTGCCGCTGAACGAATGCTTAAAGCAGCAAAGACAAACACCTATCCTAAACGAGCAAACAGGCCTATGCGAATTTCACAAAGGCCTGTTCCCAGCTGAGCTTGTGCAACAAATCAGTTGCGCAAGAATTGTCCGGCTTTTTTCTTTTTTTCCTTAAAGGCTATACACACGTACGTCCAGAGGAAACTACGACTTTAGGCGCTTTTCGTGTGGCGTAGGTTAGCCACTTTCTGTGCTCCGCACCGAAAGCTTAAACGGAAACGCAAAAAGCGTCCTTAATAACGCGCCACAATACCGCAGGAACCCGCCCTCCCGGATGTTGCTCGGGAATCTATGGCTAGAGATCAGATCGGCGACAAGGAAATAAATAACAGTAGGGAGCTGACTGGAATAATTCTCGTATATTTTCCTGAATTATTTGAAAGTATCAAGGAGCTGGAAGAGCTGAGGAGCCTCCGCTAGCGGGCATGTCCATGAGCCTGCTGATGAAATTCAAGGAAAACCGGAAGAACCTTTTCATGGGAAAGTACGTTTTCTGCATATTGGACGCGACTGCAGTGTTGTCGTCTAAAGTCGAATATTCAAGCGTATGACTCGCAAAAGCGCATATAGAAGACGACGGAAAGGCGACTAGCGTCTATTTCTACAATAGCGCGCTGGAGTTCAAGGTTCATTGGGAGATGGGATAGTTTCAAGCCTTTTAACGGAATTCATATAAAACAGCGATGATATTGATCTAAAAAGCTTGAGAGTTAAGAGTTCTCTACTGTTACTATTAACCTGAGCTTTATTTTTGATGCTTGGCTGTAGTTGACTCTAGAAATTCTCCCACAAACATATAGATCTGTCCAGGAGGACGGCAAGCTGAGCGAACCTGCCCGTTCAGTGGTGGAGAGGCTTGATACGCCGCTGTTCCTCTCGGCCGTGTCCGCGTTTGAGATCGCGAACAAGCACAGGCTCGGCAAGTTGCCTGGATACTCGTATGTCGTAGACAATTATCACCTCATCGCCCGCAAGCTTGAGGCCGCCGAATTGCCCATAAGCGCCGCGCACGCGCATTTCGCCGCCAAGCTCGATTGGGGGCGCCAGGATCCGTTTGACAGGATCCTCGCCGCGCAAGCCCACCTGGAGAGCCTCGTGCTGATAACTCCGGACTCCGTGTTCTCAAGTCTGCCATGGATATCGGTGCTGTGGTGAATCCGTCGCGTGCATCGCCGCGCATAAATCGCGCATCAGTCAAAACGCAGTATCAATAATCTATAACTCGCTAGGGACATAAGCCAATTCTAATCAATTAATTTTATCCAGCCAGGGGTATAAAACGATAACGCTACGGTAGAATGCGTTCCAGTCAAGGCCGGGGTCGGCTATGAGTTCTGGCAGTGAGTCCCTGTGGATCGTCTTCCAGATGTCCGTGTTGCCTTTGGCGCCTGGGATTGACATCCGCTCGGACAGTAGCTCCCGGTCGGGGTGAAGGGCTTGCTTAATGCGTCACCTCTCACTTCGCGCAGGGATATCCCAGGCAGGTTCATGATTGCAAGTCTGCCTGCCAGCGACACGCTAATGTCTCTCATAAGCTCGAATTTTCGCAGGCCAGTCATGAGGTACTGGCCCTCTACTGCTGTCGTTGTCAAGGATCATTTTGATGTGGCTGAGGAGGTTTGGCGCTTATTGGATCTCATCAATGATGACAGGTGGCGGGTTGTCTTTGATGAATGCGCTTTCCTGCTCCACCGTTGCCGTCTTTGCGGTAGTCGTACAGACACATCTTGCTCTGATATTCACCGCTCTTAAACTTGGGTGGCTCATCGCTTTTGATCTTATGTGGCAAGTCCAGACTGTAATATTCGTGCATCAGAAACTTGAACGCGACCTCCATACCGCCTGTGTCCTCTTTATAGTTGTTACTGTCGAAGTCATCACTGCGATGAACCTCATTGTTCTCCGTATGCTCGGCGACGAACGATATATCGGCACATACGTCATCGGCAAACAGTCGATGGTGGAAGTAGGCAATTCGCGTACACGAAAGAATCCCGAATCACCACCCCTCGATAATCAGCGATGAGATCAACGCAAATCTGCTCCATTTCAAATGCCCGAAAAAATCACGGGAATACGCTTTGCGCAGCAAGGTTATTTATGGTTGCTACCGACACGCAATGCAGTTAATCCCCCACAAGGTTAGGGTTCCAACAAAGGACCATTTGGTGAAAATCTGTATAGCTACTCCTATTTTAGAGCTTGACTGTTCACTTACAAAGTGAGATTGATATCGGCAATTCGCGCTCGCTGTACAGTCGAACTCCAAAGCAGGCGCGTCATCGGGGTTTATATGAAAAGCTACAATCCCAAACCCTACGCAAGGCTTTTAAGCCAAAGGAAGGGCTGAGTATTTGAGAAAATATTTATTTTCTAAGCAAGAAGGCCACCTATCGGACAAGCTGATAAGGGGCCTTCTTGCTTGAGCAGGGACGACTGAATTGCAGTCTAGTCCAGGATTTCCAATATTCAGTAAACGCAACAGAGATATTCATATACAAATCTACAGATAATTTTAAAGCTAATTAGCATATCTGTACTTGATCATCCTTTTCTCAGGAAATAATTTTACCCGCTTCAAACACTGAGGAATATTTTTAGAATTTCTCACCTACCGCAATACTGTCATTATTTTTTCCGTATATATTATAGGAGGTCGGAATCTCAAGGCAACTCAGGGATTATAGGTAAATATATTTCCTAATATCCACAATTGCGCCTTCTACATCATCAAGAAAGCTGGGAGGGTTTTTATGCGTCAGTTCATTATGGATTACAAGCAATTTTCTGCACGCCTAGCCAAAGGCATCGAAAACGGATTCGGAGGACCCATACGTGCATGCGTCATGAAAGCGCCGTTTTTTGATTTCCTTGAGGTGGCAATAGACGTACCGGATAACAAAGGCAAGATTGCCTCATATTGCCAAAGAATTAACATAAGATGCTTTTACGAAAGGCATCTCAGTGGCGAACCCCTAGGTGGCATAATGGAGTCTCTCATGCGCGAGCTTGAAGATATCTTCGGCGGCCATGCACTGGAAGCTAAAATAAAAGTCATTGAGGATCTGCATGTCTACGAGAAAATCTCAAGCAGGCTGTTCATACGGATGCAGCCGTACGGCGCAAGCAACTTGAAGGACGTAGCGCTGCGCAGAGTAGGGGACATGGCCATGGTGCTCAATGTCCTGGCTGATAATACCCCGAAGTCCAAGACATCGTTGAAAATTCCCCTTAGCATTCTGCATGAGTGGGGTCTCGGCAAGGATATGGCGATTGACAGGGCTTTGGAGACATCATGCAAAATGTTCCCCCCGCGCCTAATCGCCAAAGAGCTGTATGAGCAAGGAACCATCCGTATTGACGAGCGCTATGATTTTTTAAGCTCTTCGCGATTCAAGCTTCAGAAAAGTCAGATTGAAACCTACACGTTGACGAATGCGGACGGGCTTGACGGCGCTTCCTCAATTTTCTATCCCATGGCCGCAAGAAAAATCCAGATGATCTTCAAAGAAGACTACTATATACTGCCTGCAAGCGTGAATGAGCTGACCCTCCGCCCAGCAAGCTCTATGACTGTTTCCTTTGCAAGAGGCATGGCGGCTGTTGCCTGCGTCAATCCAAAGCTAGCTGAAGATGAATTTCTGTCATCTCAGCTGTATAAGTATATAAGCGCCAAAGATTCAATCCAAGCGATATAAGGCAGCGGCTTATATAACGATTTTCCTCAAATGTTCCTTTTTTTTGGAGCTTGACTGTCCATTGGACGGTACGAAATGTCGATATAGGCATTTCTCACTCGCTGTATAATCAAGCTCCAAAAAGGCAGTTTTCAATGAAAATCAGTATACCTAATTATTATAGCCCTGTGTTAAGTTGCATCAGCAAAGGCGAGGCAGCGATAAGAATTTACGGCAACCACGCCTCTGAATATTTCATGAGTGATTTTCATAAAAAGATCCCTTAAACAGTATTAAAGAAAGCATTCGGCAATGATTGGCGCACAGCTTTGAAGATCCGCTAACGGCGGTTCCCTAGCTGGCAGCTGTTTAAACCGCAGCGGTTTCTGCCACCTCTGTGCGCTTTGCGGCGTATAATTGGCATTTCTCCTTATTAGCAATGTTTTTTGAAGTCAAGCGGTTTTTCAATCCTATTTGCTCGTCGACAGACATGGAGGTTATTATGGAGTATATGGGCTTCGCTGAGTTTGCTTTACATTTTGAAAACTGGTTGCAAGCTCTGTTTTCAGAGATATTTGATGTATACGCTCCTATAGGGGAAGAGCGAGAACTGCGCGCTGTTTGGAAGGGAAGCGGGAACTCACCGATGGCATTTCGGTTTAATTTGACAGATTTCTATAGGCTGTATTTAGAAGGAGAGCCTTTAAGCAGCGTATTGGGGCGCATGGAAGAACTGCTTCGCAAAGCTATCCAAAACAACCTGATGCCTGAATGCGTCAACGTGATAAACAGCTTAAGCGCTTTCGAAAGAGTCAAGGATAAATTTTTCATTCGAGTGATCAATTACCGGCAAAATGTCGATTCTCTTAAGGGAAAAACATGCAAAAGGCTCGGAGATATGGCTATCACCCTCTATGTGCTAATCCCCGGGCAGGAAAAGACAGATACCATGTATTCGATAAAAGTGCCGACGACGTTTGCAAGAGAATGGGGCTTATCTGTCGGGCAAGCTATTCAAGCTGGATTGGCGAACTCAAAAACGCTCTTTCCGCCGCGCATGCTGACTCAGGAGCAGATGGCTTACGGAAATGAAAACTCGGCAAGCAGGGAGAGATTCAATTTCATGAGTGAAGGCTTTAGATTTCAGAAAAGCATCTTGGATGCCTACATTGTAACTAACGCCCGAATAATCAACGGCGCATCAGTTATTTTCTACCCAGGAGCCCTGCAGCGTTTGAGTGAAATTTTCAAAGGAGACTATTTCTTTGCGTGCATAAGCGTCCATGAAGTGATCCTGCGGCCGATAGCGTCATATACCCTCAAAGAAATGAAAAAATGGCTATCAGAAATGAGCGCAAATCCATTTATTAGTTTAGAGGAGCGTTTGTCATCGTCTCTGTACAAATATGACAGAAAAAGCAATTCTATAATGGTATTCTAAACTATGCGCTGCTTCTTCATTTAGATCCATTTTTTAAGGATCCTCGAGCTCTAAAACCGACAGACTGATTGGCGGCTAATTGCGCAGTCAAATGCGTCGGTTTTGGAGCTTGATTATCATGCGGTAGGTTCCAGGTGCTGCAAACCGTTACTTGAAACTTACTCAAACTTAATCAAACCTGATTAAATCTGATGTTCAATTCCCGCTTCACAGAGCAGCCAACGAAAGAACTCTCCACAGGCTGACACCGTGCAACTCACGGCGTTGCTGCTATGCTCTATGAGTGTTGCAGCGCGTAATTCCGCAAATTTATCGCGGCGTTTACATCTCCATCGCAAACAAAGCCTCAATCGCATTTGTACGCGCGAGCTGCCAAAGCCGGCTCGTCTTTCGGCTTGACTGCGCCGCAGGCGGAACACATTTTGCTTGAAGGATGCCGCCTGTCCGCAACAGCAATCCCCGCGCCAGTCGCACCCGCTTTGCACACCAATTGCCGCCTAAACTCAAAAAAACTCTTATCGGCGGCGGAACGAGCCGATTTATGGCTGCCCGCGTCATTCCCTGCGCATTCAAATCCTCAATGCCAGCCAGCGCGCAGCTCTGCGCAATCATTGCCGTGAGTCTATGCGTTTCGCCGTTGCGAAGATCAGCCGTTTTAGCGTACAGTCTTGAAAGCTTGGCTTTCATGAAATCGCCTGGCTTCTTCCCGCTTTTCCCAGCGCCGGCCCTGCGCGCCGATGATTGATTCAACCGCTTTAATCGC
>JAISZB010000280.1 GCA_031269465.1 Clostridiales bacterium | reverse complement strand
ATATCGAAAGCTGCAACCTCTACAACTATTTTCGCAATCGGCAATATCTTATGTACGTTGTCCGCCGTTTTAATATGGGTCTGAATTTTATGCTCAATAGAAGGAGCCAGCCAGCCCTTATGCTTCGACCGGACGCGATTGTTGAAGCGGGGCTTGCGATGCCTTGTCTTCCTATTGCGCCTCGCACTCCTGAAAGCTCTTCTCGTCGAGAGCAAATCTACTATATCAGTCCTCAGCTTCACTTCAGCGGCGTACAACTCTTCTTTCTCCGCAGTCGCGGAAATTCCAATAGTCTTGCCTCCCGCATCTACTCCCAGATTTATCGGCTGAGCATGCTCCGCGCCATCGTACAGCAGTTGGATTGCAGAAGGCTCAAGCTTTGCAACCTTAGCCATTCCATCCTTTAGCAAACGTCCTGCTTTCCCATGACGCTTAGTCGGCATCAGGGGTTTGCCAATCTTATTCAGAACATAAACCATATATTCCTCCGCGCTTTTAGCGCATAGCACGCATATAAATCCCTATCTCTAGGGTAAGTTGCCCTTCGCCAATGTTGTTCCAAGGTTTTGCATGCCTGCAGCGCTGTCCCTTCCCCTAAGGACTGTTCAGCCGCAGGCCGTAGTGTCCGGAGCTGGAGCAAACGCCCCTGAGTACCTATATATTCTTGGACAGCGCAGCTTCTCGATGGAAGCTTAGGCTAGTCAATCAGGGCTTATTGCTAAGCCCCTAGCTTTAGCTATGGGGTGATTGACCCGTATAGTTCACGCAATGAATTTTGCGGTTTAGGGGATCCACGACCGCATCAGCCATGACAACATCCTTGCACATGTATTTGAATTTAATATATCCACCAGAAAACCTCCCATGATGCTCCTTTCTTAAAGTATAGCACAATTGGATTCTTTCCATTCTGGTGTTTTGTATGATGAGAGATCTCAGATACGTGCTGCTCAATAGCATGAAAACAAAGAAAAGGCCAATTTGCGCTTCTTTCAAAGGAGATTGGCCTTCTCTCGTTTGCCTCAGGCAAACCTGCATGCTGCTTGCTATCTCTCCAGGCAATAGTGCGAATTCTTGCTGATTAAGAGCTGTGTCCAGGTTCTGTTGGGTGCGCTTTAAAGAAATCAACCAAACACTCGACTACTTCGGCAAAGGTAATGCCGAAGGCTGCCGAAATTGACTCTGGGGCCACACCAATACTGTAAAGGTTGACAACGGCTTTCTTGCGCTCTTCCTCCCGTATCTTGCGCTCTTCCTCAAAATGAGTTTCCTTTGAAACATACCCCATTTCATCCAGTACTTTATCCAACATTGCTGAGTCCATCTTCCGCACCTCCTTTATGGCATCAGGATTCGCTTGAGCTAGGGCGTGGAAATACGATCTTGTGGAGACACCGATGCTCTCGCTCTCCAGCATCAACTTGCTTATGACCTCAGCAGAGACATTGCCTGACAAGTTCGAGAGCCAAGGGTAGGTGTCTTTGTCAAGTAGCTTGTTTTCAACCACTTTGATGTCAGGCGCTGGGAAGATCGTCTTGAGGCGGTAGAATCCTTCCTCATCAGTTGCAACCTCCATGCCGCTATCTTGCAGAAACTTGAATAGCTTGACAGGCCTTTGCGTGACAACTATTGTAACTGTCATGTCATGTGAGGTGACCGTGGGGTCGCTTAGGTAGGACAGGTTGCTGGCATACCCGAGCATCTTGTAGAAGTCCGGGATGGTGAAGCTGTCCTCAGGGCTTTTGTATTCTATAATGTTCAAAGCCTTGAAATCCTTAGCGAAGCTCCTTTCAATCACAACCTCCTTCGTTTTCTTGGCGATGAGCACATCCATCCGTTGCGGCTTGTCAGTAAGCGGCACTTCTGGGCGGATATCCAGCGAGTCTTTGTAATCCCTTAATTCGACCTTTACAGCGTCGTAAAACGCTGCATGCCAATCAGTCTTCCAATCAGGCTTGATGTCGTTCAGTTTTTTATCCGCCAATGAGCGTTCCCCCTCGTGCAGATTGCCATTCATCATAGTGTTATGCCATGTTGCCGATCTCCAATAGATAATGATGATACTCATATTTTACACTATAAACCAAAAAAGTTCAATTCCTTTCTGATTCAGAATTCTAAAATAGGCTCTATGTAGGAAAAATCCTAAAGCCTTAAGTTTATTTTTCGATATTGGGAGATATTTTGAGAAATGAGTATATTGTTTGTTCAGTTCTATGTTTTGTTAATTTTTAAAGTTAATAGAATTTAAACAATGATCGCCTTGGACGGCGCGCATACGCCGGGCCGCCTGCAGAAGACCTGGCCTTTGGGGAAAAAACCTTGCAATGCTGAAGTTCCTCTGGCCAGTTGATCCTGATGGAAAGAAAACATTCCTGGCCTCGAACGATTTGAAGCCAAGCAGCAAAGCAAATGATAGAAATGTATGGAATGCGTTTTAAATCGAGACCATGCTTGCGTCGCTTAAAAATCTCATTCAGGGCTTCATCTGCCACTTTTGGAGCAAATCCATGCCTAAAATGCGCAACGTCGACTATAAATGCGTCCAGGCCGCCTTGGAAGCTGCCAGCATCGCGCTCGGCTTAGTTTAAATGGCGTCTGTAAATCTTCGTCTACATACAAAAATATATAAATAGGTTTGCAGGATCGACAAACTGCAATGAATTTGCCTCTGAAGAGGATCTGATCTATTTTATAAGAAAAACATCCCCGCTTTTTTTCTGCGGTTTCCCAGTTTGACTGTGTTTAGGATTATTTCCTCCAAAATAGACAAGCAGCCTTCAGCCTTTTTCGACTACGGATCCTGGTTTCGTAAAAATTGGGATTATCCCAGCTGGAGTCGTTGAATAGGTAGCCGGGAGCTTCCGCCACGTAATATTCCCTTATTTCGATGCTGGAGTTCCTCTTTGAAACCCATCTGTGGCTCCAGATATCCTTATTGATGATCTCGAGCCGTCCAGCTCCGATTTCGATCGCCGCATCCATGTCGAAATATGCGGCGATGTCATCGAATATCGCACCGGCATTCGCCTTTATCGCCAATAGACAGTCCCCTTTGGCCTCTCTTATGCATTTCGCAACCTCTATCTGCGCATCCGAGGCATTGGACGCGGCGGCGGGGCCTTCCGCATCGACTCCGATCATGTCTAAGGGGGGGGCGTCGCCGTGATCTCGTTCGTTTTTTCGTCTATCAGGATCTGCGCGGCCGCCGCTCTGGTTTTCAAGTCGAATACGTTCAGAATATTTACATTTTTGGCTCCGTCTACTCCAGACGAAGCGTTCCGCTTTTCATCGCAGGAGAAATCTTTTCTCTTTCGAGGCGCATCCTCGATCGACGAGGAGGATCCCGGCCTTCTCCGCGAAAAAGCTGCCGAGCGCCTCCAGCAGCTCGTTTTAGTCGATTATGGACGGCATTCTCCGACAGGCGGCGCCGCAAGCCGCGCAATAGCGCCGCACCGCTCCATTCAGGCTTTGTTCGCCTTCGCGAAGGAGATGAAGCCTGCGTTGTCGCGCTTGATTTAGCCGGCATGCTTTTGCGCCAGGCCCACCGGCTCCGGAACTCGAACTGCATCTTTCTCCTCCTTGCCCCTAAACCTCCCTGGAAAGCATTTTAGAAAATGGAGGCAGAGGCTTGCTAGGCGCTGTTCATCATTTTGTACAAGCGTAATGAGATTTCTCTCATTTATTGAGCATTTTGCATTCGAAATTTCTTCGTGCTGAGGATCTGCTAATTCACCTCCCCTTGTCGAAAGGAATGGAGAAGTGGCATTAGTTTATCATATCAATTATCTTTTTGAGATGGTAAACTATCTGTACGAATTGTGAGTTTCCATCATTATTCCGTCAGAAAGGGCTGACGAGTTTGATTCAGTGATAATTGCCGAGGAAATTGACAAAGCCTGCTTTGAAATTGTAAAAAGCATAATTGATAAAGGAGTTGACTACCAAAAATGAAAAAGCAGTAGCTGCAATCAGCTTTATCATGCTCACATTGATAGAGATGATTTTCACGCAAAAGACGAGGTTATTCTAACTGGCAATCAGGCATTTATTCACTTATGAAGATTTTACGAAATACACATGCAAGGTCATGAAACCGCCTGGAAGGAGGGCTGAATCGTGAAAATTAGGAGACGGATAATATTTTTCGCAGCGCTCGCACTCTTGGCAGCGCTAATAAGCACAGGAAGGTGCGAGAGATTTCTATTTTCCCATGAAGCAGTCCGAGGAAAATATTATGCAACATTCGAAGATATGAAAGAATCTTTTGACAAGAAGCCCAGTTGGAAGAAAGCAATAATTCTTCCTGATGACTTGCAGGGTTTGAGCGCTCACATATATTACATGTATGATAAATCGGGAACTGACCGCGGAAGTTACGAAATTCAAAATTTGCGGAGCGATAAATATCCTGGCATTATTACGGGCTTGCTTAGATGCAATAAGGACCTTCACCCCGACATTCTGAACAGCGGGGAGTTCAATATCGCATACAAGGAAATACCGATTATCTATACCGCAGCGGATGCTACTGATGCAGCTAATTCACCTCCCCTTGTCGAGAGGAATGGAGAATCGGCATTCGTTTATCATATCAAATATCTTTTTGATATGATAAGCGATCGGTATGAATTGGCAGTTTCCATCATTATTCCTTTAGAAAGGGCTGACGAGTTTGATTCAGTGAAAATTGCCGAGGAAATAGACAATGCCTGCTTTGAAATTGTAAAAAGCATAATTGATAAAGGAGTTGACTACCAAAAATGAAAAAGCAGTAGCTGCAATCAGCTTTATCATGCTCACATTGATAGCGCTGACATTCGACGCTAAAGGCGAGGTAATTCTAACTGGCAATCAGGCATTTATTCACTTATGAAAATTTTACGAAATACACATGCAAGGTCATGAAACCGCCTGGAAGGAGGGCTGAATCGTGAAAATTAGGAGACGGATAATATTTTTCGCAGCGCTCGCACTCTTGGCAGCTCTAATAAGTACAGGAAGGTGCGAGAGATTTCTATTTTCCCATGAAGCAAACCGTGGAAAGTATTATGCAACATTCGAAGCTATGAAAGAATCTTTTGACAAGAAGCGCAGTCGGAAGAGAGCAGTAATTCTTCCTGATGACTTGCAGGGTTTTAGCGCTTACTCTTATTATATGTATCCAACTTATTTCAGAGGCTACGAAATTCAAAACTTGCGGAGCGATAAATATCCTGGCATTATTACGGGCTTGCTTAGATGCAATAAGAACCTTCACCCCGACATCCTGGACAGCGGGGAGTTCAATATCGCATACAAGGAAATACCGATTATCTATACCTCGGAGGATGCGACTGATGAATCTAATTCACCTCCCCTTGTCGAGAGGAATGGAGAATCGGCATTCGTTTATCATATCAAATATCTTTTTGATATGATAAACGATCGGTATGAATTGACAGTTTCCATCATTATTCCTTCAGAAAGGGCTGACGAGTTTGATTCAGCGAAAATTGCCGAGGAAATAGACAATGCCTGCTTTAAAATTGTAAAAAACATAATTGATAAAGGAGTAGACTACCAAAAATGAAAAAAGCATTAGCTGCAGTCAGCTTAATTACGCTCACATTGATAGCGCTGACATTCGACGCTAAAGGCGAGGTTATTCTAACTGACATTAATGAGGATGTCATAAGCGCGATGAGCATTCGCTGCATCGATGGCGGAGAAGTTGCATTTGAAACATTGTTCAGCCACTTAGACGAACCCAGATACGTAATGGGAACATCGGAGCATGGCTACCTAATATGGGATGCGCACTCCTTAAAATGTACTGAATGGGGTACTGGCTCAAATCCGTATTCAGATAACTCGGATGCTAAAAAATACTATGGCGGTATAATGAGCTATAGCATTGATACCGATGACGGTTATTATAACCTAGTCACAGATGAATCAATCGATTCAATACCTTATATTTCAGCGATTGACGAGCTTGAACCGGCCATTTCTGATCGGCCGCCGGGAAGCGGTCCCGCACAAGTTCAAAGCAGTTCGGCAACGTCGTCGACGCCTACATATGTCCCCAATCACTACGAGTATATTCAAAGAAAGGCATTTGGGCTTAACCTCGCTGGGACGTGTACAGCGGTCGCTATAGGTCAGGCGCTGAATTATTTTGATCTCCGGTACCCGCAATTAAACCTTGTTTCGGCAAATATGAAATCCGAGACATTCAACCGAACAAGCTCGCAAAATGGTCCTGCCAGCCTTACGCCACTTGTGACTGTCAATGGCATTGATTTCCGTGATACAGATTCGTCAGGCAATATAATCTATTTTTATCCGCAAGCGGAGGCAATGCACCAGTTTTTGACCATTGAGTGCGGCGTCGGCTTGCAGTGGCATCAAAAGATGGCGGGTACCGCAGGAACAAGCAATTACCGAAATAGTTCAAATACGCTCAAAAACACTGAAATATACGCAACACCATATGAATATAATGATAGTGTAGAAAATCTGCTTAAATTCGGCTATAAAATGGAAAGAATTAAAGCCGAAATCGACAACGGAAAACCTGTTGTAGTGATAGTATTAGTTGACGCCGGTTCAATAATTAATTTGAATAATGATGATTTAAACGTCGATTGGCACACAATGATTTTGTACGGCTACCGTACATATTCGGACGGCTCGGTTGAATATCTATTGCATACCGGTTGGGATGAGCCGAAACGCATGAATAATCAGGGTCCAGATGTTGATAAAGATACACACGGTGATGATTACTATCAAATTGAGGTATGGTTTTCCCCGGCATTTTATGGATTCTTTTATACGTTCGACTTCACAACCGATCTAATGGATCTTACGGCCAAGCCGTTGCTGAGCGCAACCACAAACTCTACTCAAACGCAGAATATCCTTAGTTGGGGAGAAATAAACAATGCTCAATACTACAAGATTTATCGCAAGACCAATTATCAAGACGATTTCGAGGAATACGTCGAACACAATTTAGAAACGTCGTTCACGGATTACCTGGTATCTCCCGAGGCGCAATACGAGTACAAGGTCATAGCCTGCAAAGATGTTTATGGCGAGGAACTTGAGGGTGCTATGTCCGACGAAATATCGCCGATATACGGTTCCAAGCCCTCGCTTGCCATTACTCGCTCGACGGACAACACGAGCGCAACGGCAAGCTGGAGCGCGGCAACCGACGCTGTCAGCTATGAACTCAGCCGTTCGACGAGCCCAAACAGCGGATATGCCGTTGTGACCCCCGTCAGTCACACCGCATTGTCATATACAAATACCGGGCTTGCAGCTACATATGCGTATTATTATAAATTGCGCGTAAACTACGGCGGCGGCGTGTACTCGGAGTATTCTGATCCAATCCATATCGGCCTTGTGAAAACCGGAACTGCCAGCGATGATATTTTAGTTGGCACAACGGGCAATGATACCCTGAATGGACTCGCAGGTAATGACGAACTGTATGGCGGTGCCGGCGATGACACACTCATCGGCGGCAGCGGCAACGATACGATAGTCGGGGGGCCGGGGAACGATGATCTCTACGGCTACAGCACATCCGTGATCAGCTGCGCGGACGACAAGACGTTCATCTTCGAGCCGGGCTACGGAAACGATGCGGTTCACAA
>JAISZB010000269.1 GCA_031269465.1 Clostridiales bacterium | reverse complement strand
CTTTTTGCAAATTTACATACCTAAAACCGCAACTTTGCGCAAACGGCGCCTCCTTAAGTGGTTTCGTACTAAATTATCTTTTTTGGAGCTTGATTATACAGCGAGTGCAAAATGCCGATTTCGGCATTTCGCACCATTCAATGGATAATCAAGCTCCAAAAAAGAAACATTTGATGAAAAGCGGTATACTTAATATACAGCCAATTTCACTTCATGTAGCGCCCTCCAGTTACTCTGCAACTTCTACCCAAGCAACCCACTCCGTAGCAATAAACCTCATATCCATCGAACTCAGCGTTGTGGAGATATTTTAAGCCATATATCTGTCTCAATGCCCTTTCTGCAGTGTCTTCAAGGATTTGATCCCCTTCCTTGCCATCAAACCTCTTGAACTCGAATATAATTGCCAACATGATCATCTCATTGAAAAGAACTTGGATATCAAAAAAACCGTATCCAGCCTCTCTGTTGCTGCTCATCCCAAGATGGGACAAGACTCCAGCAAAGAAGCTGTGGTAAACGTATTCCAAGTTGCTGGCGGTGTCATGGGAACTTAGGAGAAGGAGGAAACTTGAGAACTGCTCTTCTATATTTTTGGCGTCTAAGCTTAAAATAGCCTCATTTAAAGCTTCAATGCGCTCGTTTCCAGCTAAATCCAAAGTCATATCCATATAGGATTCCTCAAACAGCATTCTTATCTCCCTATTGGGTATTTTATACAAGCCCTGGCCGCCTTCTGCGCTTGTCAAGTATCCTGTGTGGAACAGGATGCTCCAAATGGTGTTTGGCCTTTTCAGGCTTTTGAATGAAATGTTGTCGTCGATTTTAGAGATGGGGATTGATTCTCCTGCAAGTAAACTTGTCATGAGCAACCTCGAATAAGGCCTTTTAAAAGTGTTCTCAATTATATCATTGCTGCTGGTGTTTGCCCAGTAATTGGCTGGGGCAGATGTTGGATCATTGATCAAAGCCTTTGCATAGCTCAAAACATCAGATATGTTGTAGATGTATGTGCCAGCGAAATTGTATCCGTTGTACCACTGCCTGATTTCATCAAGTTTTTCGGGAAAGCCGAAATGCTGAAGAAGTTGTGTCACCTCCAGCTCAGTAAGGCCAAAGCTGGTTGAAAACTCCTTGTTTTTCGCGGTAAAAACCCCTGGATTGTTTGCCCCGGTGAAAATGCTTTCATTGGCTATGCGAAGGCAACCGGCGACGACGCTGAATGCGACGTCGTCATTGTTTTTAAATACGCCACCAAAAAAAGTGCTCAAATCTCTGAGGAGATCATTGCGGAAGCTTTCTTGAACGACATGGTTGACAGGAGCGTCATATTCGTCTATCAGCACAATAACAGTCTGGCCAAAGTGGGAGCGGAGCGCTGACGCCAGAATATTCAAACTGAGTATCAGTTCATCCTTTGGGGCTTCCTTATTTGCCAATCTTCTTATCTTGTCGGCAGTAAATTGTGAAACATCAAGACTGTTCAGCAAATATGACTTTTTGGTGCACTCTCTCGAGATGATTTCTGACAGCATGCCCAGTGACTCTTTGTGAGTAGACGCATTGGCCATAGAAGAAAGGGATATATAGATGACTGGGTGTTTTCCGCGCCAAAGCTCCATCACCTCTTTTTCCTTCTCAATTGCAAGGCCTGAAAACAGTGAGGAATTATCGTTTTTGATGTCAAAAAAAGAGCTAAGCATTGACATGTTAGTGCTTTTCCCAAACCTTCTAGGCCTTGTTATCAAAATAACTTCATCGCCTACCGAGAGTATCTCCTTGATAAAAAGGGATTTATCAACAAAATAGCTATTATTCTTGCGTATCTTCTCAAATGTATCTGCGCCCACTGAAAATAGGCTGAGAGCCATACAATTACCCCCTGCATAATATTGGGATTCAATTGTTTCATACCAGTACTTTACAGCTGGATTTATTGCAATCGCAATAGAATTGCAGTTCAAAATGCTTTTAGCTTATGTTGAACAAGCATATCATGCATTGGTAATGTTTGTCAAGATAATGAAAACATTTCAAGATAGCGGTTGCTTAACTTCTTGCAAGGAGTTTGAGCAACGAGTCAATCAACTCAACTGAGCTTGTAAAGCTCTCTGAACAAGCAATGAAGCGGAAGAAGTCCACCACCTGCACTGTGCTTAGCAGACTGTGCGAATGCGGCATTTTCCAGGTTGAGGACGCTGTAGTTATACTGATTTTCATAGATAATTACCTTTTTTGAAGCTTGATTATTCAGCGAGTGCAAAATGTCGATATCAATAGCACCACTCAATGGACAATCAACAAAAAAGGAACATTTGATGTGAAAATCGGTATACATCGCTGGTAAGCCGCGATGAATTTTAAGCCGAGCATAGTAGCCTTTTTATGCAAGACACTGGAATTTATATAAATACTCCTAATGTGCATTTTGAAAAATCACAAAATATCTAACAATGTAAACGTGACTTTTGAAATCAGGCTTAAAATTAAAAAGCAGTCAAGCCTGTGCTCGCGGTTCGAGAATGCCAGTTGGAATACATATAAAATATACAATCTCTCATCCGAGTCATTCACGTCGCAGCCATACAGAGTTGCGCAATTTAACAAGAATTTCATTTTTATTCCCAGAAGCACAGGAAAATCTGCAAGACCCACAAGAAATCCCCCTGCGCCGATCGCCGCTCCTTCGCCGACGGCGGCCACTCTGTAGAGCCTATGCTGTCGAAGAACAAGATAATCGCTCTACGCAAGGGACATTCCCACGCTACTTTCAAACTTCGTTGCAAACCGTGAACCGAACATCACGGCATCGGTAAACGTTTTAAGCGCAACGGTTATCGCATCCTGCGCCTTCTGCGGATAGAGCTTCCTTATTTTCAATTGAACGCTGCGAGCGGCGTTTTCCATAAAGCCTGCAGGCTTTACGATGTCTTTATGCCAAGCCTCAAGCTCCCTGTTAATCTGCTCTTGATAAAGGTTCATTATTCTAGCCGCCCTATCCGAAAATATCCCAAAGCACACCGAATACCTTCTTTCCAATGGCAAAACCGTTTTCCAGCATCACTTTTCCCGTGTCAAGCAATACATCCGGGATTTCAGAGATGGCTTTGGCTGCTTCGCTGATTGTGACAAAACCGTCGCCGTTCGTGTCCAGCGGAGAACCGCCGAGGTCTAATCCCCAACCGAGGATTTGAATGTCGGGATTGTCTTTGCCGACTGCCTTTATTGCTTTGCCTGCTAAATTTGTGAGCGCCATGATAATCATCCTTCTTTTTGATGAAGCGCTTATGTTTAGGCTCCTTTGAATATTCGTATGATGGCCTTGATTTCCGTCGGCCCGGGTAATTGCTTAAACACGCGCAACAGTTTTAAATCTTTGTCACGTTGTTCCGACAATGGCGTTTTCGTCAAACAACACGGACACTATTACGCCAAAGCGGTAAGTAAAGAGCAAGTTCGCCGCCGAGCTTATTCCAATCGCTCCGGGCAAGCCGAGGAACGGAACAAGCATAATCGCCCAAGTAGCAACTTTACAGCCAACGTAATAACTGACTGACATGGCGCCTATCGCCGACGCGATCTCTTTTGCCGCTGTAGCGTCAATCTCCCTTCCGGCTTTATCCGCCATAGCGACGAGCAGCGTCGCCCAAATGCCAAATACCGCCGCCATATCCGCCGGCCCCGTTATCGTGCCGAGCGGCCCCATAGCACCGGCGGCAGTCAGAGCAACTGACATCATTGTGCTGTACTTTTATGGCAATGTCATTTTCGTCCCCTCCATGTTTGTTTTTATCCTTCAAACATAGATTAACGCAAGGGATGCGGCGATAGTTCAGCGCATTTCAGCCTATAAATCCGCTACTTTCATTTCCGCGAGCTTGCGGTCAACCCGTGCGTTGTATTCAGTTTTGCTGATGTCTTGAAAACTGGCGCACAACGATTCAAACTTGCTGAAAGCCGGGCGGGCAAACTTCCAAAAGCCTTCTTGCGGGAATGCGGCCCGGATGAGTTTCATAGAGTCGGATATCTTCTCTTGGTTGATTTCCTCCCCGCGAGCGGCAAGCATGGTAAAAAGAACACCAAGCCGACAAGTCATATTCTTCGCGCAGATGGCGTTGAAGTATATGCCCACTACCGGAATCTGCCCCGCGAATTTGTCGAACATCACGTCAACAAGTATCTCAGGCGCAATTTCTAGAATTATATACTTCACCTTGTCAGTCATGGCTTGAATGCCGGTTAAAGATATTTTGCAAGTTAGCGTACAGCGGCATATACAATGCAGGGATTACGCCAGCGTCCACGCCAAGCGTCCAAGGGAAGCCCGCAATGCCCGAAAGCCCTTGCGCTATCATATTCGCTTCTTCTTTGCCGCATATTTCGTAATATGCTCTTTGAAATTTACCCATCTCTATTCTTCCACCATTAATTCTTGAAGAAGCGCTTCACATTCCGCAATATGTTTTTGCATGGCTTGCAGCTCAGCATTTCCGCTGAACATCTTTTCGTCTGCCAAATGCTTGGCGTATTTCTGCTCTTCGGTTGAAAAGGTCTTGCCGATGTTGGCGCACAGCTTCTGACGCTCAGCTTGCAGGATTTCATCAAACACACGCTCATCCATCGACTTGTCAAAAAACGCGCCTATGCCCCAGCTTTTCAAATCAGCCGCGGTAACTAGCTGACTGTACCCAACCTTCGCGGCGTTTTTTATCCCAAATTCCGCCCGCAGCCTTTCCAAACTTCCGTTAAACCCATTAGCGAATGTTTTCGATACACTGTTCAGGCAATAGAGCATGTTGCTCACGGTCAACAACCCTTCGTCCGCTATGGTGGCGCGGCATGTGTCGCCAAAAGGGCTGACTATTTCCGATATGCGCGAACGGGCTTTGTTGAGCCACGCGATATAGCCCATAATACGGCTTGACTCTGAATCTCTTGTGTGTTTTCGACGGCAACGGAATAATAAGCAATCAGACCATCCAATTGGGCGGATACAAATTTCGCCAGCTGCCTGTTGCGTGACCTTCGGGATATGTCCCTATGATGCTGCGCAACCAGGCGGCTTAATAATTCCGAGAGGCCGTCTAAGCAAGGCAATCCGTTTTCCGGCGTCGCCGTGTAGAGAACCTTTGGGCTTCCGACAATGTGAATGCCATACGTTCGCAAATAAACATTTGCCAGTTCACGAACTTCCCCAAATTCCACACTGTCCGTTTTGTTTATGACAAATATGACATTACATGACAGCCCTTCGTTCAACTCCACGCAAAATTTGCGTTCAGCAGATGAAATAAACCTCGTCGCATCGAATACGAGCACCGCAAGGTCGATTTTGCCTATCGCCTTTTCCGAAACTTCGTTGAGTCCGGCAAGGTCGTCAATGCCCGGCGTATCAACAAAAACGCTGTTTCGCAGAGTAAACGGAAGAGGAAAACGCAGGTTTACCTCCGACGCTTCGCTTGTTTTGCCGTATGCATGCACGATATAATTCTTTGCGTCGTCAATGGCCACTTTGCGTATCGTGCTATTTTTGAAGATAACCTCGGCGTCCGCTTGTTCCGCATGATGAATGTTCGTCCTGACGGCGGTTGCCGTAATCGACTTCACGGGCAGAAGCCTCATCCCCAAGATAGCGTTTAGGATCGAGGACTTCCCCGTTTTCATTTTTCCGAATGCGCCTATGCGAAATGGCCGTGCATATATGCGATGCGCCATATCTTCTATCTGCTTGGTCGGATACTCTTTCATATCACTTCGCCGCCAGCCTGTGAATATCTCCGTGCGTTATTGATTTGCCGAGAACGCTCTTGATCAGCCCTATAATAATGTCTCCCATAGCCGCAAGCGTTCCGTCGAGGTTTGCTTTTCATTTGCGAATTCACTTTCAGACTTTGTCCTGTCCGCAAGAATTTTCTCTTGAAGCTTCTTTACTTCGTCACGTTTTGCGGTAATCGTTGCAATTGAGGAGACCCGAACAGGGTCAAAGTTTTTGGAAAGGGCGTCAAATATTTTCGCCAGTCCCTCGCGAGTGCCATCGCGCAACAGAGTGAACAACTTATCTTTCATATTGCGCAGAATATTGCTGTTCATTTTATTCGCGCGGAAAGCAGTTTGAATGAGTTCCATAAGGATAAAAGCCGCGATGCCGACAGGCCCGCCAATTACTGAAAAAATCAAGACCTGCAGCACGCCTAGAACAACATAAGTGGTAATGAATTCTTTCCAATTCAACTTGCCGCCGGAAATATATACAATGTCATTGATATTGCCCTGAATAGCCGCAAGAAGCAATTGCAGCCCATTTCCCCCGCCGACTTCACCTTTTACCTGAACCTTTTCGCCGAGGAACAGACGCGTCGCATCGTCAAGTTTGATGCTAACGGTATCCATTATGCCGTTAAGGGATGAATCCAAGTATTTCATATCAGCGTCCACAAGCGTTGGCCCGCGATTGCCCCAAGCGTTGAGTTTCTCCTCGAACATGTCCGCAATCTCATCCGTCAAAGGTTGTATCACGCTGTCTTGAATTTCCTGTTTCTTTTCCTTGTTGAACAAGCCGATAGCGCCAGCGCCGAACAGTTTCAGAAGTTTGCCGAAGCCGACGCGGTTTTCAATAGTCGCGCAGTCTTCATCCCAGAGCTTTTCCATTTCGCTGATATAGTCGTTCAGATTCAGCATAAGCTTTGAAACAATATTCTCTTTGGTTGACGCGAACAAGTGCTGCAGATCCAAAATCTCCTTGTCCAAGCTTTCGAGCAGGGAAACCGACTCGCTGTACCCTTTCTGAAGTTCGAAGAGAGACAGGGAACGCGCCTCTATCGCGGTTTGATTGTCTTTTTGGTGCGAACATAGGAATCGGCCATCAGCGCAACCACCGTTTGAAGCGCAGCCGTATAGCGTTCGCCGGAGAGCAAAAATCTTTCAAGCTCCGCCTCAAATTCAGGGACGCCACTTGTTTCGTACTTCTTGCGGTCGCCTCCGGGAAGCTTTCCCTCATACGCGCCAAGGGCGTTGACAAAAAATACGCGGCGGTTGTAAAGTTTGGCGTTGAAGCTGCCGCTTTCGTCTTTGAAAATGCCTTTGAGATAAGCTTTTGTTGTGTCTTTGACATCTTCAACGTCTGAAACTTGGTTGATTCTGTTAATGACGAAAAAAACATTGTTCGGGTTTTTGCAGCCGTAGGTTTTGCGGAGATGCTCTTTGTCGGTTTTGGTGAATAGCGCGTCGGCGCGGAGCGTGTATATAACCGCGTCCGCCTTGCTCAAATGCCCGCTTGCAATTTCCGCGCAGGTGTCCCTGTATTCCAGGCCGGGACTGTCAATGAGCGTAAGCACGTACTCAAAAAAGCGGCTGTCGCTTTCAATGACGGCGTGGCCGATGTTCTCAAAGCGCGCGATATGCCCTGTTGCTTCCGCTTCTTCCGAATCTTCAATGGTCAGGGCATAGTCTTCAATGAACTTTTCGAGAGTGACGCGCTTCGGCTCTTGTTTGCCGCCGCGGAAAAAAATGGTCGCGTGATTTGCGTCCCTGCCTGTGGCATCCTCGGTGACGACGGCGGAGCAAGCCACAGTTTTGGTTTTACGGCTTTCAACCCTATAACGGAATTGACAAGCGTGCTTTTGCCCGTCTTGAAAGCGCCGAGCGTCATTAGGTTAAATAGCCCTCTGCTAAGAACAGCGGATTTGCTGCGGAACATCTCCGCCTTGCTGGCATGTGTGCCGCAGTCGAGAAGCCCTGCGAATTTGGCTGTCGCGTCACCAGCTGAGTGGTGATATGCTTCAAGCCTTCGTAGCTTTTGACATTGTCTAGCGCCATTTTAATCTTCCTCCGATGCTTTATTTATTAGCTCAGCGAGTTTTTCTCGATATCTCGCGTTTTGCGATGATGCTATCGCAAAATTCAGGTTGTCGTTTATTTTATCCTCTGCAGCTTTATAGGTAGAGGACAGCTTTTCCTGTGCCTCCCGCTCAAAATCGGCGAACGCCGCCGTGATTTTTTCGACTATCAGCTCTTCAAGCTTGCCGCACCCATCAAGCGCGGAATTAATAAAAGCGGAGAGCTTTTCGGCGTCCGCATCTTTCTTGAAAACGGCCTTAACGATGCGCGACGTGGCGAATGCTCCTAAAGCGACAGGCAAGTTCACAAACAGCAGCAGCCCGGAGGCGACGGTCAAGAAGTTGGTCATGCCCGTAACCCCGCCGAACAATTCTCCGTTATCGCCCTTGTTTTTGACATAGACAAGCCCGCTTTCCGTGCCGGTTGCTGAAACGTCCATCTCGCCGAAAAATGCTATCAGGCGCACCCTCATCATGACATTCGCCGCGTCTAAGAAGTTCTGCCACAAATATTCAAGATACCCGCTGATATGCTTTTGCGCCCTCATTAAGTCTGTCACGGAAGCCGCCTCGATTTTTATCAGCGCCTTCACTTTTTCGCCGTATTCCCTAGCCGCAGTTATTATCAGCAGCCTCTCCGACCCAAAGCCATAATTCTTCGCGGCTTGATTGGATTTGCAGCGCTTCAATTTCTCGCTTGGAGGTTAGCTTTTTGCTCTCCAACTCGCTTTCGTTAGCGATTGCAGCAACTTCCAAATATTTCTTTTCCTGTTTGAGGGCGTTTATCTCGTAATCAAACAATTCTTTCTCGACGTTTACAGATAGTTTAACTATTTTCCTCGGCAACTGGAGATCAATATAGTCGCCGAGGTTTTCAAAGGCAAAAACCTCCGGATTTGCGCAGCCAAGGAATACGCTCAAATAACCGTAAACCTCATCAATCTCATTAGACGGCACTTGTTCAAGTTTCTCGATAACGATAACCGTCCTGTCTGCTCCTCAACAGGTAAGCAAAACTTCACTCAAGAGCCTTTTTTGGAACTGTTCCGACAGTTTATTACATTATTTACCAGTCAAAAGAGCATGAAATCCTTGCGGAAAAGTTCAAAAGTTAACTCGAATATACATTTAAAAATGTAAAACTTATAAATCA
>JAISZB010000235.1 GCA_031269465.1 Clostridiales bacterium | reverse complement strand
GAGCGAACGCTCCGGAGTACCTATATATTCTTGGACAGCGTAGCTTCTCGATGGAAGCTTAGGCTAGTCAATCAGGGCTTATTGCTAAGCCCCTAGCTTTAGCTATGGGGTGATTGACAATTGCCACTCCTTCAGGATTTCGCCATATTCATAAGGACAAGGAAGTTCGCGGCCGCCCATGAAGTCCATGGCTCCACGGTCTGGGCCTCCCTCTTCTCGTCTTTGAACCTATCCGCCTTTGCCTTGCGATCTTCCGGCTTATACCTTTCTTCCTTCTTTACGGACTGTCCTGATGAAAGATCGTAATCGAATGGAGGAAGCGTCAAAGAGAGGCCTTTTTCGCAAGCGAAATCGCAGTACCTGGTTGCTATTTCACAGGCAAGCTCTTCCTTTCCCGCGTTTTTAAGCCCTATTGCCAGAAGAGTTTGCACGGGCGCTACGACATTTCCTAGCATAAATCCATCCCTAGCCGTAAAATGGGGGCTTTTCAGGCTTTCAGACGCTATGCCGCCCGGCGTCATGAATTCCTCATCGTCTGCCAGCCGGCTGGCGATAGCCTCTATTATATGCGATGGAAGCCGTTTGCCCAGAATTATGGGAAGAAGAGCTACGACGCTTCCGGTTTCCACTATCTCCCCAGTTTGCGCGAGTCTGCTTGCAAACTTCCTCCCATTCCAAAACTGGGCCAGCAAAATGTCCATAAGCCTCTGCGATTGCGCCGCCCAAACGCTTATCTCTTCGTATGCGCCGGCTTTCAAGGCCAGCTTTCCCAGCGCATCCGCAAGAAGTATCAAATATGCCAGCAGATCCCCGGATTCCAGCGGAAGGCCTTCCTTGAAAATTGACGCGTCATCCCATCCGGACTCATCAGAATGGTAGTAGTGCGGAATGCCGCTTCCGATCCTATCTCGTTTCGCCAGCCACCATTTGGCTGACTTGGACAGCTTTGAGTAGAGCTCGGCGCAGTCTTTTTCAGAGATTTCAGCCAACGGGAAATTATCAGCCAAATATTGCAAAGCAAATCCCTCAATGGCAGGCTTGGGCGCTAAATAGCTGACGCCCATTTCTCCGACGCTGTCAGGAATTTGCCCGGATTCATCCTGATAATCGAACATCACAAGCAAAAGCCGCCACGCTTCGCGCGCGTTTTTGCCCAGAGCCATGGCTTGGAAGCTCTGCTGCCATCCGAAAGCCCTTATCAGGGATGTTCTGCTCATAAATACAACCGGATTCTTTATCCTGCCTTGCGGCCTCATATAGTGGCTCCAAACGGCATATGCAGCCAGCCGCGCCATTTGCCGGTACTTCTCCGGCGATTTCGGACAGTCCTTGAAAAAAGCTTCAAACGCCCTTGCGGATTCGGCGGCGCACTCGTCAAACGGCCTATACGATTCATCCCTGCCACCGTTTGAGTAGTATTCATGCAGAGCCGCCTCAAATTTCCCTGTTTCAGTTGATGGGATAAGCTCCAATGAAAAATCTTCCGCCTTCGCTATTTCCGGCGCCCATCTAGCCCCACACCACAGCGAGCCTGAAAGCGGCGCGAAAAGCAGCTTTCCAAGTAGAATCCACGCTACTTCCCAATCTCCTCCTTCAGTTGGAGACGCATTCTCAAACATCTGCATTTTAAAGGAAAAGCGGAGTCCGATGCCGCTGCCGCGCACGCGCATTTGCTGTTCGCCCGCAAAGCATATTTCCAAGGAGCCCTTGAAAGCGCGAATCGTCAGCTTATCGGGAGACGCGCAGTATGTAAACGGCAGTTCTTTGCCATCTAGAACAGGCGCGATGTTCACCAGGTTTTTCCGCTCAAGGCCTATACCAGGCGAACGGGTAAGAGACAGGTATAAGCGTCGATCTTCCGGATCTTCCAAGACGCACATGGATGAACCCCTGATGCTGTACGGCAGATGGCGCAGATCAAATTTCTCATATGAGCCTAGAAATGCTTGTTTCATTGAATCGTCTGACATAATCCACCACGTTTCTACGCATGAAGGCTACGCCTTGCGTGAGATTTCATTAAGGAAGCCGGCCATCGCCAGGAAGATGGAGCTTGAAAGAGCGGAGCACTTGCCAAACTCGATGCCTTCCGGTTTCGATTCAGCATTTTCAATGTAGGCGAAGTTCGGAAGCTGTTCAAGGTTGACATCAAGGAAACGGCATATTATGTCTCTTGCCAGCTTTTTCTTTCCGGCGTCATAAAGTCCAAGGGAAAGTTTGATTTGCGAAAAGCCCATCACGAAGCCAGGAAAGCCTTTGTCTTCTGTTTGGGCCTTTGGCGAGGATCTCAGTCCAATCTCCGAGTAGTAATGCTCGGGGTCGGAAAGCCTCTCTGAAAGCTTGTCGACAATTTCGGATGGCAGGCGCCTTCCCAGCATCAAGGGCATGTAGCAGTCAATTTCTTCCGACTCTACAATGTCATGGCTGCCGGAGAGCCTGGCAATGAATTTCTCCCCGTCCCAAAATTCACTTGTAAGAACGTTTAAAAGCCTTTTGGCGCGGGATCTCCATACAGCCGCTTCCCCTGCCTTTCCCAGCCTTTGAGCGAGAATGCCGAGGCTTTCTTCAAGCAGTATGATGTAAGAGATAAGATCCGGGCATTCGACCGGCGTGCCTTTGGAAAGCATGCCTGTAAAGTCGTTGCCTGACTCGCAGCCTTGGTTGTACTGCGGAATTCCGTCATGATCCGTATCCCTTTTAGTCATCCACCAGTCATGCCACCTGACGAAAGGTTCATAAAGCGTCTCGCAGTGCTCTCGAGTGATTTCATCCCCCATCCGCTCATGCATGTACATGAATGCAAACCCTTGAAAAGGAGGCTTTGTCGCAAGTATATTCAAATACTGGTCGTCAATGAGATCTGGAAGCTCCCCGTACTCGTCCTGATAATCGAATATGCATCTCATGATCTTAACCGCCGCGTCCGCGTTTCGCCCTATTGCCATGGCGTGGTACGCTTGATGCCAGGACAAGGCGCTGCTGTTTTTAGAGAAGAGCACGATATTCCCCTTTAAAATTCCGGAAGGCGCTACAAAGCATATCCACACGGAGTAAGCGCACAGCTTTTTAGTACGCTCATATTTCCCAGGTACTGAAGGATACATGGACAGCCAGTCTTCATAGTCTTTTTGAGCTTCATCCAAGCACTCTTCAAAAGGCCTGTAATATGCCTGGCGCTCTGCGTTTGACTGGGCATGGTGAATCGCCATCTCAAAGGCGCCGCTCTCATCCGCAATGATGTCAATGACCGCGTCCTCGCTGCCGCACTTCTTCCAATCCCATGCGCTTTCAAAGCTTAGAGAGCCTTTAATTGGCGCAAAGAGAAACTGCCCCGCAATGTCATATGAAGCTTGGCATGTTCCATCCAGCCTGGATACGAAGGCTTCATGAGGCTTAAATTCCGAAAAGAAGCGCAAGCTTATGCCGCATCCCCTGATCCTGATGAGGTCTTTATTGTCAAAGCAAATCTGGGCGTATCCATGTTCTGTGTTTATCTCCATTAAAGACGGAGAAGCGCTTATGCTATAAGGAACGGATCTGTCTCCAACCATTGGCCTGAAACCCATAAGAGCTTCATTTTTAGTTCCCTCGGGGTATCGTCTTAGCATCCTGTACAGCCTCAATTGCTTTTTTTCAGATCCCGCCTCTGTGCCAAATAACCCTTCATCTATGAATAAATAGGAGAGTTTCCTGCTAAAAGGCACATCGCTTAGTTTGAATTTGAAATCTGCGGATTCCGCCTTTTCTGATCTTTTAAGCTTTTTTTGGGATTTCATCATTTCGCCTCGCTTTGCGAATTCGACTTAAATGCAAGAGAAATAACCGCTTGCAAGTTCAATTTAAAAAACTCACAAATTTTATCCATTCATTTGGGCGGTTTATGATTATGATTTTAATATATAAAAGAGACCTTGTAAAGTAGGCACAAATTTTACCCATAGTTACCCCAAAGTAACCACTAGTAAAAGTCAATCTGCCTAAAATTCAAATTCTTTAACTTGGAAATTTTCCATATTGCCTCAGATATATGTCTTTTAAATTTTCTAAAAGCCATTTAATGGGTTTTCTCTTAATCCCTGCGTAAGCCTCCTAATCATTTTTCCGAATACTAAGCGGGATTATCCAAGATTCGAAGCTTAACCCATATAAAATGGAACCGGCAGCGCGCCACGTTTCTGGCGCTCGCAGAGTCAAGGCCATTCTGTGCCTTTGGCAGGCCGGTTCTGCTAGAGCGGAGGGATACGTAGTTTCTAATCCTGAATCTGGCATTTACTATGCTGATTTGCATTGAAAGCTCCTATTTTGAAGCTTGATTATACATGTGAGCGTGTATCGCCAAGCTTCAAAATAAATGCATTTGACTGCAAATAAAATGCTTTTCATATCCACGCGTTGATGCTGGCCAATTCTGATGTTGTGAAGGAGGTGAATGCCATGGGTTCTAAAGAGCTTGAAAAGGTATTAGAAGAAGCAGGATTTATATCCAAAAAAAAGGTTGAAGCTCTCCTTCAGGAAAAAGACGAGGCCATCCAGGATAAAGATGAGATCTAAACGAGGCCATTCAGGATAAAGGTTAGTTCATTAAGAAATTAGATGAGATAATCAACAAATCATATGACAGCATTTAAAAAAAAGAAGCCTTCCAGGAATTAACACAAGAATATTTCAAGCTGAAGAGGAAGGATGTTATATGAATATCCATGTGAGTGATGTAATATTTTTTTGCGAAAATATGCATTTTCCTTAGATCATTTTCAAGTTATCTCAAATGTTCATCCTAAATCCCCCTCTTTTGGAGCTTGATTTACCCCATCGAAGACGAGGCGCAGTTCGAAGGAGAAGTAGCGGCGCCAGGCGATCTATACTACCGCGCCGCAGAGTTCGAAGATGCATTCGATGTTTTGAATGCCGATGAAAAATGTGGAATTCAGGCAATGGTCGGGGGCAAAGCGCACAGGCAATCTTCAGTGGAAAGACTCGAAATAGCAAATGAAATGCTGTATGGCTATTGCAAAGGCTGAATATGCGGTTTTTTTCATCAGGGCAGTTTGTCCAAGCGTTCATTGGATGGACAGTGCCTATTTTTTCTTTGATGATAAACCGATAGGCAGTCAATCACGCCTGCGCCCACTTCACGGCGCGAAATGCCGATAACAAACGCACTCGCTGTACAGTCAAGCTAAAATATGCCGATTTTAATTCTATGCTATGTTTCTCAGTAATCATAATAAATATTTATCGAAATTCAATAAATAAATATTGACTTTCGTAAAATTCTTGATTATACTTTGATTAGATTCATCAAACGCCATTGCAGCATAAAAGCTCAATCCAAACTCTCAGAATCCTGCTCTAGGAGATGAAAAATGGTCAAGCTTCTTATGATCCAGCCTGAAAATCATGAAATCAATAGTTACAGACTCAGGCAACTAAATAATTTCTCTCAAATTACTATGCCTTATCTATCCTCATATGCAGACGAGAAAAAATTTACTATTACGCTGATAGATGAATACCACCAAAAAATCCCATATAGGAAAAGCTTTGATCTTGTCGCTATGAACGTCAACACCCCAAACGCCCCGCACTGCTATGAAATAAGCGCGAAGTTCCAAAATGCAGGGGCAAAGGTGGTCTTAGGCGGACCACACGCTACGCTTTTGCCAGAAGAAGCGAAAGATCATTGCGATTTTCTGCTAATCGGCGAATCAGAAGAGACATGGCCAAAATTCCTGAGAGACTTTGAGATCGGCAATCCTAAGAGCGTCTACATCTCCGAAAGTCCGCCAAGCCTTGAGCATCTTCCGCCCCCAAGATGGGATCTTCTAAGCAGAAGCCGAACCATGAAGGGCGCAGTGTTTGCCACGCGCGGATGCCCTTACAGCTGCCGCTACTGCAATCTCAAGCAAATATACCACAGTTGCTTTAGAATGCGTCCGCTAAACGAAGTGGCGGAAGAGATCAAAGCTATAAAATCCAAATTCTTTGTATTTTGGGACGATAACCTATTCGCTGATAAAGCCTATGCCAAGGCGCTTTTAGAACTAATCGCCCCGCTTAAGCGCAAGTGGGCGGCTCAAGCCACTTTAGCGGACTGCGAGGATGAGGATCTTCTTTCCTGCGCGAAGAAGGCGGGCTGCCTATATTTATTTGCCGGTTTGGAGAGCTTTTCGAAGGCTTCCCTGATAGACGCGGGAAAAGGCGTCAATAAAGTCTCCGACTACAGGCGCGTAATAGAAGCAATCCACAAGAACGGAATCATGCTGCAGGCGGGAATAGTTTTCGGCTTTGACAGCGACACGCCGGATGTATTCAAAGACGCTCTCGAGGCTTGCGAAAGCCTCGGCATAGACGGCGCTACCATAAGCATACTGACCCCGTTTCCAAAAACCCCTATTTATGAGCAGTACAAGTCTGAAAACAGGATAATAAGCAATGACTGGAGCAATTTCAACAGCAAGACGGCAGTCGCTTACATCCCGAAGAACATGTCTCCTGAAGAGCTTCTGGAAGGCTGCAAATGGTTTAGAAAGCGTTTCTATTCGCTAGGTTCATTTATGCGTCGCTTAAAAGTCTCTAGAACAAGCCCCTTTATAAACTTTGCCATGAACTTGGGCTATCGCTGTGTATTCAAGAAGGTCAAAAAAAAGCCCCTTTTAAACTCGAATCAAAGCCGCCCGCTTCTTCAGAGGCGCGATGAATCGGCAAGATGTTTAATATTGCGCGGCTTCGCCGAATGTCGCCGGGCCTTCATTGCAGGCGATCGCCCGCAATGAAGGCCGGCTTTCCGATATTGGACTTGCAAAGCGCCGCCCGCTGCGGAATGCTTATATCAGCCGCGATTTTGCAAAGGTTTTTGCAGCTTGGATTTATACCGATTTGCAGTCAAACGCGCCTGTTTTGGAGCTTGATTATCCGCTTTCACGCCGCAAGAATCAAAACAGGCGGTTTCATATCTAATACAGTATGGACAGCCTCAGGCCGCGCGAGGCCGGCTCGCGGAATTCAAGCGCTTTACCGCGCATATGCGCTTCTAAGACGCTTGGCGTCCGGAGCATGCCGCCCTTCTTTTTTAGGAATGCCTCGCGGCTCCTAAGCAAGGCTTTCGTAAATCTTTTTTAGATTCTCAGACATCCGCTCCAGATATGTCATGCCGTCTTCAGCGCTTTCAACTGTATATATCGTCTCAACCCTCGCTCCTACTTCGTTTGCCAGCGTTTGAGAAACTTCGGGGCTTGCCATTTCTTCAGCGAAAATGACGGATACGCCATTTTCCTTGCAATACTGCGCAAGCTCAGCCAATTGCTGCGCAGTAGGCTCCCCTTCCGCAAATGTGTCCTCTACGCTGTTTTGCTCCAAGCCGAATTCTTTGCAGAGATAGCCGAAAGCGGCATGTCCCGTGACAAAGCTCTTCTTGCCGGCCGCCTGGAATTTCTCGCTGTATTCGCTGTATAACTCATTCAGCTGCGCTATGTAGGACTCGCAATTGGCTTCGTAAAAATCTTTATTGCCTGGATCAGCCTGGGCAAGCGCGTCTTTGATATTTTTCACTTCAACTTCGGCGCCCTTCAAGCTAAGCCAAACATGCGGATCATACTGTCCGTGCTCTTCAATTTCCTCTTGTTCAGTATTTTCAATTGCATCAGCTCCCTTTGACGCCTCCGCTACTATAAGAGAGGGATTGTTGGCGGCCGCTGCAGCCTCCTGCGCCCATGACTCCATCCCCAAGCCATTGTAAATGAAGACGTTCGCGCTGCTCAGAGCCGCAAGATCCTGAGCTTTCAGTTCAAAATCATGGGGTTCTGCGCCATCAGGCACAATTGTTGAAATTTCCACCTTATCTTTGCCGACTGCCTCGGCAAACTCCTTGAGCGCGTTGAAAGAAACCGAAACCTTGATCTTTTCCGCTGCCGGTTCAGATTCTGAAGCGGCTCCAGCGCCCGCTCCGCACGCAGAAACGCTGCAATAGGCGATAAAAGCAAACAGCAAGGCGGCAAATCTTTTCAGCATTAAAATAACCTCCGAATTTTTACTTGCAAATGCTTCCCATTTGCATCTATAATATATGATAGTACTCAAGGGTGCCATTGTCAAGTGCAAATGATATGCATTCGCAATTAAAATAACTTTCAATTCTAGAGGGGGCTTGCTCATGATCAACGCTGAAGATTTGCGCTTCTCCTACACAGGAGCGCCGCCTTACGTCTTAAACGGGATCGATCTGGATATACGCAACGGGGAATACGTATCCATTATCGGAGAAAATGGCAGCGGCAAAACGACTTTAATGCGACTCATTCTCAAATTCATAAAACCCACTAGCGGACGTCTCTCAGTTGATTCCAGAAGAATCGGATATGTTCCCCAGAGAAGCGACTTTTCAAATTCCGATTTCCCCATCACCGTTTTTGAAGCTCTCAACTCCTACCGCAAGTTGCTTAAGCTTAAGGACAAGAATTTAGTTTTTGAAAAGCTTGAGCAGGTTGGAATGCTCTCCTATGCGAATGCTTTGATAGGAACCCTGTCTGGAGGGCAGAGCCAGAAGATATTGATAGCCAGGGCAATTATGGGGGATCAGGAATTGCTCATCCTGGATGAGCCTTCAACAGGAGTAGACATGAACAGCCAGCAGGAAATATACGGATTTTTAAAGAAAATGAACAGGGAGAAGGGCATAACTATACTTTCCGTGGAGCATAACCTTGACGCCGCCATCTCAAATTCGACCCTCATTTACCATTTGATGCGCGGGCAAGGCCATCTCTGCACTCCTAAGCAGTATGCGAAAGAATTTCTATCGGACAAAGGGAGTGTTTCCTTCAATGCTTAATTACAGCTTCATGCAAAATGCTATTTTTGTTTCTCTTTTCATCTCCATACTATGCCCCTGCATCGGCATATTCTTGGTGCTACGCCGCTCGTCCATGATTGGGGACACATTGTCCCACGCATCGCTAGCAGGCATTGCCATGGGGCTTCTGGCAAATATCAACCCCATTCTCGGAGCTTTCATCTTTACATCAATCTGCGGCGCTCTCATTGAGTTCCTGCGGACATACTTCAAGAAATACACAGATTTGATCCTGACCATAGTTTTGTCGCTGTGCGTAGGCACTGCCATAACCATCATCAGTTCAGGGAAGCTTCGAGCCAACGCTGATTCCTTCATGTTCGGAAGCATCTTGACAGTAACGCGATTCGACATGCTCTTGGTGCTTTTCCTAAGCGCGGTGTCTGTTCTGACGCTCATCCTCCTCTACCACCAGCTGATCTACATCTCATACGACGAGGATGCGGCAAGACTGGCAGGAGTCAGGGTGAAGCTCATAAACTACGCATTTTCAATCCTTGTAGCTTCTGCAATATCAGCCTCCATAAGAATCGTAGGAGTTCTGGTGCTCAGCTCCATGATAGCGCTGCCCGTAGCCACCGCCCTGCAGTTGGGGAAGGGATTCAGAACCACCATGATATTTTCCATTGTATTCAGCGTAACGGATATCATGCTGGGGCTTTTCATTTCCTACTACATTAATGTAGCTCCGGGAGGATTCACCGCCCTAATCGCGGTTGCAGTGCTTGTACTTGTGCTTATAGCTAAAAAAGCCAAATCCAGCTTCAGCGTTAAAACTCTATCTTAACTAAAAGACTCCTAACTAAAAGACTCCTAACTAAAAAACTCCTCACTAAAAGACTCCTAAAGCGAAAATGGACATGCCTACGATTTGTAGCCAATGTTCATGGTTAAACCCTTATTTAGATGCGCTTAATCACTAATGATAAAAGCTGGGCGCAATAAATCTTTGCGGATGATTTCATCAATTCCTCGACTGTTATACTGATTTTCATAGGAAACTGCTTTTTTGGGAGCTTGACTGCAAATCATCATATCAGGCCAAGCCAAGGCTATGCCCCAGATTATTTTAAGAGTCTTATTTTGCGAAGTTTTATAAATTGCAATATCAAATGCAACAGATGCCATAGGGATATTTTTCCTCCGGTAGACGCTGGAGCGGGGCCTGGTGGAGGCGAAGCCGCCGCACCCGCATTGCGCTGTTTTGAGGATCTCTCTCAAACATTTTCGGCGGCGTCCTGCAACCCAGTATTTTCCTGGAAAGGCTGTTGTTTCAGTCCGCCGCCTTGGCGTAAAGCGGCGCAAGCATGCCGCACGCGTTTCTCCCTTTTTCCGCGAAGCGGCGCGGAAGCCCGATGTAGCGTTCGCCGACCCCCTTCTCGAAGCTTGAGCGGGAATGGCGGAATAGACTGCGCTTTTGAAGGCGCCCCCGGTCGCCGAGCTCTGCGGCGATCTGGCGGAGCGCCGTTGCCTCGGCTATCGCTGGAACCGCAGCCTTGTCCGATTTCTTCCCTGCGTCCGAGCCGATTTCCCAATGGCCGAGCACCGCAGGCCTCCACTTCGCCGGGGCGCCCTTCGACGCCCGCCCCCAACGCCCTCCTGCGTTGGGTCGCCTCCTCGCTTTTGGACTTGCGCCGAACCTTCAGAGCCAAATCAATGCTTTTAGTCGGCATAAGCCCTAGATCTATGCAGTTGCAGGGCGCCTTGGCGCAAAGGGCGGGCCTCCCCTCCGGCCCCAGCTTCGCATATTCGAATAAGTCCGGGCATTCTCCTGTTTTCAGCGCGTGTCGACTGTTTCCGCGGTTCTTTCCATATGCTGCCCCGCCCGTCTCGAAGAAATGCTCGAATCTCTCCGCCGAATCGCCATCCGACCGTCGCGGCGCCCTTGTCCCTTCCGATTCTCGCGGCGATGGCCGCCGGGCCCCTCCCCTTAAAAGCGCCTTGATCTCCCCGCGCTCGAACGGCGGCAGGCCTTGAAACGCGCGGCCTTCCGCGCTGCGCTTGCATTGATCAACAGGGAGCGACCTTTTCGTTGATGAGTCGCAAACTCAATGATACAGCGTCTCCCTATGGATTTTCAATGGCTGTGTCTGTTGCATTTCATTTTACAATGAACCTTTTGTGAAGTTTTTGCAATTACTTCCAATATGGCTTGACTTCCCCCCACCCTGATTCTATAATGAAGGTTAATGCGAATAATAAGCAATTGCGAATCATATAACTATATGTGCTGATTTGCATTCAAATACGCCTATTTCGGATCTTGATCATCCACTCAGCCACGCTCGAAATAGTAGCTCTCATATGCATTCAGCATAGTTTAGCATCTCCTCCTTCATGTGCTAAATACAGTCTTGAGCGCATAGTCATATTTCAGGCATCATTTCAAACTGCTAAGGAGGCGTCGCATGGCGACAGGCATTTATATTGTTTCAGGCTTTCTGGGAGCCGGCAAAACCACTCTTATCCAAAAGCTTCTCAGAGAATTATTCAGCGATGAAAAAATCGTGCTCATTGAAAACGATTTCGGCGAAATAAGCGTTGACGCCGCCTTGCTTAGAACCGGAAGCATTGAAGTGACAGAGATGAACTCAGGATGCATCTGCTGCAGCCTTACAGGCGACTTTGTTAAAGCCATGAAAGAGCTCCTGGAGCGATTTCACCCGGGCAAGATTATAATAGAGCCTTCAGGCGTGGGCAAACTGTCAGATGTTATAAACGCATGCTCCGATCCTCTGATAAAGCCCCTTGCGTCAATAAAAAAAAGCATTGCCGTAGTCGATGTCAAACGCATCAAAATGTATTTGGACAATTTCGGCGAGTTTTTTGAAGATCAAATAGAAATGGCTGACATTATCGCGCTCAGCCGCGTTGAGATCTATCCGGAGAAAATAAGCGGAGCGCGAATGCTTCTTAGAGGCTTGAATCCTCACGCGCCCATAATATCGCGGCCTTGGGGCGAAATATCCGCTTCCGGCATGCTATTCCCAGAACAGACCCGCTCTCATGATAGCGAACACAGCCATGAGCACGTGCACGATCATTCTGCGGAGGAAGTCTTTGACACCGTAACCATCCACGTAAAGCGGACATTAAGCTTGGATGACATGAAGTCCGGCCTGGCCAAGCTAGAGCAGGCCTCCGGAGAAGTCCTCCGGGCAAAGGGCATCCTGCCAAGCCCCAGCGGCTTTATGAACCTGCAGTACATTCCTGGAGATGCAAGCATAACAAAGTGCTCAGCCGGAGGCGATATGCTCTGCATAATCGGCCGGAATCTTAATCGGCGGGAGCTCTGCGCCCTCTTTGGCGGGGAGTGATTTCATGGCTTTGCCCATTTATGTTGCGACCGGTTTCCTGGACTCAGGAAAAACTACTTTTTTGAACAACTTGCTAAACCGCGGCGATTGGCATGATGTCAAGATGCTCGTCCTCCAGTTTGAATCTGGCGACGAAGAGTTTCACAGCCGGCATGAAAACTGCCAAAGCGCATCGTTTTCAAAGAAGGATCTGGAACAAAGGCCTGAGCAGATAGTCGAAAGCATACGCCGCGAACTGGAAGCCGGGGAATTTGATGAAATATGGATCGAATGGAATGGAGTAGCGCCATTTTCCCAACTTCAAGCCCTGCTTCTCCATCCAAAGCTTCATAGCCTGGCAACCCTTAAAAGGGTAATTCATATCGCAGACGGCAAGAATCTAGAAAGCCTGCTTGGAAGAACGGGAGGCGCCCTTCCTGAGCAGATTGCAAACAGCGACTTCGCGGTAGTGCGAAACGTCCATTACCCCGATGACTTCAAGCGCGTAAAACGCTTGCTTTCCGGAATAAATCCGGGTATCGCCGTATACGAATTCAATGCCTCCAATGATTTGTACAAGCAGATTTTCGCAAAAAGGGCAAATCCGGTGAGTTTTTTTATTTTGACGCTGATATTGGCGGTTGAGCTCTATTTTGTCGCCAGACCGGCGCTTGAAGGGTTTAAGATTCCTTTCAATACAATTGTAAATGTGTTTTTAGGAATACTGCTGCAGGCTGTTCCGTTTTTGCTGATAGGCGTTCTGCTTTCATCCTTCATCCAAATTTTCATTCCTCAAAGAGCAATTGAAAGCAGATTCCCCAAATCCCTCGGACTGGGAATGCTGGCGGCGATAATCGGCGGGTTTTGCCTTCCTGTATGCGACTGCGCCTCTATTCCAATCTTCAGATCCCTGGTGAGAAAGGGCATACCGCTTCCTGTTGCCGTCACATTCATGGCGGCAGCCCCCATAATAAACCCTGTGGTGATCTTGTCAACTTACTATGCATTCACCGGAAACATGACAGTCGTAGTAGGACGCGTGGCGCTTGGCATTATAGTCTCTGTAGCCACAGGACTCGCCTTTGCCCTTTGGCCGTCCAAAAAGCCCCCTCTTTCCGGAGGCGCCTTGGATCGTCTGATGTGCGGCTGCGGTTGCTATGAAGATGCAGAATCAATAACTTCTTTTTCCGGAAAAGCCGGCTTGTTCATAAGGCATTCTCAAGCGGAGTTTTTCAGCGTCGGAAAGTACCTGGTCATTGGAACTTTCATAGCCTCCATCTTTCAGGTCATTGGGACGGGAGCCTTCAGATCTGCGCAAAGCGGCGCAGGGCTGGCGTTTTCTATAATAATCATGATGGTCATGGCCTTTGCTCTGTCCCTGTGCTCCTCCTCAGACGCCGTCATCGCCCGAAGCTTCTCCAACCAATTTCCGCTAGCCGCCATCATGGGTTTTCTGGTTTTCGGCCCGATTATGGACATAAAAAACGCCATGATGCTTTCATCAGGATTTTCAAAGAGCTTTATAGCAAAGCTTCTGCTGGCTTCGTTTATCGCGTCTTTTGCGGCTGTTTTCCTTATTTCAGCATTTGGAGGGTTCTAATATGCAAGCAAGAGCGTTTAATCCTCAAATATTCCTCGAGCTCTTATGCTTCCTGGCATTCGCAGCCTTGATGCTCTTTCTGGTTTTAAGCGGTAAATACCTATCTTACGTTACTCCAAGGATGGAGCCGTATCTTTGGTTTTCCGCAATTGTAATGGCTCTGTGGGCTTTTATAGGCCTTGGCAGGCTCTTTCGTCCGCAACACAAGCTGAGAAGCTCCCACTGCTTTGTTCTTGCAGTCCCAATACTGCTCTTGGTTCTGCCTCATAGCCCTCTTAGCACTGCAGATCTTTCCGGCAGCCTGATTGGAGGCAGCGCCATTTCCGGACTTTCAAGCGGGGCTTCAGGAAGCTTAAACTCCTCAGTGAGCGCAGCAGCCGCGAAAACCGAAGCTCCCGCGGCGGTGATAGTAGAAAATGCCGATGCCGCAACCGAAGCGCCTGCCGCTGAAGTCAAGCTGTCAAATTCAAACGCTTCGTACGGTTCAACTGACGGCTATGCAAACGATTTGCCCGGTTTGGATGTGCAGGGCAAGAAAATAACAGTGCCGGATGATTATTTCGGCGCGTGGATTTCTGAGATATGCATGAATATGAATCTATACGAGGGATATACTGTCGTCATGACAGGGTTTGTCTTTAAAGATCCCACCATGCTTAAAGAGGATGAGTTCGTTCCGGCGCGCTTGATGATGTCCTGTTGCGTTGCCGATCTATCGCCTGCCGGCCTCTTATGCAAATATGACAAAGTTTCTGAGCTTGAAGCTGAATCATGGGTAACAGTCGAAGGGACGCTCTTTATCGGAAAGTATGAATTTGACGGGCAATTTTACGACGATCCTCAGATTTCCGTAACGAAAATCACGCCGGCTCAGGCAATTGAAGCTTATTCCTATCCATTTTAACGAAGGGCGGCAAGAAGTCCCCCGCCTCCAAGGTAGCGTAATGAATCGCCGCAACCTTGAATTGCCGCTTGAATTCTAAAAGGGCATGGCTTCGCGTCTCTCTATACTGATATTTGCACTAGATATGCTGATTTTCATATATAATTTGCTTGATTATACAGTGGGTGCGAAATGCCGATATCGCCATTTCGCACTGCTCAATGGATAATCAACGAAAAAAGGAACATTGAATGAAAATCGGTGCATTTGATTGCAAAGCGGTATAGCAACTGTTTTTGTTTATCCTCAGCCTAAACCGAAATAATTGGCTTTATGTTCCAGCCGCTATTCATCCGAGATTCCGGTCTTGCAACGACTCACAGTTCGCTTTGCTAGGCGCAGCGCTGAAAATCAGTATATGTGAAGGCCGAGGAAATGGCAAAACAGTGGTCTGTGTCTGTCCAGCAGGTTCAGATGCCGCGCGTGACTCAGAGTGATGCATGGATAATAGAGAGTATCGCCTCGGACAAAAACGCCTATTAGCCCCACTTGATATTGAAAGAAGAGACATCGTCAAAGCTATGCACCCGGCAAGGCTTAAAGCCCTGCCGGGTGTTGTTTCGCTCATGATAAAGCAAGGCGGCTCTTGGTTCCAGGTTCTTTGCTTGCCGTGCGTTTCAACCGCAGTCATAATGGCGTCGGATTTGCAATAAAGAATCACCTCCGCTTTCAGCCAGCCTGGAATTGAGGACAGCCTCATGACGCGGTTCAGATCCGCCATATTTATGGCAAGAATAATGTCTTGCCTGCACTTTCGGGCTTTTCGCTTCCAGCTTTAAACGTTAAAGCAAACGAATATAGGGTGAAAAAGGGATAGAGATGATTTAATTTAGGTTAGGACTCTTTAACATTTTTTCTCCTTGCAAAGCATTCTTGACGTAGCGTATAATTGTGAAAGATATACTGATTTACATATGAACCCCTATGACGCTACTTCAACGCCAAGAGTGAAAATGTTAAGTCAATTGTGTGTTTGAGGCATGGATCAATGTCCATAAAATGTATTTTCGTACTAAAGTTCGTACGGCGATAGCGATTGATATCTGCATTTCGCACCGTAAAAGCGTTGAATTCATGCGAATATCAGCGCCAGTGAACAGAAAAGCTCCAAAATAGGCCCATATGACTGCAAATCGTCATAGCGGCGGTATATAAAGCAAGCGAAAGGCAGCTATTATGGCTAACTCGGATATAAGCACCAGCGCATTCCTGTGTAGGCTTTTCAGGGCAGGCAACATCAAGCAGTTCATAAAACAGAACTGCGCTCAAATGAATCCGCCCCCTTTCAATGCATATATCAACTAGCATTGCGCTAAGAGACGCGAAGTTCCGGAGCGGATTATCCTCAAGTCCGAGATTAGCCGCACATATGGGCGCCAGATTTTCAACGGAACCCGCAAACCTTCCCGTGACAAGACGCTTCAACTTGCATTTGGCTTCGAGATGGGCTACGAAGAGGCGCAACTCCTTTTGAAAGCCGCCCGCAAAACCCTCTTTACCCAAAAATCGCACGCGATGCAGTGGTGATATACGCCTTGGATAAAGGGCTTCCCCCAATGGATGTTCAAGCGACGCTCGCGGAGCTGTCATTGCCGATACTGGGCATGGAGGACAGGTATGAGTAATTCCTTCGCGGGTGAATTTTTGGAAGCCGGCCTCTCCGAAGGCATGTTTGCCCTGCCGGAAGAATTATCGGAACGCTTTGATGTTTTGGAGAGGCTTTCAGCCAATGACTTCGCAGAAACCTATTTGCTTGCCGAAAAAGTATATGCTAAGCGACTTGCGCTTAAGCGCTGCCGGAAATCCAATAAGCAAAAAATCGGCTAAGCAGAGTTTTTGCTCGACTTGGACCATCCAGGGATTCCAAAGTACGAGGTTGCGCTTGACAGCGGCGACAGCCGGTTCATATTGTACCATTTCATTGACGGCGTGTCGCTAACCCAATATTTCGAATGCTTCGGAAAGCTGGATGAGGCGCAGTCTGTAGGCGCGGCCATCGATCTTTACGGAGCGCTCAGCTATTTGCATGCCCGGCTGAACCAATCATCCATCGCGACATCAAGCCCTCCAATGTTATCATCAATCCCGGCGACCACAGCGTGGCGCTTATAGATTTTGGCGTTTCCCGCAGGTACTTCCAAAATGCCGACTTCGACACAAGCAACTTAGGGACGAGAAAGTATTCTCCGCCGGAGCAGTACGGCTTTTCTCAGACAGATTGCCGCGCAGACATCCACGCTTTAGGCGTGCTTTTGCGGTTTATGCTGACCGGCTCGCCAGACGGAGAGATACAGAGCAAGAGGCTTGGAAGAATTGCGGGCAAATGCGAAGCTTTTTCCCCTAATGACCGCTATCAAAGCGCTGACGCCGTCAAGCGGGCTTTGATTAGGTATAAAATAAGCAGGAACTCTAAGTCTAAGGTCTTTTTCGCCGCGGCAATGGCATGCCTTGCGTTCGTTGCGGGCTTGGTTGTCGGCGGTTCCGGGTCTTTTCTCTTCCCCCCGAAGGACAGCCCGGGCGGCGCGGATTATGCTTTCAACGACCCGCTGGTCGAAAAAGCGGTTCGGGCGGTTCTTGGGAAAACGCTCAATGAGTCCGTTTCCGGCGATGATCTCAAAACAGTAGCCGGCTTGTATTTCGTGGGTTTGACGATGGCGGCGCGCGGTACGGCAGCTTGTGGATTTAAGCGATGTACGGGGCATGAAGAACTTGAGCGTTATTTATATCATTGGCCAGCCCATTGCGGATATAACCCCGCTTGCGGATTGCGAATGGCTGACGCAGGCGCATTTTGTGAAATGCTATAATCTGAGCGACATATCCCCGCTTTCAAAGTGCCTGCAACTAACTGAACTTGATTCGGCGTTTTGCAGCTTCACAGACATAGAGCCTCTTGCGGATCATCCCAACTTCCACATCCTTCGCCTATCCGGCATATACGCTAACGACTGGTCATACCTTGAACGCATGAAAAGCCTGCGGGAATTGATTCTAAGGGAGCCCCCCTTGCGAAGCGCCTCTGAGCTGGGAAGCGTCTCCCAAGTGAGCCGGCTGGGACTTGTCAATACGCAGCTTCAAAGCCTGGATGGCATAGAGAGCTTTTCTTCAATCTTCGAGCCGGATTTGTCAGAATCCACTGTAATAAAGGATTTCTCCCCGCTTAATGATTTGCCGTCCCTGAGGGAGCTGAAAATAAGCGCGGGCATGGCTCCAGTCGCACAAGCTGCGCTGAATCGAGGAGAGATTCAAATCATTGTCGGAGAGTGATCCGGCAGACATTCTTTTTGCGCATGAAAAGAAGCCGGCTTTCAATGTCAAAGCGCCTATTTCGGATCTTGACTATACCGATTTAAAGTCAAAAGTACCTATTTTATACAGCTGGTGCGAAAAGCCGATTTAGGCAATTAGCACCACCGGTATAAAAAAGGGACTTTAATATGCAAAATAAGATATCCAATGAAACAATA